>JBBRIC010000032.1:0-25185 GCA_038221665.1 Sphingomonadales bacterium
CGGTGCATGGTTTTGAACAGGCGGGCGATCTGGCGGAATTGTTCGCGCGGCCGCTGGTCCGCCGCGACCGGCTGCTGGTCTGAGCCGGTGCAACTGACCGTCTGGACCTATGAAGGCCCGCCGCATGTCGGGGCCATGCGCGTGGCAACCGGCATGACCGGGCTGCATTATGTGCTCCATGCGCCGCAGGGCGATACCTATGCCGACCTGTTGTTCACAATGATCGAACGGCGCGGCCAGCGCCCGCCGGTGACCTATACGACCTTTCAGGCGCGGGACCTTGGCAGCGATACGGCCGAACTGTTCCAAAAGGCAGCACGCGAAGCCTATGAACGCTTTTTGCCCCAGGCGATGATCGTTGGCGCGTCCTGCACGGCGGAATTGATCCAGGATGATCCGGCCGGGCTGGCGCTGACCATGGGGCTCCCCTGCCCGGTCATCCCGCTTGATCTGCCGAGCTATTCGCACAAGGAAAATTGGGGCGCATCGGAAACTTTTTACCAGATCGTCCGGCAATTGGCCGATCGCAGCCGCTCGGCGCCACCGCTAGAAGGTCGCCGCCCGCGCGCCAATCTGCTGGGGCCGACAGCGCTCGGGTTCCGGCATCGCGACGATGTTATCGAAATCCGCCGCATCCTTGCCGACCTTGGTGTCGAGGTGCATCTGGTGGCGCCGATGGGATCATCGCCCGCCGACATTGCCGGCATTGGCGAGGCCGATTTCAATGTGCTGATGTACCCCGAAACCGGCGAACAGGCGGCGCGCTGGCTGGAAAAGAATTTTGGCCAGAAATTTACAAAGACAATCCCCATCGGGGTCGGCGCGACCCGGGCCTTCATTGCCGAAGTGGCGGGGCTGGCCGGAGTCGCGGCACCGGCCGATCCTGACGCCGGGCGGATGCCCTGGTGGTCGCGGTCGGTCGATTCGACCTATTTGACCGGCAAGCGTGTGTTTATTTTCGGCGACGCCAGCCATGCCATTGCCGCTGCCCGCATTGCCCGCGATGAGCTGGGTTTCGAAGTCGTCGGGCTCGGCTGTTACAACCGCGAATTTGCGCGGGATATCCGGGCCGCAGCCGCACTTTACGGCATCGAGCCGCTGATCACCGACGATTATCTGGATGTCGAAGAGGCGATTGCCGCAGCCAATTGCGAACTGGTGCTTGGCACCCAGATGGAGCGTCACATTGCCAAGCGCCTGCGGCTGCCCTGCGCGGTGATTTCGGCGCCCGTGCATGTCCAGGATTTTCCGGCCCGGCATTCGCCGCAAATGGGTTTTGAAGGCGCCAATGTCATTTTCGACACCTGGGTACATCCGTTGGTGATGGGGCTGGAGGAGCATCTGTTGACGATGTTCCGCGAGGATTTTGAATTTTCCGACGCCAATGGCCCAAGCCATCTCGGCCATGGCGGGGGGCCTGTTCTGGCGCCGCATGGCACCGCCGCAAGCCCTGCCGCCGAAGCCGTCGATGCGCCGGTGGCAGTTGAACTGGCCTCAGGCTGGTCCGCCGATGCCACCCGCGAACTGATGAAGATACCGTTTTTCGTGCGAGCCAAGGCGCGACGCAACACGGAACGCTACGCCAGCGAAAAAGGCGTCGCCGCGATCTCGGTCGAGACGCTGTACGAGGCCAAAGCCCATTATGCGCGCTGACATGCTCCCGACCAGCCAGATCGACGACGCTGGCATCCATGTCGTGATCGTTACCCTCGATAATCATCTGTCGGGCGCCATCGAACGTGCCCGGGCGCGTTTCGAGGCAGAACAGCCGGGCGTTTCCATTGGTTTTCACGCCGCTGCCGATTGGGAGGATGGCGCCAAACTCGCCGCCGCGCGCGCCGATATCGCGCGGGGCGATATCATCGTCACGTCGATGATTTTCCTTGAAGACCAGATCCGCGCCATCAAACCGGCACTGGAGGCGCGCCGCGACGCATGCGACGCCATGGTCAATCTGATGTCGGCGGCCGAAATCGTCAAGCTGACGCGCATGGGCGATTATCGCATGGACGCGCCGCCCAAAGGCCCGCTTGGCTGGCTGAAAAAACTGCGTGGATCGTCAAAACCCGGCGACGGTAAAGGCGGCGGCAACAGTGGCGCCGCGCAGATGGCGGTGTTGCGGCGCCTGCCCAAGCTGCTGAAATGGGTGCCGGGCACGGCGCAGGACGTGCGGGCCTATTTCCTGACCATGCAATATTGGCTGGCCGGGTCGGACGACAATGCCTTTCAGATGGTCCGGGCGCTGGTCGAACGCTATGCCGCCGGGCCGCGCGCCATGGTGCGTGGCAATTTCAAGGCCGAAGCACCGCGCGAATATCCGGAAATCGGCGTCTATCATCCCGATCTGCCGGACCGCATGGGCACGTCGCTCGCCGATCTGCCGCGCCGCGCCGATGCGACCGGCACCATCGGACTGGTGCTGCTGCGATCCTATGTGCTCGGCAATGACGCAAAACATTATGATGGCGTCATCCGGGCGCTGGAGGCCAAGGGCCTCAACGTCATCCCGGCCTTTGCCGGCGGCCTTGATGCCCGCCCGGCGATGGCGGCGCTGTTCATGGAAAACGGCGTGGCGACGGTCGATGCCATCGTCAATCTGACGGGGTTCAGCCTTGTCGGTGGCCCTGCCTATAATGATTCAAAGGCTGCTGAAGTGGCGCTGGCCGAACTTGACCGGCCCTATGTCGCAGCGCACCCGGTTGAATTTCAAAGCCTGCAGGGCTGGGGTGGCAACCGGCAGGGGCTGCTGGCGCTTGAATCGACCATCATGATCGCCATTCCCGAACTCGATGGCGGCACCACGCCGATGGTTTTTGGCGGGCGATCGGACGGCACCGACACCGCCTGCACGGGCTGCGAACGCGGCTGTACCTGGCCCGTGGGCGGTGCCGTGCGGGCGATGCAAAGCTGCCCCGAACGTGCCGAGGCGCTGGCGGCGCGGATGCTGAAACTGGCGGCGTTGAGGCATACGACGGCAGCGGACCGCAAGATTGGCGTCGTCCTGTTCAACTTTCCACCCAATGGCGGCGCGGCTGGCACGGCACAGTTTCTGGCGGTTTTTGAATCGCTCCATGAAACTTTGAAGCGCCTGAAATCCGAAGGCTATGACGTCGAAGTGCCGGAGAACGGCGAGGCTGTGCGCCAGCGCATCATCAATGGCAATGCCCAGCGTTACGGCATGGAGGCCAATGTCCATGCCCATGTCAGCGCCGATCATATCGTTGCGACCGAACCGCATCTGCGTGAGATAGAGGCCGAATGGGGCCCGGCGCCTGGCAAGCTCCAAACCGATGGCCGGCACGTCTTCATCCTTGGTGCACAATTTGGGAATGTCTTTGTCGGGATTCAGCCGGCTTTGGGCTATGAAGGCGATCCGATGCGGCTGTTGTTTGAAGGGCGTTTTGCTCCGACGCACGCCTTCATGGCCTTTTACCGCTGGTTGCGGCATGATTTCGGTGCCCATGCGGTGCTGCATTTCGGCACCCATGGCAGCCTTGAATTCATGCCCGGCAAACAGACCGGCCTGACCGCGCGCTGCTGGCCCGAACGGTTGATCGGCGATCTGCCCAACATCTATCTTTATGCCGCCAATAATCCCTCCGAAGGCGTGCTGGCCAAACGCCGGTCGGCGGCGACGCTTGTCAGCTACCTGACCCCGGCGCTGACCAATTCGGGCGTCTACAAGGGGCTTGCCGATCTGAAAGCCAGTGTCGAACGCTGGCGCAGCGCCGATCCCGCCAGCGATGAACTGGCGTTGCTCTCGGACATTATCGTCGAACAGGCGCTGGGGCTCGATCTTGACGGCAATGATGTGCCGGCGCTGGCGGCAAAACTTTATGAAATCGAACGCGAACTGATCCCACAGGGCCTGCATGTGGCGGGCCAGGCGGCGACACCTGCCGAACGCATCGACATGCTGTCAGCGGTCGCGTCGGCCCGCATGGAAACGATCGACCGCGCCACGATCGAGGCCATCGTTGCTGGCACGGCAAGTCTCCAGACCCCGTTGTTGCAGGAACTTGCTGCGCTCAACATGGCGCTTGCGACCAATCATGAGCTCGATGGCCTCGTCCAGGCGCTCGGCGGCGGTTATGTGCGGCCGGTGTCGGGGGGCGATATCTTGCGGACACCCGAGATTTTGCCGACCGGGCGCAATATCCATGGTTTCGATCCGTTCCGCCTGCCTTCGGCCTTTGCCGTCAAGGATGGCGCTGCCCAGGCGCAGCGCATCATCGACCGCGCCATCGAAGATTCGGGCGAATTGCCCGAAACCATCGCCATGGTGCTCTGGGGAACCGACAATCTCAAATCCGAAGGCGCGCAATTGGCGCAGGCCATGGCGCTGATGGGCGCGCGGCCGCATTTTGACAGTTATAATCGGCTCGCCGGTGCCGCGCTGGTACCGCTGGCCGAGCTTGGCCGGCCGCGAATCGATGTGGTGGTGACCTTGTCGGGCGTGTTCCGCGATCTGTTGCCGCTGCAGACCCGCATGCTGGCCGAGGCGGCGTTATTGGCGGCGCAAGCCGATGAACCGCCCCACCAGAATTTTGTGCGGAAACACAGCCTCGCTCATGCCGCCGAACATGGTTGCGATCTCGAAACGGCGGCCTTGCGCGTCTATTCGAATGCCGAAGGGGCCTATGGCGCCAATGTCAATTTGCTGATCGATTCGAGCGGCTGGACCGATCCTGATGAACTCGCCGATTGTTTCGAACGCCAGAAAGGCTTTGCCTATGGCGTCAAGGGCATTCCGATGCGCCAGCCGGCCTTGCTGGCATCGGCGCTGAAAACCGTCGATTGCGCCTATCAGAACCTTGAAAGCGTTGAACTCGGCATCACCACCATCGATCAATATGTCGATACTTTGGGCGGTATCAGCCGGGCCATCACCCGCGCCAAAGGCGGCGAAGCGGCGCCCGTCTATATCGGCGACCAGACCCAGGGCGCTGGCAAGGTGCGATCCCTCCAAGAACAAGTAGCGCTCGAAACCCGCACGCGCATCCTCAACCCGACCTGGACCGAAGGCCTGTTGCGCCATGGCTATGAGGGCGTTCGGCAGATCGAGGCGGCGGTCACGACGACGATGGGCTGGTCGGCGACCACCGGCGAAGTTGACCCCTGGGTCTATCAGCGTATCACCGAAACCTATGTGCTCGACAAAGCGATGCGCGATCGTATTGCTGAAATGAACCCGCGCGCCGCTGCCAAGGTCGCCAACCGGCTGATCGAAGCGTCGGAGCGCAAATTCTGGTCGCCGGATCCTGCCACGCTGGCAGCGCTCCACGCGGCCTCGGACGCCGCCGAGGATATCCTTGAAGGCGTGACGCAACAGGCGGCATGAGGAAAGAAGCTATGGGCCTTTTAGATCTCGACCGCGCCCTGCCACCGCCCGATGGCGAGGGCAGCCTGCAGGTCAAGCTCGACCCCGCCATGCATATCGGCAATGCCAAGGTATTTGCGGTTTACGGGAAGGGCGGCATCGGCAAATCGACGACATCGTCGAACCTGTCGGCGGCGTTTTCGCTGCTCGGCAAACGCGTGTTGCAGATCGGCTGCGATCCAAAGCACGACAGCACTTTCACGCTCACTAAAAAATTGATGCCGACGGTCATCGACATTTTGGAAACGGTCGATTTCCATCATGAGGAATTGCGTCCCGAAGATTATATGTTCGAAGGTTTCAACGGCGTCATGTGCGTCGAGGCGGGTGGCCCGCCGGCCGGCACCGGCTGTGGCGGCTATGTGGTTGGCCAGACGGTCAAATTGTTGAAACAGCATCATCTGCTCGAAGAAACCGATGTCGTTATCTTCGATGTGCTCGGCGATGTCGTCTGCGGCGGTTTTGCAGCGCCCCTGCAACACGCCGATCGGGCGCTGGTCGTCGCCGCCAATGATTTCGACAGCATCTTTGCGATGAACCGCATCGTTGCCGCCATCAAGGCGAAATCAAAAAATTATGAAGTGCGCATGGCCGGCGTCATCGCCAACCGATCGGCGGCGACCGATGAAATCGATCGTTTCTGCACCGCGACCGGCCTTGAAACCCTCGCGCATTTTCCCGATCTTGACGCCATCCGCCGTTCACGGCTGAAAAAATGCACTATTTTCGAAATGGAATCCTCGCCCGAAATCGAGGCTGTGTGCAACGAATACCGCCGGCTTGCGGCAACGCTTTGGGCGGGCACGAAACCGCTTGATGCCCAGCCGATGAAGGACCGCGATATTTTTGAATTTCTCGGCTTTGAATGACAAATATTGCTGCATCGACACCGACCCCCGGCTGGGTCGCCAAGCGCGGCCGGCTGGAGGAATATTTCGACCGCACCGCGCTTGATGCCTGGGCGGCGTTGACCAGCGATGCGCCGGTTTCCAAAATCCGGGCGACAGTGCGCGCCGGTCGTGCCGAAATGCGGGCGTTGTTGCTGTCCTGGCTGCCGATGGACCTGACCGGGCGGCGAATCCTTGATGCCGGCTGCGGCACCGGCGCGCTGGCGGTCGAAGCGGCGCGGCGCGGCGCCGATGTGGTTGGCATCGATGTCTCGCCGCAACTGATCGCCATCGCCCGCGAACGCCTGCCCGCTGATGTCCGGGACAGGATCGATCTGCACGCCGGCGACATGCTCGATCCGGCGCTGGGCCATTTCGATCATATCGTTTCGATGGACGTGCTCATCCATTATGAAGCCGATCAGATCGCCGCTGCCACCGCAAGGCTGGCCGAACGCGCCGGCGAAAGCCTGATTTTCACCTTTGCCCCGGGCACGCCGCTGTTGCGCACGGCGCGGGCCATCGGGCAGTTTTTTCCCAAATCCGATCGGTCGCCGTCGATCATTCCGGTCTCGCATGACGTGCTGCGCAGCCGCCTCAGCCGGGTGGCCAGGGCGAGGCTGGGCCGCGAACAACGCGTTTCGCGCGGATTTTACACAAGTCACGCCCAGGAAGTCTTGACGGCATGAGCCGGGCGCAGGGCCTTTGGAAAAAACTGGGGACCCAGTTCCTGCCCTTTGCCGATGCAGCGACGGTCGAATTGCCGCTGCCGCGCCTGTTGCGGCTGTCGCTGTTCCAGGTTTCGGTCGGGCTGTCGATGGTCTTGCTTAACGCGACGCTCAACCGGGTGATGATCGTCGAGCTGAAGATCTCGGCGACTTTGGTGTCGCTGCTGGTGGCGCTGCCGCTGCTGTTTGCGCCGCTGCGCGCGCTGATCGGCCATAAATCCGACAATCACCGCTCGATTCTTGGCTGGAAACGGGTGCCCTATATCTGGTTCGGATCGCTGTTTCAGTTTGCCGGCCTCGCCATCATGCCGTTCGCGCTGCTGGTGATGACCGGCAATGGCAATTCGGGGCCATTGGCCGGCGAAATTTTTGGCGCCATCGCCTTTTTGATGGTCGGCGCGGGCGTTGCCATGACGCAGACGGCGGGGCTGGCGCTGGCCAATGACCTTGCGCCCGAGGCGGCGCGGCCGCGCGTCGTGTCGCTGCTGTATGTCATGCTGCTGGTTGGCATGTTGCTGAGTTCGCTGGTGCTGGGGCGAATCCTTCATGATTTCACCGAAACCCAGCTGGTCGGCGTCATTCAGGGTACGGCCGTTGTGACAATGGCGCTGAATGTCGTGGCGTTGTGGAAACAGGAACCGCGCCAATCGGGAGGCACATTGGTGACTGCCGAACAAGCGCAGGATTTCGGCGTGCGCTGGGCGGATTTCACCGCAGCACCACGGACCCGCCGGCTGTTGATCGCGGTCGGGCTGGGGGCGGCGGGCTTTGGCATGCAGGACATATTGCTCGAGCCTTTTGGTGGCCAGATTCTGGGGCTCAGCGTTGGCCAGACAACGGCGCTGACGGCGCTGTCATCATGGGGCACATTGGTCGGCCTGTATTTTGCCGCCAATCTGATGGGCAGGCGGCTGGAACCGGCGCGGCTGGCCGGCTATGGCGCGCTGATCGGCATCATCGCTTTTGCACTGGTGGTCTTGTCAGCGCCTTTGCATTCGGTGGCGTTATTCTGTTTTGGCGCAACGCTGATCGGGCTTGGCAACGGGCTGTTCGCGGTCTGCACCCTGACAGCGGCCATGTCGCTCGGGGAATCTGGCGGCTCGGGCCTCGCGCTCGGTGCCTGGGGGGCGGTGCAAGCGTCGGCGGCGGGTGTTGGCATCCTTGCGTCGGGGGCAATTCGCGATGGCATCGGCGGGCTTGCCATGGCGGGGGCGCTTGGGCCGGGGCTCGTTGACCCATCGACAGGCTATTCGATTGTCTGGCATATCGAAATCGCGTTATTGTTCATGAGTCTGATCGCCCTTGGCCCGCTGGCGCGGCGAGCCTCGGGTCCGCAACCCGGCGCTCGTTTCGGCTTGACCGAATTCCCAACCTGAAGGGGAGGCATATGATGTCGAATGTAATCCTGGTCGGCGGTCTCGATGTGGCCGAGCTGTGTTTTTACATGTTTTTCGGGTTTTTTATCGTTCTGGTCTGGTACCTCAACCGCGAAAGCCGGCGCGAAGGCTATCCGCTGGAATATGATGTGACCGGAATCATCGGCGCCGAACTGGCGCGCACGACAGGCCAAAGCGATCTGAAAGCCTTTCAACTGCCGCATGGCGAAGGCACGGTGTATCAGCCCAATGGCCAGCGTGATCCGATGCCAACCAACGTGCTGGCGCGCGCCTATGATGGCACGCCGCTGGATGTTGTGGGTGAAAAGCTTGGCTCCGGCGTTGGTCCGGGCGCCTATGCGCTGCGTGCCGACCGGCCGGATTTTGACATGTTCGGTCGCCCGCGCATCGTCCCCATGCGCATCGAGGCGCATATCAGCGTCGCCGGCCGTGATACCGATCCGCGCGGCCTGCCGGTTACAGGGCTTGACGGCAAGGTGGCAGGGACGGTGCGCGATCTTTGGGTCGACCGTGCCGAACATGTCATCCGCTATCTCGATATTGAACTGACCGATGGCGGTACCGCGACCTTGCCGATGCCGATGGTGACGGTCAGGCGCAATGTCATCGCCTGCGATGCCGTGACGGCAGCGCAGTTTGCTGGCTGCCCGCAGCTGAAATCGACAAAGCAGATCACCTTGCTGGAGGAAGAAAAAGTCTCGGCCTATTTCGGCGCCGGCTACCTTTGGGCAACGCCCGAACGCTCGGAACCCTTGTTGTGACAGTCGAATATGAAATCGAGCCGATCCCGGGCCTGCCCGGAAAACTGCCGCCCGGTGAAACCATCATCTGGCAGGGCGCCCCGGACTGGCGCAGTTTTGCCAAGGCGGTGTTTCACATAAGGCTGGTGGCGGGCTGGTTTCTGGTCGTTGCGGCCTTGGCTTTTGTCGCTGGTGGCACGGGCTTCAGGGGAGCGCTGGTGACGCTGGCCGTGGCGCTGGTCGGGCTTGGCCTGCTTGCCGGTCTTGCCTATGCGGCGCAGCGATCGACCATCTACACGCTGACCAATCGCCGTATCGTCATGCGTTTTGGTGCCGCCTTGCCAAAATGCGTCAACCTGCCCCTGGCGTGCATCGGTTCGGCCGATAGCAAGCCGGCTGGCGATGGTTTTGTCGATATCGCCCTGCTGCCGACCGAACGCTTTCCGCTCGGCTGGTTGCAGATGTGGCCGCATGTGCGGCCATGGCGGGCATCACGCCCGCAGCCTATGCTGCGGGCGGTGCCCGAAAGCTTTACCGGCATTTTGGCGGGGGCGCTGGCCAAGGCCCATGAACAACCGCTGCCGGCGCGTCTGGCCAGCGTTGAATCCGGCCCGCAGACATTCCCCGGCGCGGTTGGCGTTGCAGCCTGACCTGATGACAAGTCGTTGACCCGATGAGTGATTTTCGCGGCGAAAAATTCCCTGTTGGCGTGCTCTATGCGGCCGGCGCGCTGGTAGGGATCACGCTTTTGGCGGTGTTCGGCATTCGCACCGGCATCTTGCCAGCCCGGGAGACTACCCCGCAAACGCGCGAGCGCGAGCAGGTGGCAATCGTTGCCACGCGCAATTTCCGCTTTGTCGATCGTAAGGATGGCGCGCTGATCGCGCTCGATGCCGATACCAATACTGTCGCCTTGATCCTCGAACGTGGCTCAAACAGCGGCTTTATCCGCGGCGTCATGCGCGGCCTGATGCGGGAACGCATGCTGAAACAGGCGCCGCACGACGCCCCGGTCAGCGTCACGCAATGGGCCAATGGCGCTCTGACCCTTACGGATGGAGCGACCGGGCGGATCATCGAACTGGGCAGTTTTGGGTCGACGAACCGCGCCTCCTTTGCAGCGCTGCTGGCCAGCAAGGACACGGTCATCGTCAAGACCGACCCCAAAAACGGCAATGGCGGCTTTTTCGGCGCGCCGGGTTGACCCGGCTGTTCACCCGGGAAAGCTGGGAAACCGGCTGCACGATCGCCGTTGAACATACGGCCGATGCGCTGCACGCCCATGTCGAGCTAGATGGCGATGTCGAATTGGGCCCCGGTGATCAGGTGACGGTGCATGGCAGCCCGGTGCGTCTGCCCTTTGGGGAATCGATTACGCTGCGGCGTCGTGCAACGGTGTCACGGGCTGGTCTTTTGACCCGATATTGGACTAGGCTGCGTGCCAGTCTCGATCTGACTGAGCTTTACGAGATCAGCTTTACTTCGGAGAAGACGCGATGAATGTGCACGCGCCGATTGCCAGGGACGCCGCCGCGCCCGATGCCGTGGTGACAAAGGCCGATGCGCTGGCGATGGCGACCGAGGATACGATGCTCAGCCCGCGTTTCTACACGACGGACTATGCCGCCATGGATCGCATCGACGTGTCGCTGGTGCGCCCCGAATGGGATGCACTGATCGCTGAAATGACCGCCGATCCCAACAAAACGCATTTCAAGCGGACGCCTGAATTCGATGGGGCGATTGATCGGCTGGACCCTGAATTGCGCCGTGAATTCACCGATTTCCTGGTGTCATCGATGACGTCGGAATTTTCGGGCTGCATCCTTTACGCCGAAATCGCCAAGCGCATGAAGAATCCCGATGCCAAGGCGCTGTTCAAGTTGATGGCGCGCGATGAATCCCGTCACGCCGGTTTCATCAACGACAGTTTGAAAGACAGCGGTATCGGCATCGACCTGGCGTTTTTGACGCGGACCAAGAAATACACGTTTTTCCGGCCGAAATTCATTTACTACGCAACGTATCTGTCTGAAAAAATTGGCTATGCGCGTTATATTACCATCTATCGCCATCTCGAACGCCACCCCGAAATGCGTTTCCATCCGATCTTCAAATGGTTCGAAGCCTGGTGCAGCGATGAATTCCGGCATGGTGAAGCCTTTGCCCTGCTGATGCGGTCCGACCCCAAATTGCTTACTGGCCTGAACAAGCTGTGGATCAGGTTTTTCCTCGTCGCAGTCTATGCGACCATGTACGTCCGCGATCATAACCGGCCGATTTTGTACAAGGCATTCGGCATCGATCCGACCGACTATGATTTCAAGGTGTTCAGCATCACCACCCAGATTACCCGCCAGGTATTTCCGCTGGCATTGGATACCGACGCGCCGAAATTTCGTGCTCTGCTGGAACAGATGCGCCGCCTGTCGGCCGGCATCGATGCGACGCGCAAAACCGGCGGCATGATGGCTGGCGTCAGGCGTTTTGGCCTGTCACTTGGCGCGGCTGTCACCTTTGCGCGGCTGTATCTGCAGCCGGTTGAATCATTTGACTTGCCCGCGACAGTCCGGCTGCAACCGGTCTGGTAGCGTTGGTTTCGGCGCTCGCCTTGCCGTTGCTGTTTGCAACCATGCTGTGGTTTCTGGCGACAGGCTGCGTGCTGTGGCTCGATCGCCTGCCCAGCCGGACCTGGCCGGCCAGCCTTGTTGGCGCCACGATCGCCAGCGGCTTTGCCATGGGCGGCATCATCGCGACAGCGCCGATGACCGGCAGTGCGGCGGCCTACACCGGCTTTGCCTGCGCGCTGGTTTTGTGGGGCTGGCATGAATTGAGTTTTCTGATGGGCTTTGTCACCGGGCCCAATCGCGAACCCTGTCCGGCCGATGCGCGGGGCTGGCGGCGATTCCGGCTCGCCGCCGCCACGCTCATCCATCACGAAGTGGCGATGTTCTTTACCGTTCTCGTCATCGCTGCGGCCAGCTGGGGTCAGCCCAACCAGACGGCAACGCTTACGTTTCTGCTGCTGTTCGTCATGCGGCTTTCGGCAAAGCTCAATATTTTTGCAGGCGTGCCGCATTTGTCGACCGAAATGATGCCCGAGCATATGCGCTATCTGGCCAGCTATTTTCGCATCCGGCCGCCGCGGTTCTTTTTTGCTTTCAGCATGGTGTCGATCGCGATATTGGCAGCGGTGCTTGGTAATGCCGCCCTGGCCGCCGAAAATGGCGTTGCTACGGGATATGCGCTGGCCTTTGCGCTCGTTATTCTGGCTTTTGTGGAACATGGCTTTCTGGTTATGCCCTGGCAGGATACGACACTGTTCCGCTGGGCGATGCGTGACGGGCGCCATCATGCCCAAACCGAGGACGTCGGCGGGGCAAGCAGCAGCCCTGCTTCAACAATTTTGCAATCAAATAGGCTTGCAGCCCTTGATACCTCAGGGCAATAAGGGATTCGGGGAGACAAAAATGGATTATGAAGCCCATTTCCAGGCCGCGCTCGATGGCCTAAAGGAACGCGGAAATTACCGCGTCTTCGCCGAACTGCAACGGCAAAAGGGCAATTACCCGCGCGCCACCCGGATTTTGGAAAATGGCACACAGGAAGTTACGGTCTGGTGCTCCAATGATTATCTCGGCATGGGCCAGCATCCCGATGTCATCGCCGCCATGCATGAGGAACTCGATCGGTCGGGCGCCGGCGCCGGCGGCACCCGTAATATCTCGGGCACCATGTATGCGCATCGCCAGCTCGAAATCGAACTTGCCGATCTTCACAACAAGGAAGACGCGCTGCTGTTCACTTCGGGCTATGTCTCCAACTGGGCGGCGCTGGGCACGCTGGCGGCAAAATTGCCCAATTGCGTGGTGTTGTCGGATGCGCTGAACCATGCCTCGATGATCGAAGGCATTCGCCACAGCCGCGCCGAGTGCCTGAAATTCAAGCATAATGACTATGAAGACCTCGACCGGCTGCTCGCTGGCGTCGAACCCGGCCGGCCCAAGCTGGTGGCGTTTGAAAGCGTTTATTCGATGGATGGCGATATCGCCCCCATCAAGGAAATCATCGAAGTCTGCGAAAAACATGGCGCGATGACCTATATCGATGAAGTCCATGCCGTTGGCATGTATGGCGCGCGCGGCGGCGGCGTTGCCGAACGTGAAGGTGTGATGGATCGGCTGACGGTCATTGAAGGTACGCTGGGCAAGGCGTTCGGCGTCGTTGGCGGCTATATCGCCGGATCAAAGGCGATGTGCGATTTCGTGCGCAGCTTTGCTTCGGGCTTTATTTTCACGACCGCCCTGCCGCCCGCCATCGCCGCTGGCGCGCTGGCATCGGTCCGGCACCTGAAGGCATCACCTTTTGAGCGCAAGCGACAGCAGGAACGCGTTGCAAAGGTGCGCAGCGCGCTGCGCGCCATGGGCATTCCGCAGATCGAAAACCCCAGCCACATCATTCCGGTCATGGTCGGCGACGCCAAAAAGGCCAAGATGATCAGCGACTGGCTGATGGAAAATCACGGCATCTACGTCCAGCCGATCAATTATCCGACCGTGCCTGTCGGCACCGAACGTTTGCGCATCACGCCCAGCCCTGTGCATTCGGACGAGGATATCGACCGGCTGGTCAAGGCGTTGAGCGATATCTGGAGCCAATGCGCCCTCCACCGCGTCGAAGCCGCCGCCTGAACCCGAAACACCTCGGGCTGGATTCCCCTGGCCTAAAAATCCGTCACCCCGGGCTCGACCCGGGACCCAGTTGTTCTTTGGAACCAAAAGTGAAACTGGGTCCCGGGTCGAGCCCGGGATGACGGATTAATAAATGCGCAATCGAAGCTAGCGCTCCCGAAAGGCGTTCTGGCCCAATTTTGTCACGGGGCTGAGCAGATAGGACAAAATCGAGCGCTGGCGGCCGATCAAATCGACCTGCGCGACCATCCCCGGCACGACTGCCAGAGGCGCGCCGTCTGGCGCAACCAGCCCTGCCTTTGTGGTCGCAATCCGCACCATGTAATGACCTTCATTGCCGCGTTCATCGAGCACGGCATCGGGTGAAATGGCGATGATCCGCCCATCGAGCCCCCCATAGACCGACGCATCATAGGCGGTCAGCTTCACCCTTGCCGCCTGGCCGGCATGGACAAAGGCGATATCGGCCGGGCGTACCCGGGCCTCTACCACCAGCGCCTCGCCGGCGGGAACGATTTCGACCAGCGGGTCGCCGGCCCTGATCGTGCCGCCGATGGTTGCGACCAGCACGCGCTGCACGGTGCCGGCAATCGGGCTGCGCACATCGGCGCGGGCCAGCCGTCCGGCCAGCGCCGGCAAGCCCGCTGTCAGCCCTGCCAGTTCCGCCTGCGCCGAGGCAAGCGCGTCGGCCGATTGCGAGCGGAAACGCCCGCCAGCCGATCGTAGGCTGCCGGCGGCTTCGGCCTGCATGGCCCGCGCCCGCGCGACGGCGGCGCCAGCGCCCGCCGCCGCGGCGCTGTATTGCGCCAGTTGCGATCGGGCGCGCTGGAGGCTGATCGCCGGCTCGATACCCTTGTCCACCAACGGCTGCAGCACGGCGATTTCGCGGCTGGCCTGGGCGACGGCCTCGGTGCGTGCGGCTACATCGGCCTGCGCCTCCGCCAGCGATCTGGACGCCGCATCGACTCGTGCACCATCGGCCGCCGCCGCGCCGCGAACATCGGCCAGATGCGCGGACCATAGTGCCTGTTCGGCAGCGACGGCTTCTGGCGCATCGCGCACCAGCGATGCCGAAAATTCGGGCGATCGCCCCTGGCCTTCGGCCAACAGCCGCGCAATCCGCGCCTGCAGTGCATTGGCAGTAGCTGTCGATTTTCCGTAATCGGCAGCGACAGCGCGCGGATCGAGCTGCATCAGCAGCGTATTTTTGGCGACATGTTGCCCCGGGCGCACCAATATGGCCGCGACGCTGCCGCCTTCGGGATTGCTGACAATCTGCAACGGCCGGCCCGACACCACCCGGCCCGGCGCCACCGCCGTTTCGGGCAATCGCGTCAGACCCGCAAACATCAACATCGCAGCGGTCATCGTCACCACCAGCCCCAGCAGCCATTGCGCGGTGCGAGACGGCGGCAAGGGTGCCGCCAGCCGGTCGAAAATCATTGCAGCTGCCATGGTCTAGGCTCCGGATTGGGGAATAAGCGAAGCCAGCACGGCATCGCGCGGGCCGTCAGCAACGATCCGCCCGGCATCGATGACGATGATGCGGGTTGCCAGCCGCAACAGGGCCTGGCGATGCGTGACGAGCAGCAACGTCTGCCCGTCGAGCGCTGTTTCCAGCCGGTCGATCAACGCGGTTTCGGTTACCATATCCATGGCGCTGGTCGGTTCATCGAACAACAGCAGCGGCGGCGTGCCAACCAGGGCCCGGGCCAGCGCAATGGCCTGGCGCTGACCCCCCGACAGGCCTTCGCCGCGATCGGCGAGCAGGCGGTCATAGCCATCGTCGAGCCCGCCGATGAAATCATGCGCGCCCGCTAGCCGGCTGGCACTGAGGACGGCGGCATCGGCGATGGCGGGATCGCCGAGCGCGATATTGTCGCGGATACTGCCCGACAATAGCACCACGTCCTGCAATACCGAACCGATGCTCGCCCGCAGATCGTCGCGGTGCAGCTGGCGAACATCGCTGTCATCGATGAGGATCGCGCCGGCTTCGGGTTGATACAGCCCGAGCACCAGTCGGGTGATCGTCGATTTACCCGAACCGACCCGCCCGACCATGGCCACGCGTTCCCCGGGCTCGATCCGAAAGCTGATGGATTGAAGCGCCAGCGCCGTGCTGCCGGGATAGCGAAAGCTGACATTGCGAAATTCGATGGCGCCCGACAGGCAGGGCCGGCGCAGGCCTGCCGTAACTTCGCCGGCGGACGCCATGACCCGGTCGAGCGCACGATACGCCGATCGGGTCTGGCTGAGCCGGGTCAGCAAGCTGGCGATCTGCCCCAGTGGCGCCACACAGCGCCCTGACAGCATCGATGCCGCAACCAGGGCGCCCATGCTCAGCTGATGATCGAAAACCAGGGTCGCACCAAGTGTCAAGGTGCCGACATAGACCAGATTCTGGGCCAGGGTAGCTGTGTTGACCGCCACCGCCGAGACCAGCCGTTGGCGCAGCGACAGGCTGGCATGATGGCTGACGGCGATCTGCCAGCGCCGCGCCAGCATGGCGCCGGCGCGGCTGGCCTTGATGGTTTCAAGGCCATTGATGGTTTCAACGATGACGCCCTGTTTGGTCAGGCCTTCACCAAGACTGGCGTCGCTGAGCCGGGCGAGGAGCGGTTGTGAGCCCCAGGCGACGCCGATGACCAGCGGGATGGCCAGCAGCGGCACCAGCGCCAGCGGCGGTGCCACCAGCGCGATTACCCCGACAAACAGCAAAACGAACGGCACATCGACCAAGGTTGTCACGGTTGCCGAGGCAAAAAATTCGCGCAGGGTCTCAAATTCGCGCAATACCCCCGCAAAAGCGCCATTGGAGCCGCGCCGATCGGCCAGCGGCAAGGCCAGCAACCGATCGAAAATAGCGGCCCCCAGCGATCGATCGATATTCTGGCCGGCGGCATCGACGAAATAACCCCGCACGGTGCGCAGGATGAAATCAAAACCGAGGATCATGACCATGCCGATCGTAAGCGCCAGCAGCGAATCGCTGGCATTGGCCGGCACCACCTTGTTGTAGACCGCCATCGAAAAGAATGAGGTGGCGAGGGTGAACAGGTTGATCAGCATTGCCGCGATGGCGACTTGAACAAACAGCCCGCGATTCGCCCACAGCGGCGCCCGCAGCCAATCGCCAGCGCGCGCCGGCAACAGCGGCAGCGGCGCCGTCGGCACCGTGTCGGCTGCGGCGAGCCTGTTGACGAGTTTTGCTGCGGGATAGGGTTCGGTCTTGACGGAAAAGGCTGATTGCGGCGGCATGGCGACCATGGTCAGGGTCTCCCGATACTGGAGGGGCGGGCAGGCGGGGATGGTTCGCCGGGTGCAATCCCGAAATGCCGGAGCAATTCGCCGGTGCGGGCCAGCAAGGTATAACGGGCGATATCGCGTTCGATTGTGCCCAGCAGTAGCGCTCGGCTGGCAGCGAAATAATCATCGTCGCTGCGCAACAGGTCACCAAGGCCGATGCGGCCGAGCCGATATTGTTCGGCGATGGCATCGCGGCTGCGCCGGTTGGCGCGATAGGCATCGCCCAGCGCGTCGAGGGCGCCATCAAGGATGCGGGCATCGGCAAAGGCGGTTTCGGCCTCGCGTTCGGCACCGGCGATGATTCGGTCGCCGGCAAATCTGGCGGCGCTGGCCCGGGCCTTTGCGGCATCGCGGCGCGCCGCTTCGGCCCCGCCTGTCGACAATGTCTGGCGGAGGCTGAATTGGCCGCGCACATCGAAATTCCCATTGCCGTCAAAGGCGGCATAGCGTGTTGCCGCTATGCCGGCGCTCAGTCTTGGCAGGCTGTCGCCGCGCGCTGCCGTCACATCGGCATTGGCGGCATCGACGGCGGCCAGCGCCGCGACGACCGGCGGGCTGGCATGGCTCATGATCGCGGCCGCATCGGCATCGCCGGCAACAGAGGTTGGCAACACAGCCCGGCGCGGCCGCAGCGGTGCGACAGCCCCGAACAATTCGTGGAACCGCGCCCGCGCCGCTGCCAGATTGCGGGCACCATTGGCCGCAGCGCCCATGGCATCGGCAAGCCCTGCTTCCGCCCGGGCCAGATCGCTGCCACTGCCCAGCCCTGCCGTCAACCGCGTCTTTGCATCGGCAACAATGCTGCGATGCCGGGCGACCGTGGCGTCGGACAATTCGGTCAGCGCCTGATAGCCGATGACCTGATACCAGGCGCTGACGGCGGCCAGCGCGGTATCGGTTGCAGCGCGGCCGGTTTCGGCCTTTGCCGCGCGCAGCCGCGCCGAGGCGCCGGCAATCCGCCCGCCGGTGGCACCAAAGTCATAGATCAGCTGATCGGCGCCGATCTGGGCATCGATGCGGCCATTGGGCACCAGGCTTTCGGCGATGGTGCTGTTGCTGTTCAGTTCGCGGGCAAGGGTTCGGGAGCCATAAAGGCTGGCATTCAGCACCGGGAACAGCGCCGACCGCGCTTCCCGGCGGTTGGCGCGCAGCACATCGCTTTGGGCATCGGCTTCGGGGACGGCGGGATAGCCAAGCACCGCCGCTGCCACCACAGCCCGAAAATCATCGCCGGCCGCGCCCGTATCGGCCGCCAGCAGCCGCAACAGCGGGTCCTGCGAAAAATCGATGGCCGCCGGGTCGCCGCCCGGTGCCGGCAGCAGCAGCTGCGCCCGGCCGGGCGTGCCAAGCATCGCCGCCGCCGCGACAGCCAACAGCAGCCGCTTGCCTTTGCCACGATTTGCGTGCCAGTTCGGGCGCATGATCACCTCATACAGCCTTGCCGGCATGATCTTGCTCGGCGCCGCGACAGCATCTGCCGCCCCCGTCGATCTTGTGACGCTTTACAAGGATTTGCACAGCCATCCGGAACTTGCCTTTCAGGAAACACGCTCGGCCGCCTTGCTTGCGGCCGAGGCGAACGCCGCCGGTTTCACCGTTACCCAAAAGGTTGGCGGCACCGGCGTCGTCGCCATCATGCTTAACGGCCCCGGCCCCGTGCTTTTGATACGCGCCGACATGGATGCGCTGCCGGTCAAGGAAATGACCGGGCTGGCCTATGCCAGCACCGCGACCGGCAGCGATGGCGAAGGCGGCCAGACGCCGGTGATGCACGCCTGCGGGCATGACATCCATATGGCGGTCTGGACGGGTGTGGCCCGGCGCATGGCAGCGGAACGGGCGAAATGGTCAGGCACGCTGGTGATGATCGGGCAACCCGCCGAGGAAGGTGGCGGCGGCGCTCTGAAAATGCTGGGCGATGGCCTGTTCAGCCGTTTTCCCCACCCGGACTACGCGCTCGCCCTGCATGATGACAGCCGGCTGGTCGCGGGCACTGTCTCGGTCCCACAGGATCGCGCCCTTGCCGCCGGTGACATGGTCGACATGACCATCCGCGGCACGGGCGGCCATGGCGCCTATCCGGCAACAACCAGGGATCCGATCGTGCTTGCCGCCCGCATCATCACTGCACTGCAAACGCTGGTGGCGCGCGAAAGTGACCCGTTTCAGCCAAGCGTCGTCACCGTCGGCGCCATTCATGGCGGCACCAAGCACAACATAATCCCCGATGAGGTAAAGCTGAAATTGACCGTGCGGTCCTATGATGCGGCGCAGCAGGACCGGTTGATCGCCGGCATTGCCCGGATCGCCAGGGGCGAAGCCATCGCCGCCGGCATCGCCGAAGACCGGTTGCCGACCGTTACGCGCGCCCATAGCATTCCGCCAACGCTGAACACCCCGGCGCTGGCGGCGCGTGTCGAGGCGCAGCTGGCAACGACGTTGGGCAAGGCCCGGGTCATCAGCCTCGACCCGTCGATGGCGAGCGAGGATTTCAACGCCTATAATCTGGCCGATCCCAAGATTCAGACGACAATTTTCTGGCTCGGTGGCGTCCGTCAAAGCGATTGGGACGCTGCCAGGGCTGGCGGCAAGCCCATCCCGTCGCTCCACAACAGCGGCTGGGCACCGGACCCCGCACCGACCATCGCCACCGGCGTCGCAGCGATGACAGCCGCAGCACAGATGGTGCTGGCAAAGCCATGATGCGGCCGTCATGGCACGACTGAAATATAAATATATAGTTAACACAGAATAAAACGGGCGTGAAAGTTCAGGGTTTCAGCGTTTGGGCCTGAACTTTCGCGGCGTTTCAGCGTAGCGATCGAGGCTGACACCGGCGTTGATCGCCCGCCCTACACGTCGTCATCTCAAGCTTCGTCATCCCGGGCCTGATCCGGGAAGACGGGTCCGATCCCGGAATCGTCAAGTCGATGCTAAGCTACGCCGTCAGCACAGCCTCGGGAATCGCATAGAGTCCCGCCGCGCCGCGCGTCACCGGCCCCGAAAGGGCGGCAGCTTGCGGCAAGATCTGTTCGGCAAAAAACCGCGCTGTGGCGATCTTGGCATTCAGGAACCCCGCGTCGCCCAGCCCCGCATTGATCTGGCTTTCGGCAACCAGGGCCTGCCGCGCCAGCAGCCAGCCGCCCAGCGTAATGCCCATCATGCGCAGATAGGGTGTTGCCCCGGCGGCGATGTCATCGGGGTTGTTGGCGCCGATCAACCAGACGGTGCTGGTGTTGGCGGCGGCCAGCGCATCATCGAGATAGGGCGCAAGGCCTTTCAACGCGGCGCTGGCGCCCAGCGCCTTGATGGTGGCGCGAATATCGGTGAACACCGCCCGCCAATGCATGCCGCCATCCTGGTTGAGCTTTCGCCCGACCAGATCGAGCGCCTGGATGCCATTTGTGCCTTCATAGATCGGCGCGATCCGGGCATCGCGGAGGAACTGCGCCGCGCCGGTTTCCTCGACATAACCCATGCCGCCAAAAACCTGCAGGGCAAGGCTGGCGACCTCGACCCCCACATCGGTCGCCCAGCCTTTGGAAATGGGGGTGAGCAGATCGGCAAGCCCGGCGCCCGCCGCATCGTTCGCATGGCCCCGATCGACAGCGGCGGCATTCAGATAGACCAGTGCCCTTGTGGCCTCGGTCAACGCCCGGCAGGTCATCAGGGTGCGGCGGACATCGGCATGTTCGATGATGTGTACGGCATCGCGGCCGCCGCCGAATTTGGCGGATTGAACGCGGGTACGCGCCCAGCCAATGGCGTGCTGGGTGGCGGCTTCGGCGATGGCGACACCCTGCAGGCCGACCTGGACCCGGGCGTTGTTCATCATGGTGAACATGGCGCGCATGCCGGCCCCTTCGGCCCCGACCAGATATCCGATGCAGGCGTCATTGTCGCCAAAACTCATCGTGCAGGTCGGTGAGGCGTGTATCCCGAGCTTGTGTTCAAGCCCAACGCAAACCAGATCGTTGCGGGTGCCATCGGGCAGGAATTTCGGGCAGATGAACAGCGAGATACCCTTGGTGCCAGGCGGCGCATCGGGCAGCCGGGCAAGGACGAGGTGGACGATATTTTCGGCGGCGTCATGCTCGCCCCAGGTGATGAAGATCTTGGTGCCCTTGATGCGATAACTGCCATCGTTATGCGGCGTGGCGCGGGATTTCAGCGCGCCGACATCGCTGCCGGCGGCCGGCTCGGTCAGGTTCATTGTGCCGGTCCATTCGCCACTGACCAGCTTGGTCAGATAGCGTTCCTGCAATGCCGGGCTGGCATGGGCAGCAATAGCCTCGATGGCGCCCTGGCTCAACATCATGCAGAGCGCAAACGCCATGTTGGCGCTGGTCAATTGTTCCTGCACGGCAACCGCAACGGCAAAGGGCAGCCCCTGGCCGCCATGGCGTTCGGCTACGCCAAGGCCGGCCCAGCCGCCATCCACATATAGCTGATAGGCCTTCGCAAAGCCCGGGGGCAAGCTGACGACGCCATTGCTCAGCCTCGCATGCGCCTTGTCGCCGACGCTGTTCAAGGGTGCAAAGACGGTGGCGGCGAGCTTCCCCGCTTCGGCCAGAATGGCTTCGACCAGATCGGGCGTCGCATTGGCATAATCAGGAAGCGCGGCAAGCCCGGGCAGATCGGCGATGCTGTCGAGCACAAAGCGCTGTTCGGCGATGGGGGCAATATAGGACATGGGAAAGGGCCTTGGGCTGGTGACCATCACGCTATAGACGGGGGCGATGACCGACAAAAGCCGCATCATTGCCGCTGACGCCGCCGGAATCGCAATGGCCGCCGCGTTGCTCAATGCCGGTGGTATCGTCGCGGTACCGACCGAAACGGTTTATGGGCTGGCAGCGCGGGCTGTGGACCCTGCCGCGGTCGCACGGATTTATGCCGCCAAGGGCCGGCCCGGTTTCAACCCGTTGATCGTCCATGTCGGCAATGTCGTGGCGGCGGAAAATCTGGTGGTTGTCGATACGCTGGCGGCGCGGCTGATGGCTGCGTTCTGGCCGGGGCCGTTGACGCTGGTGTTGCCGCTGCGTCCGGGCGCACAGGTGGCGGCACCGGTGACGGCCGGGCTGTCGACGCTGGCGGTGCGTTGCCCCGCGCATCTGGTGATGCAGGCATTGATCGCCGAATGTGGCCCACTCGCGGCGCCATCGGCCAATGCGTCGGGGGCAGTTTCAGCGACAACGGCGCAGCACGTGGCGGCATCATTGGCGGGGCGGGTGCAACTTATTCTGGATGACGGGCCAAGCGCCACCGGCCTTGAATCGGCCATTGTCGCCGTTGCGGACGGAATTGTGACGCTGTTGCGCCCCGGCGCAATCGCGGCTGAAGCCATCGCGGCCGTGGCAGGCCATGATCTGCACGCTGGCGCCGCCGCCATCGTGGCACCGGGGATGCTGGCATCGCATTATGCGCCGCGCCAGCCGGTGCGGCTCGGTGCGACAACCGCTGCGGCCGATGAATTCCACATCGGCTTTGGCGGGATTGACGGTGATGCCAACCTGTCCCCGGCCGGCGACGTCACCGAGGCCGCGAGGCGATTATTCGCGCTGCTGCACAACGCCGAAGCCAGCGGCAGGCCAGCCATCGCTGTCGCCCCGATCCCCGACCATGGGCTGGGCAGCGCCATCAACGACCGCCTCCGCCGCGCCGCCGCACCGCGTAGGCGCAGCGGCGTCGCGCGAAACTAAAAATGGTGCCCGGAAGAGGACTCGAACCTCCACGCCCTTGCGAGCGCCAGCACCTGAAGCTGGTGCGTCTACCAATTCCGCCATCCGGGCACGGGGTAGGCAGCGGCGGTTAGGGGGCGGCGCCGGGCTTGTCAATCACTGCGAGCGCCGGTCTGCGTGCATCCGCCCCGCGACAACCATCAAAAGCCACGCTACAGCCGCTTTTATGACCGACCCCATTTTCCGATCGCCGCTGGCTGACGATGCTTTGGTCAGCGTTGTTGGCGGCTCCGGCTTTCTTGGCCGTTACATCGTCCAGCAGCTTGCCGAATCGGGCTATCGGGTGCGGGTTGCGGTGCGCCATCCTGAAACCGCGCTGTTCCTGAAACCGCTGGGCCGGCTTGGCCAAGTCCAGCTTGTGCACGGCAATATCACCTCGGATGTGCAGATGGCGGCGGCATTTGCCGGGGCCGATGCCGGCATCAATCTGGTCGGGATCCTCGCCGAAACCGCCAGCCAGCGCTTCGACAATGTGCAGGCAAAGGGCGCCGAACGGGCGGCCAAAGCGGCGGCGGCTGCCGGCATTCGTCATTATGTCCAGATGTCGGCGATCGGGGCGGCAGCCGATTCGGCCGTGCCCTATGCGCGCAGCAAGGCATTGGGGGAAGCTGCAGTGCTGGCCGCCATGCCGACGGCGACGATCCTGCGGCCCAGTCTTGTCGTTGGGCCGGAGGATCAATTTCTCAATCGCTTTGCCGCGATGGCGCGGTCGGCGCCGCTGCTGCCGGTCATCGCTGGCGACAGCCGGTTCCAGCCGGTCTATGTCCGGGATGTTGCGGCCGCCACCGTTGCCGCCCTGTCTCGCGCCGATACGGCGGGCCGGATTTATGAGCTTGGCGGGCCGCAGATACTCAGTTTTCGGGCCATATTGGGCCTGATCAACGACGAAACCCGGCGCAACCGCCCGCTGGTTGAAATTCCGGACGGGCTGGCCGGGCTGCTGGCGCGGCTGGGTGATCTGCTGCCGTTCATGCCGATGACGTCCGATCAGCTCGCCATGCTGAAAAAGGACAATGTCGTTGCAGCCGGCATGCCGGGCCTTGCCGCGCTTGGCGTTTCCGCGACGCCTTTATCGGCTTTTGTGCCGGCGATGCTTGAACGCTATCGGGCCGGCGGCCGTTTCAACCAGGCCACGCCAACCGCCTGACCGGGCCGTATCGCGAATTTAAATAAGGTCCGATTGCATGGAACACAGCCTGTTCGACATCATCCTGCTTGGCATCGTCGAAGGGTTGACCGAGTTTTTGCCGGTGTCATCGACGGGGCATCTGATCCTCGCCGGCGAATTGCTGGGCTTTGATGCCAAAACAGGCGCGACGTTTGAAATCGCCATCCAGTCGGGCGCCATACTCGCTGTCGTTGTCGCCTATTTTCGGCGCTTTCTCGATGTCGGCATCGGGCTTTTTGCGCGAACCCCCGGCGCCTGGGCTTTTTTGCGAAACATCGTGCTCGGCTTCATCCCCGCCGGCATTGCGGGTTTCCTGTTCATCAAGGCCTTTGAGGCCATGTTGCTCAGCCCGATGACCGTAGCCATCGCGCTGATTATCGGCGGCCTCGCGATTCTGTGGATCGAAAAAAACGCCATGGCGCCGATCGTGCATTCGATCGAAACGACTCCAACGCGGTCGGCGCTGTTGATCGGCATCGGCCAATGCATCGCCATGATTCCCGGGGTGTCACGCTCGGGCGCAACGATCATGTCGGCGATGCTGCTGGGCATTGATCGCAAGACGGCGGCGGAATTCAGCTTTTTTCTCGCTGTGCCGACCATCGCCGGGGCAACGGTGCTGCTGCTCTGGAAAAATCGCGACAGCCTCGACACCAGCCAATTGTCGGCGATTGGCGTCGGTTTTGCGGTGTCGTTTATCGTCGCCCTGGCCGTGGTAAAAAGCTTTGTCGCCATTGTCAGCCGCTATGGCTTTGCGCCGTTCGCCTGGTATCGGATAATCGTTGGTTCCGCCGCAGTGACGTGGCTTTTGCTGCGATAGGGCCGAAATGGCCTTAATAATGACGCGCAACAGGATATTCTAGCCGCGTTTCAAATATATACGACAGTATAGCTGTCCTAATTGCGATTTTTCGCATGACAGCGTTGCTTCCCCAGCTTAAGGCCGGTCACGAAAGGGGTGGCGACTGCTGTGACTCAGATGCTAAAATTCACCGATGCGGCGCAGGCCTATCCGGAAAAGCGCAGCGCCGCTGATCGCGCCGACGATTTTCTGGAAATCGCACGTCCCTTCATTATCGCCCGTGCCGAGGAACAGGCGTCACGCTGTTCCCAATGCGGCGTGCCATTTTGCCAAGTCCATTGC
>JBBRIC010000033.1:0-24619 GCA_038221665.1 Sphingomonadales bacterium
GCCGGGCAATATCAGCCTTGCCATCGAAGTCACGCTGCAACCAACCATCGCAACGTTGACCGACGCCGATATCGAAGCGGTATCGGCAAAAATCATCGCAGCGGCAGCAACGCTTGGGGCGATTTTGCGCGGCTGAACGGCGTTACCGTCGCGGCTGCGGAACCGGCGTGCCGGGGCGTTGCTGTTGCTGATATTGCGGCTGCTGGTAACCGGGCTGTTGATAGCCATTCTGGGGTGCGCCGCCGACATCCTGCTGGGTGACCGGCGACAGGCGGATTTCAACGCGGCGATTCTGCGCCCGGCCGGCGTCGCTGTCATTGGGCGCGATCGGGAATTGCATGCCGGCGCCTTTTGACGCGATGCGGGCGCGGTTGACATCCTGCATGGTCAGATAATCGGCGACGCCGCGCGCGCGCTGTTCCGACAGGCGCTGGTTGACGGCCGCGCTGCCGATCGAATCGGTATGGCCGATGATATCGACAAACGTCGATGGATAGGCCGCCAGCGTCTGCGCCACCTGATCGAGCGCCGGGCGAAATTCTGCCCGCAGGATCGATGAATTGAAATCAAAACTCACATTCGATGGCAATTTCAGTGCGATTTCATCGCCCTGGCGTTCAACGACAATGCCGGTATTGGCGGTGCGGGCGCGCAATTCGCGTTCCTGCTTGTCCATATAGCTGCCGACCGACGCGCCGGCGATGGCGCCGATGCCGGTGCCGATCAGCACTTCGGCACGGTTGTTGCGGCCACCCAGAATGGCGCCCAGCAAGGCGCCGGCGCCGGCGCCGGCAAGTGCACCGCCACCGGCCTTGTTCAGGCCTTGCTGGCCGGTATCGGGATCGGTCACACAGGCCGACAATGTCAGGCTGCCAATGATCAGGGCGGCGGTGATTTTGATCCGATTGCGCATGTTATGCTCCTTGACGGTAGATACGCGTGGCAAAGCCAGGGGGTTCCAGGCGCGGCACCGGCACTATCGCCATGACGGCATGGCCCATGCATTAACAAGAGCCCTTCGCGTTGGCGTTATTTCAATCTATCATGAATCTTGAGCGGGCAGCAAAGCCCCGCGCCACGCCCCGGAGCCAATGCAGCCTTTCCCCTGGTTCGACACCGCCATCATCATGGTGCTGATCCTCGTCAACGGCGTTCTGGCCATGTCGGAACTGGCGATTGTTTCATCGCGGCGACCGCGCCTGCGCGGCCGGGCGGCAGCGGGCAGCCGCGGCGCGGCGGCAGCGCTGCGGCTTGCCGCCGACCCCGCAAAATTCCTGTCATCGGCACAGATCGGCATCACGCTGGTGGCCATCATCAATGGCGCCTATTCGGGCGATGCCCTGGCTGGCCCGACCGCGGAGCGCCTGATGCTGTGGTTCGGGCTCGCTCCCAAAACCGCCGCTGATGCGGGGCTCGCCGTGGTCGTCGTCGCCATCACTTATGTCTCGCTGATAATCGGCGAGCTGGTGCCAAAACAATTTGCCCTGCGCTCGCCCGAATCGATCGCTTGCATCGTCGCGCCGGCGATGGAGGTGCTGACCATCGTATCGGCGCCCTTTGCCTTTGCGCTGGATAGATCCTCGGCGCTGATCTTTCGCCTGCTGGGGCAACGTCGCGATGCCGACCATGCCGTGACCGAGGAGGAATTGCGATCCGTGGTGCAGGAAGCCGAAACCGCCGGCATCATCGAACAAAGCGAGCGGCAGATGATATCGGGCATCATGCGGCTGGCCGATCGCCGGGTGCGCGGCATCATGACACCGCGTGGCGAGATCGACTGGATCGATGCCGACATGACCGACAGCCAGATTCGCGCCCATCTGGCGCGCACGCCGCATACGCGGCTGCCGGTGGCGCGCGGTACTGTCGATAATATCATCGGCGTGCTGCAGGCGCGCGATGTCGTGCAGGCGTTGATCGAAGGCCGACCGCTCGACCTTGCGGCGCTGGCCAAACCCGCGCCTGTCATCCCTGACGTTATCGATGCCGTCGATGCGCTGGCGGTGCTGCGCGATGCCGAAATCCCGATTGCGCTGGTTCACGACGAATATGGCCATTTCGAAGGAATCGTGACCCCCGCCGATCTGCTTGCTGCCATTGCCGGCGAATTTCGCAGCGATGTCGACGATGCCAATGACCCGCCCGCCGTTGAACGCGACGATGGATCATGGCTGTTTTCGGGCGCCCTGCCGGCAGACGAAATGGCCGACCGGCTCGGATTGGACCTTGCCGAAGACCGGGATTATGAAACGGTCGCGGGTTTCATGCTGCACAATTTCCGGCATTTGCCAGAAACCGGCGAGGTATTCACGCTGCGCCGCTGGTCCTTTGAAATCATCGATATGGACGGCCGCAAGATCGACAAGGTGCTGGCCACGCCGGTGCGGCAATTGCTGGGGCCGATCCTGCGTTGATCATGGTCGCGCAAGCGCGGGACGGATTATTCGCTCTCTGCCGCTTTTGACTGAAGCTGAACGTAATTCTGAAGGCCCATCTGGCTGATCAGCAATTGCTGGGTTTCGATGAAATCGACATGTTCTTCCTCGGCAGCGAGGATTTCCGAAAACAAATCGCGGCTCGGAAAATCGCGGACGCTTTCGGCATGCACAACGGCATCGCGCAACAGCGCAATCGCTTCATATTCAAGATCGAGATCGGCCTGCAGCACCTCCTCGACAGTTTCGCCGATACGCAGCCGGTTCAGCGATTGCATGCCGGGCAGGCCATCCAGAAAAAAGATGCGCTCCATCAAGCGATCGGCATGCTTCATTTCATCGATGGATTCATGCCGTTCATAGGCGGCGAGTTTCGTGACGCCCAAATTGTCGAGCAGGCGATAATGCAGCCAATATTGATTGACCGCGGTCAACTCGCCCTTCAGCACGGCGTTCAAAAATTCAATGACCTTGGCATCGCCGCGCATCTGATTGCTCCCGTTCTAGTTCGCATC
Organism: Sphingomonadales bacterium; assembly: GCA_038221665.1. GTDB lineage: Bacteria > Pseudomonadota > Alphaproteobacteria > Sphingomonadales > Sphingomonadaceae > Sandarakinorhabdus. The sequence goes on from JBBRIC010000033.1 coordinate 2,951, forward strand.
CATTACGGCAGCAGCACCGGCAGGTCAACCGGCCACAGGATTTAATGTTGTAATTTCAACATGTTGCGATTGCGTATCGATCGCAATCGGCTCAGGCGAAAATCGTTTCGCGCTGCACGACCTGGCGTGCAAAGGGCAGGCACTGACCGCATTTGGGTTTGCAGCCAAGGTGCGCATAGGCAGTGACAGGGCAACCGCTGCGCGTCGCCCGCGCCGCTTCACGGACCTGGGTTTCTTTCAGGGCATTGCAAACACAGACGATCAAGGCAGGCCTCGCATCAAATTGCACAGCAGATGTTCTGCTGTTGAGAATCGTTATCGCTTATCCCGACAGCTAATGCAAGTCGTTCGCAACATGCCAATGAAGTTTATTTTGGGCTCCGGGGCAGCCCCGACGCGGCGGCCCGTCCGTTAACGCCGCCCGAACAGTTTTTCGATGTCGCTCAGCGCCAGCCGCACCCAGGTCGGCCGGCCATGGTTGCACTGGCCGCTGTGCGGGGTAATTTCCATTTCCCGCAGCAACGCGTTCATTTCGGCAATATTCAGCGCCCGGCCGGCGCGGACGCTGCCATGACAGGCCATTGTGGCAGCGACGCTGTCGAGCTTTTCTTTCAGATTGACGGCCCGCCCCCAGGCCGAAAGATCATCGGCGAGATCGCGCACCAGCGCTTCGGCATCACAGCGCCCGAGCAGCGCCGGCGTTGCCCGCACAAGCACGGCGGCGGCGCCAAAGGCCTCGATTTCAAGGCCCAGTTCCAGCAGTGCAACGGCACGATCGACGATGCGGCTCGCAGCGATCTCATCAAGTTCGACAACGACCGGCAGCAACAGGCTTTGGGCAGCGACCGGGCCTTGCCCCAGCGCCTTGTTAAGGCGTTCGAGCGTCAGCCGTTCATGGGCGGCATGTTGATCGACCAGTATCAAGGCATCGGCGGTTTCGGCAACGATATAGGTGTTGGCGATCTGGCCGCGCGCCGCCCCCAGCGGGTAAGCTGCGTGCGTTGGCGCCCTGTCATGGGACAGCGCCCTGTCATGGGACAGCGCCATGTCATCGGACAGCGCCATGTCATGGGATGGCGCCATTACGGCCATCGCCGTCGTATCGGGCGCTCGATAGGCCGGCGCAAAATCACCGAAAGGCCGTCGTGGCTCGGCCACGGCCGACGCGGGTTGCGCGTCCCAAAGCGCCGGGCCGGGCGGGGGCAGGGTTGGCACGGTGAAGGCCCCCATCGCTGCCTGCGAGACGTGGCTGGAGGCGCGATGCCCCGCCGCATCCAGCGCCCGGCGCAACCCCGAGACGATCAGGCCACGCACCAGCGCCGCATCGCGAAACCGCACTTCGCTTTTGGCGGGATGCACATTCACATCGACAAGGTCGTGCGGTACATCGAGGAACAGCGCCGCCACCGGGTGGCGATCGCGGGCGAGCAGATCCTGATAGGCACCGCGCAGCGCGCCCACCAGCAATCGATCCTTGACCGGGCGCCGGTTGACGAACAGGAACTGATGATCGGCGATGCCGCGATTATAGGTCGGAATGCCGGCGAGGCCGCCCAGCCGGATGCCCTCGCGCTCCAGATCGATCGGCACGGCATTTTCGGCAAAATCGGCGCCCAGCAGGGCAGCGAGCCGCGCCACCATGGCGGCTTCGCTGGCATCGGCGCCGGCCGCCACCGACAACAGCCGCCGGCCGCCATGGCGGACCTCGAACCCGACATCGGCGCGCGCCATGGCCAGACGCTTGACGACATCGAGGCAGGCGGCAAGTTCCGAGCGTTCGGATTTCAGGAATTTGCGCCGCGCCGGCACGGCGGCAAACAGGCCATCGACCGCTACCCTGGTGCCGGGCGGCGAAGCGCCGGGGCCGTTTTCGATCAGCCGGCCATTGTCGATGACCAGCCGCCAGGCCTCTCCATCCGATGTTCGGCTGGTCAGCGTCAGGGTGGCAACGCTGGCGATGCTGGGCAGCGCCTCGCCGCGAAAGCCCATGGTGGTGATTGCCGACAGATCGCCGTCGGGCAGTTTTGATGTCGCATGGCGTTCGATAGCCAGCCGCATCTGGTCAGCGACCATGCCATGGCCATCATCGCTGACCGACAGATGTTCGATACCGCCGCCTTCCAGATCGATGGCGATGCGCCGAGCGCCTGCATCAAGGGCGTTTTCAATTAGCTCCTTCAATGCCGCCGCCGGGCGTTCGACGACTTCGCCGGCCGCGATCTGGTTGACGAGCGTATCGGGCAGGCGGCGAATGAGCATCATCGCCAAGCCTAGCCGATTATCGCGCCGCCGTCAGCGCCGGATCGGAGCGTCGGGACGCGCTGCCGAACGGCGGTCAGACACCTCCTATGCTGCAATGCGGCAGGCCGCTCGTGCCGTCCTTGCAAAGCCGCCCTGCAAGAGACTACAGCCGTGGGGCGATTCCTGCTTGCCGCTTGCCCATCCTCCAGCCTGTTGGTGCCTTCCTCAATGTCCTTTTTCAGCCGCATGTTTTCGTTTCTCAGCCAGGATATGGCGATCGATCTTGGTACGGCCAACACGCTGGTTTATGTGCGCGGTCGCGGCATCGTGCTGAACGAGCCATCGGTCGTCGCGATGGAAACGGTGCGCGGCACCCGCAAGGTCGTCGCTGTCGGCAATGAAGCCAAGCTGATGATGGGTAAAACCCCCGGCAATGTCGAATGTATCCGGCCACTGCGCGATGGCGTCATCGCCGATATCGATGTCGCCGAAGAAATGATCAAATATTTCATAGCCAAGGTCCACACGTCAAAACTGCCGCGTTTTCCCGAAATCGTCATCTGCGTGCCATCGGGTTCGACCAGCGTTGAAAAACGCGCCATCCGCGATGCCGCCAACAATGCCGGCGCATCGCAAGTCTATCTGATCGAGGAACCCATGGCCGCTGCCATCGGGGCCGGCATGCCGGTGACCGAACCGATCGGCAGCATGGTCGTCGATATCGGCGGCGGCACCACCGAAGTCGCGGTGCTCAGCCTGCGTGGCCTTGCCTATACAACGTCGGTCAGGGTCGGGGGTGACAAGATGGACGAAGCCATTGTCTCCTATGTGCGGCGCAACCATAATCTGCTGATCGGCGAAATGACGGCGGAGCGGATCAAGAAACAGATCGGCACGGCCAAGGCGCCCGCCGATGGCATCGGCCTGACGCTGGAGATAAAGGGCCGCGACCTGATGAACGGCGTGCCCAAGGAAATCACCATCAACCAGGCCCAGATCGCCGATGCGCTGGCCGAACCCGTGGCAACGATTGTCGAAGGCGTGCGCGCCGCGCTGGAAAACACCCAGCCCGAGCTTGCCGCCGATATCGTCGATCAGGGCATTGTGCTGACAGGGGGTGGTGCGCTGCTGCGCGATATCGATGTGGTGCTTCGCGAAGCCACCGGCCTCCCGGTGACCGTTGCCGATGACCCGTTGACCTGTGTTGCCATCGGCACCGGCCGCGCGCTCGAAGACCCGATGTATCGCGGTGTGCTGACAACGGCGTAAAACAAGGCTTTCCAGTGCTGCTGGCGCAAGCCCGGCGGCTTGATTTGGCGAAGACAAAAACGATCTTTCGCCAGGAAAAAGACGGTGCAATGGACTGGATACCCGGCCCCAGACGACCGAGCGCAATGCGACGCGACCAGAATTTCGCCCTGATCGGCGCGGTTCTGTCCGGCGCCGTGATTGCGACCGGCCTGTTGCTGCTGGTGTTTGCCAGAGTCAACCCCGACGCCGGGCAGCGGCTGCGCAGTACCGCCATCGATCTGGTGACGCCCTTCTGGTCGGTGGTGCGGGCGCCTTTTGATGGCGCCGGCCGGGCCCTGGCCTTTGGTAGCGATTATTTCGGCGCCGTCAGCCGCAGCCGCCGGCTGGAAATCGATCTGGCGGCCGCCCGGGCCGAATTGCAGCGCGCCGCAGCCGATCGGTTGGCGCTTGCCCAGTTGCGCCGGCTTGCCGTGGTGCGCGATCCCGCCCGGCGCGTCGTTGCGACGGCGCGGATCGTTTCGGCGACGTCGGGCTCCGTCGTCAGATCGGCGATGGTCGCGGCCGGGCATGGTGATGGCGTTTTCGTCGGCCAGCCGGTAATCGGCGCCGATGGCTTGATCGGCCGCACGATCGAGGCCGGCAACCATGCCGCCCGGGTCTTGCTGTTGACCGATCCCGCCAGCCGCGTGCCGATTATCGTGCAACGCACCGGGCAGGCGGCGCTGGCTGTCGGCACCAACCGCCCGGCGCTGGAAATACGCGATCGGGTCGGCGCCGATGTGCCGTTGAAAACTGGCGACCGCTTGCTGACCTCGGGCGATGGCGGCATTTTTCCCCCCGGCATCCCGGTTGGCACGATCATCGCTGGCGGCGTTGAACCCCCGCAGGTGCGGTTGGCCGCAACGCCCGTCGGTGCCGCCTATGTGATCATCGAAGCACCCTATCTGCCGTTGCCGGCGGTCGTTGCCAGCACCGAGCCGACAACGCCCATCCCCACCGAAGCGCGTATCGTCATGAAAAAAGCAAAACCCGCCGTGCCGGCAGGGCCAAAGCCGCCTGGATCGATCCCCTGATGGCCAACGGCGTTCCCCCCTGGCGGCTGATGAGCGCAGCCGAACGCCGGCGTTATTGGCTGGGCTATTGGCAGATGACCATTCCGGCGCTGGTCAGCCTCGCGTTGCTACTGTTGATGACGGCGCCATTGCTGGTGCCGGTACCGGTTTTTCCGCAATTGGGCTTGCTGGCGATTTTTGTCTGGGCGCTGTTTCAGCCGGGTTTGATGCCGGCCTGGCTGGCCTTTCTGATCGGTGTCGTTGCCGATCTGCTGTTTGCCCAGCCGATCGGCGTCAACGCGACGGGCTTTGCGCTGGTTGTTGCCATGGTGCGCATTTTTGAATCGCGCTATGGTCGCCACGCCCATGGTTTTGACTGGCTGATCGCCGGCTTTGTCGTCATCGGCTTTCAGATATTGACGGCCGGCTTGATGGTGCTGGCGGCCCGGCCGATCCCGTTGCTGGCGCAGGTCTGGCAGGTTCTGACCAGCATCCTTGCCTATCCGCTGGTTGTCTGGCTGTGCGCCGCCGTGCAGCGCCGCAGTTTTGGCGCCGGCAGCCGCTGATGGCGAACGAAGCCGCGCGCGAACAAAGCTTCACGCGTCGCGCCCTCGTGCTTGGCGGCGGCATGGCGGCCATTGGTGCGACGCTTATCGGCCGGATGACCTGGCTGTCGATTTTTGAAGGGGAACATTACCGGCTGGCGTCGGAAGAAAACCGCGTGCAATTGCGCCTGATCCCACCCCGGCGCGGCTGGATTCTCGATCGCAACAGCAAGCCGCTGGCGCTCAACAAGCCCGATTATCGGCTGGAACTGGTGCCCAAGGATGCGGGCGATATCGAAGCCACATTAAAGGCGATCAACAGGGTCATGCCGATCGCGTTTTCGGATGAATTGCGCATTCGCGCCGATATAGCCTTGCAACCCGCGTATATGGCGGTCGAAATCGCCCGCAGTCTCGATTGGCCGACCTTTGCTGCCCTGAATGTCCAGCTCGTCGATGTACCCGGCGTCCGCGTCGTCCACGCCTTTGCCCGCGTCTATCCCGATGGCGATCAATTCGCCCATCTACTCGGCTATGTCGGCGCCCCGACGCCCGAGCAATACAAGCTCGACAAGGAACCTTTGCTGATCTTTCCGGGCTTTCGCATCGGCAAGGATGGAATCGAACGCCATGAAGACAAGGCGTTGCGCGGCAAGGCCGGCGCCCAGCGCGTTGAAATCACGGCGCGGGGCCAGGTGGTGCGCGAACTCGACATGCAAGGCGCCACGCCGGGGGAATCGTTAAAGCTGACGATCGACCGCGACCTCCAGAACTATGCGGCGCGGCGGCTTGGCGACAACAGCGCCAGCGTCATCGTTATCGATTGCCAGACCGGCGATGTGCTGACGATGCTGTCGATGCCGGCCTATGATCCCAATCTGTTCTCCACCCGCATATCGACCGCCCTCTGGAAAGATCTGCAGGAAAATGACCACCACCCGCTGTTGAACAAAAGCGCCATGGGGCTTTATCCGCCCGGCTCGACCTTCAAGATGGTGACGGCGCTCGCTGCCCTTGATGCAGGCGTCACCCCCGATCAGGGCGTGCGCTGCAGCGGCAAATATAAATTGGGCAATAATATCTGGCATTGCCACTCGCGCCGCGGCCATGGCTTTGTCGACATGCACACAGCGTTGCCCAAAAGCTGCGATGTCTATTTTTACACTTATGGTCGCCAGATCGGCATCGACGCCATCGCCGCCATGGCGCGGCGATTGGGGCTGGGCCAGAAATATGATTTGCCGCTGGCCGGGCAGGCGGCGGGCATCGTCCCCGATACGGCGTGGAAACAAAAACGCTATGACCGGGATTGGAACGTCGGCGAAACGCTCAACACCTCGATCGGCCAGGGTTATCTCATCGTCAATCCGCTGCAGCTTGCGGTGATGACAGCGCGCGTTGCCAGTGGCCGCGCCGTGATGCCGCGACTGCTGTTGCCGGAAGGCGCTGCGCCACCTGAATTTCAGCCACTCGGCATTCCCGAAGACTATCTCGCCATCGTCCGCCAAGGCATGATCGATGTGGTGAACAGTGGCTTTGGCACCGCCCATGCTGCCCGATCGCCAATTCCCGGCATTCGCATCGCGGGCAAGACAGGTACCGCCCAGGTCCGCCGGATCACTGCCGAAGAACGCCGGCATGGCGTACGCCGCAACGAATCCCTGCCCTGGAAACAGCGCGATCATGCACTGTTCGTGGCCTTTGCACCCGCCGATGAGCCGCGTTACGCCGTCAGCGTCATCATCGAGCATGGCATTGCCGGCGGCAAATATGCCGCCCCGATTGCCCGCGACGTGCTGACCTATTTGTTCGAGCCGGAACGCGCGCTGGCGGCACTGATCCCGATCGAAGCGGAGATGCTGGCGCGCCGCGAAGCGCTGGCACGCGAGCGCGTTGTCGCCGATCAAAGCCAGCCAACCGAACTGATGCCGTCATGGCTCAGAACCGACAGCATCGCACCGCCCAGTTTTGAAATCGCCGACCCCGAAGCCCCCATTCCGCCTCGAAACGACGATTGATGTTCAACGGCTATTGGTCACGCGAGCTTGGCAAAATCCGCTGGTCGATCGTGCTGGTTATCGTTGCCCTTGGCAGTTTTGGGCTTGTCGTGCTTTATTCGGCTGCCGGTGGATCACTGACGCCCTGGGCGTTGAAACAGGGCATTCGCTTTGTCATCCTGACGACCGCCATGTTGTCACTGGCGCTGATCAAGCCCGAACAATGGCTGAAACTCGCCTGGCCGATCTATGGCGCCGTGCTGGTCGGCCTGATCGGCGTGGAGCTGCTCGGCCGCATCGGCGGCGGCAGTCAGCGCTGGCTCGATCTGGGCATCATCCAGTTGCAACCTTCTGAATTCATGAAGCTGGCGATCGTCCTGGTGCTGGCGCGCTACTATCAGTTTTTGCCCAAGGGATATGAAACCCGGCCCCAGGCGCTGCTGCCGGCGCTGGCCCTGATCGCGATGCCGGTGGCGCTGGTCATGCTGCAACCCGATCTCGGCACCGCTTTGTCGATCGGCTTTGGCGGCGTCGTCGTAATGTTCCTGGCCGGCGTCCGGCTCTGGCTGTTCATCGGCGCGGCGGTTGCGGGCATTGCGGCGCTGCCGATCGCCTGGGGGCTGTTGCACGATTATCAGCGCAACCGCATTTTGATCTTTTTGGACCCATCGACCGATCCGCGCGGCGCCGGCTATCACATCACCCAATCAAAGATCGCCATCGGGTCGGGCGGCCTTGCCGGCAAGGGTTTTCTCAACGGCACCCAGAGCCATCTCGATTATCTTCCCGAACTCCAGACCGATTTCATTTTTGCCACCATGGCCGAGGAATGGGGCCTGATCGGCGGGCTTTTTATCATCATCGGCTTTGGCCTGGTGCTGGCCTGGGGCATCGGCGTTTCGATGCGGGCCACGGGGCAATTTCAGCGGCTGCTGGCGCTCGGCCTGACAGCGACGCTGTTTTTCTATCTGGCAATCAACATGATGATGGTCATGGGCCTCGCCCCGGTGGTCGGCATCCCGCTGCCGCTGATCAGCTATGGCGGCTCGGCAATGCTGACCGTGATGATCCTCCTTGGCCTCATCATGGGCATCGATCGCCAGAACCGGGCTCTCAGCGAATAACGCCACCCCGCACTGGACAACGACCCCCGCCGCTGCTAACAGCCCGCCTCCACGCGGCAACGCGCCCGGACGTATAGCTCAGTCGGTAGAGCAGCTGACTCTTAATCAGCGGGTCCCAGGTTCGAACCCTGGTGCGTCCACCAAAATCTATTTCAAATTAATTGTTCAGGACCAGGGTGCCTCGTTCAAAAAAGCGTGGAATCTAGTTCGCTGAATGTCGCTTCCTGACGAGTGGTGCTTTTGCGTTGACAGCAGCGGCGTACGCGCACCATGCGGCCGGCTGCGAGCGGTTCGATCGATCGGTCTTGACGACGGTGGCTTCGGCAACACAGTGAAAATACAATCTCGCGCATGGCTTCATCGCCGCGTTGAAATATCTCTCAGTGCATCGAGTTTTGATCGCCTTGGCCAGTCGGCGATACGGATCGGATCGGCGAATATGGCGATCTTTTCATTGTCTTGGTATCGCGGCCAGCTTTGCCCCGCCAGGGGCCCGGGATCGCCGTTTTCTGCGAATCTGACCAGCGCTGTCATGATCTGATCCGACAGCCCGCGGTCCGCTTCGGTCCAGTCGCGAGTCTGGCGAAACAGGTTGAACGCAGCGAACGTCCCAAGAAAATAGGGTACTTCCGCCGTGTGGTAGATGCCGGCGGCGGCGATGTCGATGTCGGTAAAATGTGTATCGGGCGTATAGGGATGCGGCTGTGCAAATTCATAGGCCCATGTCGGCGCGCGACCATGGCGCTGCTGCAGTTTTGCCCAGTTCCGCATCATCAATGAAAAACTCATGTCCCGACCAAGGCTGCGCGCCGTCGCTGGCGCCCCGGCATTGTCGACAGCGGGATAAAGGGCAAGAATTTGCGATGCCGATCCGCCGAACTGACGTTTCACCTCAGCCTCATAATCCGCCAAAGTGCGCACGCTTGAAAACGGCGTCAGGTTTTCGTCTCGTGTAAATCCCACTATCATCGGCACGTCGGATTGCTGGTTGAGGGTGTAGGTTTCTGTTGGCGGCCGCACTAGCACCCAGCCATCTATGATCGGCCGGGCCGCGTTGAATGGCGCGCGGCTGATCGCATCGGCTGGTAGTTTGCGCAGCGCGGCAAGCGACGTCGCGCCGATGCTTGCCGCAAAAGCTTCGCCCTGTCTTTCGGCGTCTGCCAGCTTTGGCGTCTCGAATGATGCGCTGTGTGCCGAACCGCTCAAGGCGACAATCCGGCTGAACAGGCCGCGCGCCAACGGGCTTAGCTGGAGGTCGCTGATGGCGATCGCGCCGGCTGACTGGCCCATCAGCGTCACTTTTGCAGGATCGCCGCCGAATGCCGCAATATTGCGCTGCACCCACTGCAACGCCGCAATCTGATCGAGCAAGCCATAGTTGCCCGATGCCTTATTTGGCGATTCCTGGCTCAGCTCGGGGTGCGCGAGAAACCCGAGCGCCCCCAAACGATAGTTCAGCGTAACCACCACGGCACCCTTTGTTGCCAGAGCGGCGCCGTCATACAGCGCCTTGCCCCCCGACCCGACGACAAAGGAGCCGCCGTAAATCCAGACAATGACGGGCCTTTTGGCAGATGGCTGGCGGCCTATCGTCCGGGCAGGGGCCCAGACATTCAAATAAAGGCAATCCTCGCTCATCGGCTCATCGCCGAAATAATGATTGAATTCGTGATCGCGCAGCGGCTGAAAACACTCCGCCGCTATATGATCGGCATGGAATGCCCGCGTCCATCGTGCCACAGGTTTTGGCGGCTGCCAGCGGGCGCCGCGCACCGGCGGTGCGGCAAACGGCAACCCCAGCCAGGCGCCAACGGCCGGAGACGGGGAAGTTCCGGTCGCCACGCCCGTATCGATCGTCACAAACGGTTCACGTGCAGCGAGAGGCGCGTCGGCAATCGATAGCGCCAGCAAGCTCAGAGCGAAACCAGATCTCACCAGCGGTACGCGATTGTCCCGCCGAAATAGCGGTCTGAATCCTTGTTCGGATAGCCTGTGAAGCTGTTTGGCGATGCCGTGGATGTGAACAATGCAGCACGACCCACGGTGCTGAAATAACTTTTGTCGAACAGATTCTTGACAAACAAGGTGATGCGAAAATGATCGTTTGGCCCTGTAAAACCGATTGATCCATCAACCAGCGAATAGGCGCGTTGTGACAGCGATTTATCCTGTTCGAGCGAAAAGGATATTGTTGATTGGGTCTGCACGTTCAACTGCGCAAAGGCGCCGAAATCAGTGCCGGTGATTGCTGTTTCATAGCGAAGCGCCGCCGTGCCGCGCCATTCCGGGGCGTTGGGAAGATTGCCGTCGCGGATGTCGATCAGGGCAGCCCCGGTTGCGGTCAAGCGGTAACAGGTGTTTCCCGGCCGGTTGCCCGAGGCATTCACGACAACATTGATCTGTCGCGGGAGGGGGCAGGAAAGGCCATCGGCGTCGAGATTGCTATGCAAATATGTGACACCGCCTGTCAGCGACAGGCCGCGCAATGGCCGCAGGGTGGCCTCCACCTCAACGCCACGCACCGTCGCTGTACCGGCATTGGTGGGCACCAGAAAAAAGATGCCGGAATTGGGATCGAGACGGCTCGCTTGCACCTGCAAGTCACGGTATCTGGAGTTGAACAGGGCGACGGCGCCCGTCAACAATCCCGAAGCCGTGCTACCTTTGAAGCCCAGTTCCCAGGCCTTGACCGTTTCGGGCCGCAACGGCGCGTTTGCTGCAAAATTCGTTGCGATTTCGACGTTGAACCCGCTGCCCTTATAGCCTGTCGACCAGGTCAGATACGCCTGGGCGCGCCGGCTGAATTCATAGCGCGCGCCAAGCTTGCCGGTCGTGGCGGTATCGCTGATCGAATTGGCAGGCGTTGCCGCTGTATACAGCGGTATATCCCCGGTAACGAGACCGGTTCCAGGGCGAACGGCCGAATAGGAAACCGTTTCACGCTGGATGCGAGCGCCGCCGAGGAGCGTCAGCCCGCCGATGACTTTCCAGTCCAATTGGCCAAAAGCTGCATAGTTTTTGGTTCGAAAATTCGAAGCAATCGAGCCTGAGCGGAATGTCGGCACGGCGCAAACGGTGCCATCGATCTGGATCCCGTTGGCCCCGCCGGCCACGCAGCCGGCAAATCGACGCTGAAAGGTACGGTCAAGATCAAGATTGAGGTAGTAGAGACCGGCCACATAGTTGAGCGCGCGCTGCCCGGTTGAGGCGATCCTCACTTCCTGGGTAAATTGCTTCAACGCGACCTGGCCGGACTGAAGATCATAAAAGCTTGGCGCCGCGCCGGGCAGAAATATGGCGCGAGGGGCGTAAATGCCGTCCGCATCATTATTGTTCTGCGTGTCAAAATCCTGATAGCCGGTCAGCGAGGTGATCGTTGCGCCGTCCAACGCATAATTTGCTTCGAGGGAAAAAACCTTCGATTGCGAATCATCATAGACATCGGCACTCGCCGACGTATCCCGATTTCCCACAGACGGCACGATCGGCGAAATGAGAGTCGCCAACAACGGATTGGTGACCGCAGTATAGACATACTGACAGCAGTTACTGACCGATTTGGAATAGCTGCCAGTCAAAAGCAGATTGAGCTGGCTGGTGGCATCCCATTCCAGCTTGCCGCGAACGCCGCCACTTTCGCTGCCATTGAACTGCTCGCCGGTTGGCACATTGTTCAGATAGCCGCCAATATTATTATAATAGCCGGTAATTCGTGCGCGCAACGTATCCGAAAGTGCGCCGGTAACCGTACCACGCGCCCGATATTCATTTTTTTCGGCAATGGTGAATTCGGCGACACCACCAAATTCCTTTGCGGGTCGCGCGGTCGTGATGCTGATTACGCCGGCCGTCGAATTCTTGCCAAACAATGTGCCCTGAGGACCACGCAACACTTCGATCCGCTCGATATCGACCAGATCGGTGACGCCCTGGGCAGCACGCGCAAAGGGAATGCCATCCAGCACGATAGACACGGCGGGCTCCACACCCGGCGTGCCAAGCTGCGTCCCGACCCCGCGTATCCTGAAGACAACGAAATTGGCGCCGGCGTTCTGATTGATGGTCAAACTCGGCACCAGCCGCGTCAACGACGTCGTATCGTTGATCTGGGCATCGGCGAGCTGCCGGCCGGAAACCGCCGTTACGGCCAGCGGCACATCCTGCAATCGCTCGGTACGGCGCTGCGCCGTTACGATGATATCATTGACGGCGTCATCGACATCGACTCCGCTGGTAGCGGAAGAAGCGGCTGCAGCCGCTGGGCCGGGCCGGGCCACAACCTGCCCTATCGCCGATGTTGAAACGCCCAACAATGCAACCGTAACAAATGCTCTCGCAACGTCTGACATTGACCACCATCCCCTTTGTTTTCATGACGATAGCCCTGTAATATGTGCTGTCAACACAGGGGTCTGCCAGGGGCAAACACATGATATCGACCAGCCCTAACGCGCCGTGATCGACTACGATGCCAATTCAACCGGATTTCTCGAAGGCCGGATAGTTTGTCCAATATCCGTCGGCTTCCAACGTTCGCCACGGCCCGCGTCAGTGGATGACAGAGGTCGTGGCAGAACCGGTCATCGGCGCAGCGCGAACATTCAAGTTTTGCGAAAGAGCTCGCGCAAGTATCGAAGTTTTCTCACTTGATCTTGCGTTTACTTGGTCATGACCTTGATCGTCCTGGTCTGGACTTTATTGCCGGTATCACGGATTTCGAGCGTGTAGGTTTTTCCGGGTACCAGCTTGTCGCCGGTGATCAGCCGTATTTCGCCAAGACCATCGGTCGATCGGATAATGTCTGCGGGCTGGATTCCGTTGAAGTCGGCGCGATAGGGCAGGGTGCCGCCGCTGACCTGCAGCCGGATGTTTATGTTGGCTGCCAGTTCGATGCTGTCATTGGCAAGGCCGCTCACGACCAGAGGGGTGGCGATGGTCACACCCACGAATCCACAGCCTTCGAGTTGCGTCTTGATCGCGCCATTGGACGCGGTGATCGAGGTTTCGATGGCCGCTATGGCGCGATCGATCGCAGCAATGGCGCCGCTCAGTTTGATTTTTATGTCCGCTGGCGTCGGAATTCGCAAGGCAGCTTTGCTTGCGCCCGCGTCTGGCTTTGGCAGCGAATTGGCAATCGTGGTGGCCGCCCCGAGACCCAGCGTTCCAACCGAAGACAGGGTCGCTGCAAAGGCTGCCTGATTGGGAATTTGCGTGATGATCTGCTGGCGCGCCTTGGAGACGATATCGTCCACCGATATTTCGGCGCGGCTGGCGAGGCCGCTTCCGGCCAAATCAACCTCCGGGATGCGTTGTTCCGCAAGCTCGGCGCGCGCGATAGCGGTCGCACGCAAAACTGCGTCATCGGGATCAAGGCCGTCCAGGTCGTTAAGAATCGCTGTATTTGATATGATGATTTCCAGATTTTTATGGGCAACGACATTGGCAAAAAAGGCCGTTCGGGTCGACCCGCCAACGCAGTTCAATGCCGATGCCGCCGCATCAAAGCTCAGGTCATAACCACGCTCGGTGGTCAGCGCGCTGGCCGCCAGTGTCGTGCCGGTTGCAATCCCGAACGCCGCCGACAGATTGCGGCTGCCATTGAAAGCCAGCGAACCCGCGGTCGCGATGGTGCCGATAAACGTTGCCACCCGCAGCATGTTGCGCTGGTCAACCTGGCTTTGCAGTGACTCCAGCAGCTTTTCACGCGTATCGACCGCATAATATGTGGCGCGATCCAGTTGCGACTGGGCAGCAATTGGCAAGCTGTTACTCCTGAACGCCGCAGCCGTCGGCAGCGTCACGCAGGCCGCCGATGCCAGCAACAGCGGTGTCATCAGCGCAAGCCGCGAAATCGCGACCCGGCGCGGGCCATTGCAAACCGGAAATATTTTTAGACCGGTCGTGAACATCGTCATTTTCTCCTTTTCCAATCCTGAGCTGTCAACAAAACACCCCAAATAATGGACCCGCCGATCCAGTCGACAGGCGCCCATGAACGACAGTCCCGCGCGACAAATCAGTTGCGCCGCAGATCGAGATACCAGCAGGTCCCCGTCGCATCCGGCCATACCGCCTTGCTGGCCAGATCATTTGCCGGAATTGCATTGGCAAAGGCGGCGATTTCGCCGGGGGTGCGCCACAGCAGCGGCCAATCCATCACCGCTTCCATATAGGCGGTTTCAGGAATGCCGGTACCAAAGTTACCAACCAGCAGGCGCCCACCAGGGTGCAGCAGGCTAAACAACCGTTCGGTCAGCGCTCGCGCCACCGCGTCTGGCAGATAATCATATAGTCCCGCTGCATAGATCAGATGGAACTGGCCCAGACTGCCGATCCTGGCGCCCAGCAGGTCGCGCACCGAAAGCGCTGTCGGCGCGATGATCGGGAAACGGCTGCCATAATCGGCCGCCAGCCTGTCAAGGCTGTCCTGATCCTGATCGGCGGCGATGAACCGGCCGATCGTGTTTCCAGCAAGCGCCAGCGACCATTCGGCTTCTCGCAAATGCCCGCAGGCAACCGACAGTATTTCGGCGCGCGGCGTCGCCACCGCAGCTTCATCAATGGCATCGGCGAGCAGCATTCGGCGGTGCCGGACCGATCTTGGCGGGGCCCCCGCCTGAACCGCAGAATGCAAGCGCCAGGCGCGATCGGACAGACCGGCGGTTTTGCCCAAAGGGTGACGATAGATGATATCGAGCAAACCGGCGTCACCCGGATAGCCGCGCGGCCATTCCGTCGCATGCCGGGTGAGCGGACATTCGCGGGCGATCTGGATTGCCGGGTGCTGGCGAACAATGGGAACGACGTGGTTCGACCATGCCGAACCGGCGATGTCGCGCAATTCTGCAAGGGCGATCGAAAGCGCCCGGTTGAAATATTCGGGACCGCATGATTCGAGTGTTTCCAGTGCCTGATCGAGCGAATGATTGACTGGCTTGATCCAGCGATCAGCCAGTGAAATCGCAGCGGTATCGGTCATTCTATTTCTCCATCTGATTGCGCGGGTACATTGAAACCACCGGGCTTTTGCAGCTCGATGCGGCGATGACAGGCGTCAAACATCACCCGGTCGTGACTGACGGCGATGACGATGGCGTTGGTCTCTACGGCATAGGATGCCAGCGTGTTGGCGACGATTTCGCTGTTGAAAGCGTCAAGCGCGGCGGTCGGTTCGTCCGCAAGCAACACCGCAGGCGCCGCAGCAAGCGCCTGCGCCAGTGCGACGCGCTGCTTTTCGCCACCCGAAAGCTGGGCCGGGCGATGCTGCAGCCGATCGCCCAGACCCAGCCGGCGGAGCCAGTCGCGGCCGGATGCCAGCGCCGCCGGATTACCGCGCAACCGGGCAACGAGCGCCATATGTTCATCGGCCGTCAGGATATCGAACAGCCGGCAGGTCTGAAAAACCAGGCCGACGTGCCGCCGGCGCCAGTCACGCCGCGCCAGATCGGGCAATTCGGAAATGGTCCTGTCGCGGTGGCGCAACCGACCCGACGACGGCGTCACGACGCCGGCCAGAATCGACAGCGCCGTTGTTTTTCCGGCGCCGCTCGGGCCCGACAGGCAGGCAAATTGGCCGGGTTCAAAGCGGATATCGAGCCGCCCCAGCACCGCTGTACGACCGGCCCCGGTGCCGGCGACATGCGAAACGCCGTCAAGGACCAGCGCGGCCAGCATCACAGGACCCCGACATTGACGCGCAAGCCGACGATTGCCGGCGGCTGTGCCCCATCGAAACCAACGATAGCTTCGCGGATATCGCGGTCGAAACGGTCGGACGGGTCCAATGACCGGGCGGTCTTGCGGCCCATCAGCCTGGCGATCTGCCTGATCGAGCCGCGCCAACGCCGCGGATCGCCATCGATCCAGACCTCCACCCGTTGACCGACGCCGGCGCGGGCCGCATCCCTGTCGATGATTTCGGCGCGAACGATCATGGTGGCGAGGTCGGCGACAACGACAATGGGCGCACCGCTGCTGGCCGCCGAAAATTCGCCCTCGCGCTTCAGAACCTGGACGATTGTGCCATTTATGGGGGACCGCAATGTGCATTTGTCGAGGCTTGCTGTTTGCGCGGCAACATTGGCGGCTGCCGCAGTGGCTGTGGCATCGGCAGAGCGTCGTTCGTCTGGGCGGCTGCCGGCGTGCTTGCCTTGTGCCTCGGCCTCGGCGGCAGCCATTTGCGCCCGGCGGGCGGCCGTTGCGGCCTTGAGTTCTTCCAACCGCCGGTTCGATACGAACCCCCGGCTGCGCAGCGCTTCGGCGCGCGCCAGCTGGTCGACCGCGTCGCGATAAAGCGCCCGCGATTCATCGGCATGGGCGTCGGCGACAAGGCGGTCCTCATGCCGTGGCCCGGCGGCAACCAGACTGGCCTTTGCTGCCGCCGCGCTGGCATCGGCGCGCGCCATGTCAAGCGCCGCGCGCCGGTCGGCACACGACAGCCGCATGATCGGCTGGCCGGCGGTGACGGCCTGATCCCGATCGACGAGCATTTGCACAATGATGCCATCATGCTCGGCGGCGAGCGAGCGGGCCTCTGAAATCGTATCGAGCCGGCCCGACGCGGTCAGGCGAAAGCGGGTGGCCGCCGTTGGTGTTGCAGCGACTTCGGCGCAGCCCGACAGGACCAGCGCCAGCGCCGCCAGTAAAGCCCCTGGGCGATCAGCTGCGGAACATGGCATCGGGGGGAAATCTTTTGAGTTCACGGGACGCACCGACAATTGCAAGGCCAAAGCAGATAGCGCCGATGGCCAGCGCAAAGCCGGCATCACCGGTCTTCAGCGTCACCCAGGGCAGGATGGGGCGGACGATCACCTGCAAAACCGGCACCAAGACGGCGGCCACCGCCAATGCGCCGACGATTAACATGGCAGCGACGCCGATCAGCACGGCCGCCATCTGGCCGTCGCTGGCGCCATGGCCGATCATTGAAATAAAGTCGGACGTGCGGCGCTGCACAAAACGCCCGACACCGTTCAGCAACAGGATCGCCATCAAAACGCTGGCCAATACCGCTGCCAGCAGGATTGCTGCACCGGCCCCGGTCTTTGCCTGCCAATAGGCGGAACTGTCCGACAAAAACCGATCGGCGGTGCGCGCCGAAAGTTCGGGAAAACGGCTTTCGATCCGCGCCAGCCTGGCGGCGAGATCAGACGGGACACCAGCCGGGAAATCCAGCGCCAGAAACGCCACCTTGCCCGTAGGTATCCCGAGCATCTGCCGCGCTTCTTCAAAGCCGGTGACCGCATAGGGTGCCCCCAGAAATGTCGCGAGCCCTGTTGTCGGCCCCGTGTAGCTGGCTGTCACATCGCCTATGCTTGCCTCTGCGCCCGGCGCGGCGAGGTGCAGGCGCGCCGTATCGGATCGATCGACCGTAAAGCCGCGCGGCTGCAGCGCCATGCCGTCAACGCCGATCAGGGCCACATTGCCATGGCCACCGGCGGGCGAAATCCAGGCCGCAAAACCAAAGGCAATGCGGCGAACGCTAACCCCCGGCAGTTCGGCGCGGAGCGCGCCTTCATAATCTTCCGCGATCAGGACCGGGAAATCGAAACAGCTGATCCCCGCCGCCGAAATCCAGGCATCGCCGGCGAGGAAGCGAGGCGCCGCCGCGCCGGCCAGCAAAAACGACGTGAAAACCGCAATCTGGAAGGTCGCAACGCTTGCCGCGATACCCGAGGCAAGAATGCCGCTGGCCAGCGGCCGCAAATCGCGTCGCGCCAGCGCGTGGATCAGCATTGCAGCCGGACCAAGGTTGACCGATCCCCAATGCCGCAACGTTGTCCAGCCTCGAGCCGCTGCAACCCGACCCTCACC
The DNA here is from genome assembly GCA_038221665.1 of Sphingomonadales bacterium. Classification (GTDB taxonomy): domain Bacteria; phylum Pseudomonadota; class Alphaproteobacteria; order Sphingomonadales; family Sphingomonadaceae; genus Sandarakinorhabdus. The sequence goes on from JBBRIC010000033.1 coordinate 20,974, forward strand.
CTTGACCGCAAAGACTTGCGTCGCTGCGGTTGCTCGCTGAATGCGCGCCTGCCCGTACACTGGCCGCCCCCTTGTCCAAGGCTGGAGACGCGGCGCCACCAACCATTACTTGCAGGAGACTATATGCCAGCTGTCAGTGCGTGATTAGTCGCCGCAACATGCACCAAACGTGAAAAGTGCATGGTGTGTGACCCGGAATTGGTCGGTTTCCAGCGCTCGTTTGCCTCGAGTTAATTGCCCGAAAATGGGACTGCTTTCAAGAGGGTAGCGCGAAGCGCACTGTTTTAGTGGGCCGGTGCTTGAGGCGACCAATCAGCCCATTTTCCCGTTCTGTTCCGAAAAAGGAAGCACATAGGTTGCACTTCTGGTTTCACGGCCCTTGAGCGCTGCCCTGGCGCCCCAGACGGCCTGGCGGCGTTACTTGGAGAACGCTTTGAGACGCGCCGTCGCCGGGTCATATGCGTAATCGAGGATCGACTGGTCGCGGACCCTTTCGACAGCTTCGTCGACCGCCGCCAGCGGCACCAAGAACCATTCACGCGGCTGCACCGGATTGCCGAAGCGATCCATGATCGTGAGGTCGAGCCTGGCTGCTGAAAACACCCGATGCAGCAGATTTTCGAGCTTGGTCCGGTTGATGTTGTAGAGCTTGTAGGTCGCGACGATTTCAACGCCGGCCAGCAGATATGTCGCGTCAACGGCGGCCGCTGCGATGCGGGTTTCAACCGACCCACCGGTGACGCCGATCTTGTGAATCAGATCGCGATGCGCGGCGACTGTCGGATGGTCGGACTTGCTGCGAAGCACGTAAATCGTGCCGGCTTCGAGGTCTTCATCGTCGGCCTCGTTGCCAAACAATGGCCCTGCCGATGGGTTGGTAATCCGCCGCCCGGCTTCATCGCGATGCAGCGCGCGTTGCAGCGATCGCAGCAGAATGTCGCTCTCGGTGCCGTTGTCGTAGATGACGCGGAGGCGGCTATCGCGGCGGTCGTAATCGGTGACGAATTCGCCCTTCAGTTCGGCGACAAAGGCGATCTGGCCGCCAACGATAAAATACTCGCCCTGCTTGATTTCGGCCATGGTCTGAAACGGCCGTGTGGACCGGATGCCAGCCGCGATATCCTTGCGAACCGCATCGAACAGCGGCTTAAATTTGGCGAAGTCGGCGCAAACCGTCCGGTTGGCGATTTCCTCGGCGGCGCGGCGTTCCTCGCGCGATTGGACATGCTTCAGGTTGGTGAGATCGCCCTCAGCCGGGGCGGCAACGCCAAGCTCCGCCAGCATTGCCTCGTCGTTCAGCGCGTCGATATCGGTGCCGTCGATCGCCCCTGTCAGCAAGCTGTGCGTGTCGATATCGGTGAGCAATTCCCGGCAGTCATCCTGCTCCCGCAATCGGTCGAGCCGCACGGCATAAAGCCGCTCGAAAATGTCGCGCTCGTCGCCATGCCGGGGCGGCCGGCCGTGCTGTTCAAAGAACTTCACGATGTCCTCGAAGCCGGCGATGATCCGCTCCTCGCGCGGCGTCCGGGCGCGCGCTGGTTTGCGCGCGATCGGTACGCCAAGCTCGGCGAGCATCTCGTCTTCGTTGAGCTCATCCATTGGCAGCCTCGGCGGCCTTGTATCGCGCGAAGGCGGCGACGCCTTCGGCCATCTTGCGCTCCCATGCGTCCTGGGCTGTCAGCTCCGGCGCCCGGCCGCGTTCGCGCTTGAAACGGATGGCGCGTTTGGTCAGGTCGAGCGCCTCTTCACGGCTCATCGTGACGCGCTTGGCAGCAAACACCGCCGCAACCTGCTTCAATGATTCTTCGCGCAAGGATTTGGCCAACACGGCATAGGCAGCCTCGAACGGATTGATCCGGTCGATCAGGTCGATATCGATATCCCGCACGTCGGTGGCGAACTTGCGCACCCCGTCGATCAGCGCGGTGTTGGCCTTGATTTCGTCACCGTCGAAGCTCGCCGCCCCGGCAATGGTCTTTGCCGTCTGGGTGATGTTGAGCGCGGCAATCGCGTGCTGGCGCACCGCCTCCTGGTCGGTCTCGCTGAGCTCTGGATAGCGGTCGCGGACGATCTTGCCCATGCGCACCTGGGTCAATTCCTCGGGCACCGTCTCGGGGTCGAACATGCCACGTTCGAGCGCCGATTTGTCCTGCACAAAGGCCGTGATGACCTCGTTCAAATCCTCCTTGCAGATGCGCGCTGCCTCAGGCGTTTGCGGCGTCACCAGCCCCTTGATCTCGAAATGGAACTCGCCGCGTTCCTCGCTGAACCCGGCGTTGGTCTGGCCTTCGACATAGCCGTCCGGGCCATAGTCAAAGCCGTCCTTCGGCCCCGCATCTTTGGGCGTGAAGTTGAACCGCGGCGCCAACACCTGCTCCATCAGCAAGCTAGCGGCGATCGCCTTCAACGTGTCGTTGACAGCATCGACCACAGCCTCCTGGCTCGCATCCGGCTCCGCAATCAGGTTCGTAAAGCGCGCTCGCGCCTTGCCCGGCGCATCGCGCGTGGCGCGGCCGATGATCTGGATGATCTCGGTCAGGCTGCTGCGATAGCCGACAGTCAGCGCGTGTTCGCACCAGATCCAGTCAAAGCCTTCCTTGGCCATGCCGAGCGCGATGATGATGTCGACCTGGTCGCGCTTCATTCGCGCAGCCGGGTCTTTCAACGCCGTGACGACCTTCTCGCGCTTGCCCGGATCATCGTCGACGATATCGGCAACCTTGATGGTCCGGCCATCGGCCAATTTGATCAACTGGAACCCCGTCACCGGGTCGCTGCCCTGCCATTCGCCGAGCGCGCTCATGATCTCTTCAGCTTCGCGGATCTTGTCCTTCGTGCTCTCCTTCGAATTGACGTTGGGGATATGCACGATGGTCTTCAACGCCGGATCGAGCACCTTCATGATCGCATCGAGGTAGCGGCCGGAATAGAAGAAATAGCCGATATCGAGCGACTTCAAATGCTCATAGCCGTTGAGCTGCTCGTAATAGGTGTAGGTCACGGTTTCGAACCGCGCTTCGTCGGTGGGCGTCAGCACCGCGACCGCATCGCCGCGAAAATACGACCCCGTCATCGCGACCAGATGCACCTTGTCGCGGGCGATCAACTGGCCCAGCTGCGCGCCAAGCCGGTTGTCCGGGTTGGCGCTGACATGATGGAATTCATCGACCGCAATCAGCCGGCCGTCAAAGGCCTCGACCCCCAATTCATCGACGGCAAAGCGGAAGCTGGCATGGGTGCATACCAGCACCTTGTCGTCGCTCTTCAGGAACTCGCCGACCGCCTTGACCTTGGATTTTGCCACCCTCGGCTCATCGATCCCCGGGGCGTTGCACAGGTTCCATTGCGGCTTCACCGTCCAATCGGCCCAAAAGCCACCGGCGGTCAGCGGTTCATCGGCAAAGCTGCTGCCGATCGATCGTTCGGGCACCACGATGATTGCCTGTTTGATGCCCTGGTTGTGCAACTTGTCGAGCGCAATGAACATCAGCGCGCGGGATTTGCCCGATGCCGGCGGCGACTTGATCAGCAGATATTGCTCGCCGCGCCGGTCATAGGCGCGGGACTGCATCACCCGCATGCCAAGCTCGTTGGGCTTGGTAGACGCGCCGCTGCGCGCGGTGGTCAGCGAAACGGCGGGAACGGG
>JBBRIC010000034.1:0-24568 GCA_038221665.1 Sphingomonadales bacterium
TGGTATGGCTTCGGGTTTGTGACCCAGGGAGGCAAGCATCCGCTTTGGGGTCATGGCGGGTTTGGATATGGAATGAGCGTGGCGGCGCAGAGATTTCCTAACGAGAGGACGACATTCATTTGCATAGCAACCCGAGACGGGGCTTGCGATCGAATGATATACGCATGGTCCGATCGCTTGTTCGGTCTGACAGAGTAACAGTTAGGTTGCTGCTTCTACTGGCCGCGCCTAGCGTTAGCTGTCGCCTGCGGCTGCCATCGCATTAAACGACCCTAATAGGATGGCTAGTCGCTATCGTGTTTCACGGTGTCACAACCGAGCGGTTGTGACACCGCCAAAATGGCCGCTCTCTGCTGGGCCGCGCCCAAAATCTGGCGGTCAGCAATTGGCCAGGCTTTTCCATTCACGACAACGGATGGTCTGGTCTTGTCGGAAGCTGTCGTTCGTCCCCGGCATCGGGAATGACCGCAAAGTCCCAGTTGTTGCCAAAACGATCCAAGCCGTTCCCAATTAAAAGCTTCCATTTTCGCGCGCTATTCAGGCAGTAACACAGCAAAGTAATCGGCGGCCCTAACCCGCCTCCCCCGGCGCGATCGCCTTGATGATCAGCGCGTGGATACGATCAGGCGCCATCAAGTCACCCAACGCCGCATAGACCAGCCGCTGCCGCCCGACGCGCGACTGGCCGGCAAAGGCGACAGCGGTCAGTTCGACGCTGAAATGGCTTTCGCCGGCGCCGCTATGGCCAGCGTGGCCGCGGTGCTGGTCGCTGTCATCGCTGATGCGCAGCGCGGTGGGGCTGAGTGCGGCGCGCAGCCGCGTCTCGATTTCGGTGGCCATCATGCCCATATCAACTGTTTTCCTTTGCTGCGGAAATCTATACCCGGCAGCGCGCAAACTCCCAAGGACAGACGCTCATTTCCAACGAACCCCCTGAAGCCGGACGCGACGCGCCCCCCGAAACACCAAAGCGTACGGCGCACCTCCACGGCCGCGTCGACCGCGCGGCCGCCTGCGATCACCCCGGCTGCCCCAACCTGGGCGAGTTTCGGGCGCCCTTGTCCAACCGGCTGCCGGGCAGCGAGGGCGGCTGGCAATTTTTGTGCCTCGACCATGTCCGCGCCTTCAACGCCGGCTATAATTTCTTCGATGGCCTCAGCCCCGATGAAATCCATGAGGCGCAATCGCCGCTGGCGGGCTGGGAACAAACCGCCTCGGCCAAGGGCCGGATGGCGTTCAGTTTCGGCGATTCCCATGATATTTTCAGCGCCGACCGTCCAGCCCCGGCGCCCAAACGCTGGGCCGGTTTTGGCGATGCCCAGGCGCTGGCGGTGCTCGGTCTGGGCGATGGCGCCAGCGCCGCCGATGTACGGCGCGCCTATAAACGCCTTGTCCGCCGCTACCACCCCGACAGCAATGGCGGGGACCGCGCGCAAGAGGGACGGTTGCAGGCCGCCGTCAACGCCTATACGCACCTGAAGTCCGCATCCGCGTTCAAGACGGAGTCCTGATTCCCGTGGCTACAGCAATTTCGAATACCCAGCACACTGCCCTGATGGTCCCCGATCAAAGCGTTGATGCCCGCGAGGTTTTCGGCGTCGATATAGACATGGCGATCCCGGCCTTTTCGGTGAAGGACGAGCGCGTTCCCGATCTCGATCCAAGCTATGTCTTTGATCCCGATACGACGCTGGCGATTCTGGCGGGCTTTACGCACAACCGCCGGGTGATGATCCAGGGCTATCACGGCACGGGCAAATCGACGCATATCGAACAGGTTGCGGCGCGGCTGAACTGGCCGTGCATCCGCATCAACCTTGACAGCCATATCAGCCGTATCGATCTGATCGGCAAGGACGCCATCGTGCTGCGCGATGGCCAGCAGGTGACAGAATTTCGCGAAGGCCTGCTGCCCTGGGCGCTGCAATCGCCAACGGCGCTGGTGTTCGATGAATATGATGCGGGCCGCCCGGATGTGATGTTCGTCATCCAGCGCGTGCTTGAGGTGGAGGGCAAGCTGACACTGCTGGACCAGAACCGCGTTATCCGGCCCAACCCGTATTTCCGGCTGTTCGCCACGGCCAACACCATCGGCCTTGGTGACACCACCGGGCTGTATCATGGCACCCAGCAGATCAACCAGGGCCAGATGGACCGCTGGAACATCGTCACCACGTTGAATTACTTGCCGCACCACACCGAAACCGCAATCGTCATCGCCAAGGTCAAGGAATTCGATACCGACGCCGGCAGGAAGCAGGTGGCCAACATGGTGAAGGTCGCCGACATGACCCGCGCCGGTTTCATGGGCGGCGATATCTCGACGGTGATGAGCCCCAGAACAGTCATCACCTGGGCGCAGAACGCGACGATCTTTTCAGGCAATATCGGCTTTGCCTTCCGCCTGTCGTTCCTCAACAAATGCGATGAAGCCGAACGCGGTATCGTCGCTGAATATTACCAGCGCGTGTTCGGCGAGGAATTGCCGGAGAGCGTTGCGGTGAAGGGCAAACGGTAGATTATTGCCAAGGAGCCGGATATGATAACAAAACGTTAACGCTGGGAGCGGCTCTTAGGATTAAGCCCAATCTCTCAATTTAAACTTACCGCTAGCCCTCCGTTCATAGAAATCACGTTTAGTAAGGCAGAAATTCAAGGATTATTGGATAGTTCTGGATCATACCTTGTTTGCGAAATCATCCATAGATGCTTTCTCCAAAGACCTGCGATCGACTGAGCAACCTGCAATAAGGGCCCTGTCACGCCTCACACTAAGATGGGCGACTGAGGTTGAACTTACGCTTAAACAGCTTCGTGACCGAATTTGTGATATTGATCAAGAAACAGCCCAGGACCTGGGATATGACTCTGCTTGGGAAGATCGCGGTATTGCGGTTGATGAGGCGCTGCTTTCAATTCGACAACGAATTTATCCCATTATAATCACGCTGATAGAGTTTCTGCCCGAGCAGGATTCGGAAACCATTGCTGAGGCTAAGGGACAGGTCGATCGCGGCCTCGCGATGCTGCATTCGCCTGCGACGATACGAGGCATCATGCCTGATTTTGAGGCAGCTTAGCCAGAGCGAGGATTGCAAAGGCGGGTTCAGTGGACTAACTGGACTAATCGCGCTCGGAGTTGCCGCCATGTCCGCCATCGTCAACGTCCACGAAGCCAAGACGCATTTGTCGAAGCTGCTCGACCGTGCCCATGCCGGCGAGGAAATCACCATCGCCAAGGCCGGCAAGCCCTATGCCCGGCTGGTCAGGATCGACGAACCACCGTTCAAGCGTCACCCCGGCGGCTGGCCAGAACTGGCCAGTATCCCGGATTCGGTCTGGTTCGAGCCGCTGCCCGCAGACATGCTCGATGCCATGGAATCGGATGATCTGTTGAAGTGAGCAAAGTTCGCTTGCTTCTGGATACCCATGCGGCAGTGTTTTGGTGGAAGTCCTCGCCGTTGCTCGGACAACAGGCGTCGCGCGCCATGGCCGAGGATCAGGCCGATATAAGCGTAAGTGCCATCTCGGGCCTTGAACTTGCGATCAAGCATCGCATCGGCAAATTCGATGATATCGGTGACCCGATACTGCGTTTCCCGGCGTTGATGGCCCAGCATCGTTTCACCAGTGTGGCCATAACGCAACGCCATGCTCTTGCGGCCGGAATGTTTCCTGGTCACCACCGCGATCCATTCGATCGCCTGATCGCCGCGCAAGCGCTTGAAGAAGACTATATCGTCGTCACGTGCGATCCCGAAATTGCCCGCTTCGGCTGCAAGGTGCTCTGGTAAATGCCCCAACCCGAAAACCCGATCGAAGATTTCCGCGCTGCTGTCGCTGCGACGCTGCGCGCGCTTGGCCATGCGCCCGCGCTGGAGCTGGCCTATACCGCCGACAAGCCTTCGTGTTTTGGCGATCAGGCGCGGGTGCCGCAGCCCGGGCGGGCGCTGGCGGCGGAACAGGTGGCGGAGGTGCGCGGCTGGGCTGATTCGTTCGCGTTGCGCCGGCGCCTGCACGACGTGAAATTGCACAGCATCGACCAGCCCGATGCCGGGTTGGCGCGCGATATCTGGAATGCCGTCGAACAGGCGCGGGTCGAAGCCATTGGCGCGTCGGAAATGGCGGGCGTTGCCAAAAATCTGGATCGCATGACCGAAATGCGGGTGCGTGCCGATCCGATCGTGCGGGCCAGGTCGGCCGACGAAGTGCCGCTGGCAACGGCCCTCGGCTTGCTGGTCCGCGAACGCTTGACCGGCGCGCCTGTGCCAAAAATTGCTGCGGCCGCGGTCGACCTGGTGCGCGACGGTATCGAGGACCGGGCTGGTGGCCATCTCGACGATCTGGTCGATGCCGTAGCCGATCAGGCGACGTTTGCGCAGGTCATGCGCCGCGTGCTTTCGGACCTTGGGCTGGGGCTCGATCCCGACGCAGATCCCGATGAATCGGGCGACAGCGAGGAACAGCAGGACGAGGAACAGCCCGGCGACGAAGGCGAGGAACAGGATCAGGAATCGGGTGGCCAGGACCAATCCACCGAAACCCGCGCCGAGGAATCGCAGGACGATACCGAATCATCCGACACCCGCGAAGTCGAAATGGACAGCGACATGGTATCCGACGCCGAGATGGGGGAGGAAGGCCAGGAAGGCATGACTCCATGGCGGCCGAACCAGCCAATGTCCGACCTGCCGCCGGATTTCGATTACAAGGCCTATACCCGCGCCCATGACGAGATCATCGGCGCCGAGGAATTGTGTGAGACAGAGGAACTGACCCGGCTGCGCGGCTATCTCGACCAGCAACTGATCCCGCTGCAATCGGCGGTGACAAAACTCGCCAACCGGCTGCAACGCCGGCTGATGGCGCAGCAGAACCGCAGCTGGGATTTCGACCAGGAGGAGGGTCTGCTCGATGCGGCGCGGCTGGTGCGCATCGTCACCAACCCGGCCTATGCGCTCAGCTACAAGGTCGAACAGGATACTAAATTCCGCGACACGGTGGTGACGCTGCTGATCGACAATTCCGGATCGATGCGCGGCAGGCCGATCTCCATCGCTGCCATCTGCGCCGATATTCTGGCCCGCACGCTCGAACGCTGCGCCGTCAAGACCGAGATTCTGGGCTTTACCACCCGCGCCTGGAAAGGCGGGCTGGCGCGTGAAAAATGGCTGGCCGATGCGCGACCGGCCAAGCCCGGACGGCTGAACGATCTGCGCCATATCATCTATAAACAGGCCGATGCGCCGTGGCGCCGGGCGCGCAAGAACCTTGGCCTGATGATGCGCGAAGGGCTGTTGAAGGAAAATATCGATGGCGAGGCGCTGCTCTGGGCCCATGATCGCCTGCTGGCCCGGCGCGAGGACCGCCGCATCCTGATGGTGATTTCGGATGGGGCGCCGGTCGATGATTCAACACTCAGCGTCAACAGCGGCAATTATCTCGAACGCCATCTCCGCCAGGTCATCAAGCATATCGAAGCGAAATCGCCGGTCGAGCTGATCGCCATCGGCATCGGCCATGATGTTACCCGCTATTATACCAAGGCGGTGACAATCATGGATGCCGATCAATTGGGCGGCACCATTATTGACCAATTGGCATCGCTGTTTGAAACCGCGCCGCGCGGCCGGCGCTGATCGAGGCGGGTCATGGTGCCACACCCGGCTGTTGCCGCTGGGCTGACGCCGGGGTTGGGCTAGGGTTCACAGCGATGCACGATCCGATCCCGCCCCCGGCACTTGATATGGTCGCCCTTGCAAAATCAGTGCCCGGCGGGCGGCAATTATTTGCCGGGCTCTCGCTCAGCGTTGCTGCCGGCGAGATCGTCGCGATCATGGGCGAATCGGGGATCGGCAAATCGACGCTGCTCAACCTGGTGGCGGGGCTGGATGTGCCCGACAGCGGCAGCATCAGCATCGCCGGCCTCGATCTTGCCGGCCTCGACGATGATAGCCGGACGCAATTGCGCCGCGATCGCATCGGTTTTGTCTTTCAGGCCTTTCATATCCTGCCGCATCTGAACCTTGCCCAGAATATCGCCTTGCCGCTTGTCCTCGCGGGTTGCGACAAGGCGCCGGCGCTCGTCCGGGCCGGCACAATGCTCGAAAATGTCGGGCTGGCCGGGCGGGAGGCGGATTATCCGGCGCAATTGTCGGGCGGCGAATTGCAGCGCATCGCCATTGCCCGGGCGCTCGTCCACCGCCCGGCGCTGATCCTTGCCGATGAACCGACAGGCAATCTTGACCCCGAGACAGCGGCCCGCATCCTCGCCCTGTTGCTGGCCGAGGCGCGGGCGTCGGGGGCTGCCGTGATCATCGTCACCCACAGCGACCGCGCCGCAGCGATTGCCGACCGGGTGCTGCAGCTTGACGCCAGCGGGTTGCGCGCCATTGGCGGCTGATACCGCCCCCCCAACTGGCATGACGGGCGTGGCGGTGACACCGGTGCGCTGGCTGCTCGGTGGCGAATGGCGCGCCCATCCGGCGCGGCTGGCGGTGGCGATCCTCGCCATTGCGGTTGGCGTGGCGCTGGGTTTTGCCGTGCATCTCGTCAATGGCGCGGCGCTGGCGCAATTCGGCCGCGCCGTCCAAAGCATCAACGGCAGCGCCGATCTGCAAATCCGCAGCGTGACGCCAGCGGGCTTTGATGAAGCACTCTACCCCCGGCTGGCGCGCATCGCCGGCGTCGCCGCCGTCAGCCCGGCGGTCGAACTGTCGGCGAGCAGCGGCACAGCAACTGTCACGCGCCTGCGCAGCAGCAACATCGGCAGCGGCCGGATCACCGTGCTGGGCCTCGATCCGCTGCGCGCGGCGCTGGTCACGCCAAGCCTGATCGGTGTGCCGGTGGCGGCCGGGCCGGGCGCTGGCGAGGCCTTTGCCAGCGATGCCGTCTTTGTTTCACGGGCGGCGCTGCGATCGTTCGGCAATCGCCTTGGCGATACAGTGACTTTGAATGCAGCGGGCCATCGCCAGGCCTATCGCATCGCTGGTATATTGGCGGGGGCCGGGGATGACGAGGCCATTGCCGTCATCGACATCGCCGAGGCGCAATGGCGCTTTGGGCAATTGGGCCGCTTGCAACGCATCGATGTGCGGCTGGCCGATGGCATCGATCGCGACACCGTGATGGCGCGGCTGGCGGCGGCGCTGCCCGTCGATGCCGTGCTTGGATCGCCCGAAACCACCGCGGCGCGCACCGACAGCCTGTCACGCGCCTATCGCGTCAATCTTGAAATGCTGGCGATGGTGGCGCTGCTGACCGGCGGGTTCCTCGTTTATTCGGCGCAATCGCTGGCCGTCACGCGGCGGCAACCGCAATTTGCCTTGCTGCGGGTGCTGGGCATGTCGCGAACCGCCTTGACAGCGCAGCTGGTCATCGAAGGGGCGCTGCTCGGGCTTGCCGGCGCGGCGCTGGGCATCGCCGGCGGCTATGGCCTTGCTGTGCTTGCCATCCGGCTGCTCGGCGGCGATCTTGGCGGCGGCTATTTCGGTTCGGGCGCGATTATCCTTGGGTTTCCATTATCGGCGGCGCTCGGCTTTGCGGCCATCGGTATCATCGTCGCCATCGCCGCAAGTGTTTTCCCCGCCCTTGCCGCCGCCCGGATTGCGCCGGCGGTTGCGCTGAAATCCAGCGGCGATAGCAGCGACCCGCGTGATCGCCCCCGCGCCAGCATTGGCCTGTTGCTCCTTGGTTTTGGCGGACTGGCGGCACTGGGCCCGCCTGTCGCCGGCCTGCCGTTGCTTGGCTATGCCGCCATGGCGCTGTTGCTGGCCGGCGGCGTTGCCGTGATGCCGTGGCTGGCACGCAGCCTGCTGGCGCCGTTGCAGGGTCTCGACAATCGCTGGCCGGCCATCGATCTGGCGCTGAAACGGTTATGGGGGGCGCCGGGACAGGCGGCGGTGGCGCTGTGCGGGATTGTCGCCTCGACCGCCCTGATGGTCGCAATGGCGGTGATGGTTTCCAGCTTTCGTGCCTCGGTCGATGCCTGGCTGGTGCAGATATTGCCCTCCGACATCTACCTCCATATCGAAGCTGCCGAGGCTGGCGGGCTGGATCGGCGTCAGCAGGCGCGGCTGGCAAAAACGCCTGGGGTAGCCACTATTACCTTCGTCCGGCAATTGCCGCTGCGGCTGGCGGTCGACAAGCCATCGGTGGTGCTGTCGGGCCAGGCCATCGATGTGGCGCGGCCCGGTGACCGGCTGGCCATTATCGGGCCGGTGGCGCCGGTGCCGGCGGGGCAGACCCCGGTCTGGATATCGGAACCGATGGGCTGGCTGTATGGGCTTCGACCCGGCGACCGGCTGACGCTGCCGCTGGGCGGTGCTGCCCGGCCGGTGTTCGTTGCCGGGGTCTGGCGCGATTATGCCCGGCAATTTGGTGCCATCGCCATGCGCGATCAGGATCTGGCGCGGCTGACCGGCGATGCGACGATGACCGAGGCCGCTGTCGATATCCTGCCCGGCGAGAATCCGCGCAAGGTCATTGCCCGGTTGCGCCAGCGATTGCCGCCCGAATTGGCCGGCCAGGCGCTGTTCGGCCAGCCGCGCCAGTTGCGCACCATGGCGCTGAGCATTTTTGATCGCAGTTTCATTATCACCTATGCTTTGGAAGCGATTGCCGTCGCCATCGGGCTGGTCGGGGTCGCCGCGACATTTTCGGCCCAGACGCTTGCCCGCCGGCGCGAATTCGGCATGTTGCGGCACATCGGCGTCCGTCGCGGGCAGATCGCAGTGATGCTGGCGACCGAAGGCGCGCTGCTTGGCCTGATCGGCGTCATTGCCGGCGCAACGCTCGGTCTGGTCATGAGCCAGGTGCTGATCCATGTCATCAACCCGCAAAGTTTCCACTGGACGATGGATACGCGCCTGCCCTGGGGGCTGTTCGCGGCATTACCCGTGGCGATGGTGGCAGCCGCGGCCGGCACCGCGATGCTGGCCGGGCGCCAGGCGCTGTCGGTGGCGGCCATTCAGGCGGTCAGGGACGATTGGTGATGCGGCTGGCGATCCTGTTATTGTTGCTGGCGGCGGCCCCCGTGCCCTATCCGGTGGTGCGGCCGGAAACTGCCATCAGTTTCCCGCGCGATCATGGCGCCCATCCCGATTTTCGCACCGAATGGTGGTATGTCACCGGCTGGTTGACGGGCAAGGACGGGCGGCAGCGCGGCTTTCAGGTGACGTTTTTCCGTACCCGGCCGAGCGTCAACGCCGGCAACCCCAGCGCCTTCGCCCCGACCCAGATAATTTTTGCCCATGCCGCGCTGTCACTGCCCGAAAACGCCCGGTTGCTGCATGACCAGCGTATCGCCCGACAGGGTTTTGGGCTGGCGGAGGCAAAGATCGGCGACACCGATGTCCATATCGATGACTGGTCGCTCAGCCGGGGTAGTGACGGGGTCTTGACAGCGCATGTGGTGGCCCGGGATTTCAAACTCGATCTGCGGCTGACGCCGACGCAGCCGCCATTGTTGCAAGGCATCGCCGGCTATAGCCAGAAAGGCCCCGACCCGACCGAAGCCAGCCATTATTATTCCCAGCCACAATTGCGTGTGGCAGGCAGCATCGCCGACCGATCGGGGCGCCAGATGGTCATGGGTCGGGCCTGGCTCGATCACGAATGGTCATCGACCCTTCTTGATCCCCGCGCCATCGGCTGGGATTGGCTGGGGCTGAACATGGACGATGGCGGCACGCTGACACTGTTCCGGATGCGCGACAAAGCCGGCCGGCCGGTCTGGGCCGGCGGCTCGTACCGTGACGCCGCCGGCCGCCTGACGCGGCTCGGCCCCGGCGATATCGTCTTTGCAGACGCGCGCCTCTGGCGATCGCCCGCCACCGGCGCGCGCTACCCGGTGGCACCCCGGATCACGGTCAATCTGCCCGGCGGGCGGCGGGCCATTGCCGTCACGCCGCTGTTCGACGATCAGGAACTCGACAGCCGGCGCAGCGGCGGCCCCGTCTATTGGGAAGGCGCCGTGACGGTGCCCGGCGGGCGTGGCTATCTCGAAATGACCGGCTATGCGGCGCCACTGAAAATGTGACCGGCTTGCCGGCGCGCCGGCTTTGCGCCACGGTCACGCTACAGACATGAGGAAAATGTGACCGCATCAGCCGATATCCGGGCGCCGGCCGATATCTGGGCGCCGCCTTTGGCACCCGCCGTGCCGCGCGGGCTCTGCACCGATTGCGGCGTTTCGCGGACGGCCAGCCCGCAGGATTGCGGCAGTGCCTGCCAGTTCATCAAGCCCGATTACCCGGCGATGGAGGCAGCGGTGCACGGCCGCGCCCGCGATCCGGCCCGCCCCGACGAAGCCTTTTTCGGCCCCTATCAGGCCATGTACCGCGCCAGCCTGAAGGCGCCAATCGCTGGTGCGCAATGGACCGGCATCACCACCCGCATCGCTGAAAAACTGCTGGAAGCCGGCGCCGTCGATGCCGTGCTGACGATGGCGCCCGACCCTGAAGACAAATGGCGGCCGGTGCCGGTCATCGTCACCAAGCCAGCCGGCATGGCCGGCGTGCGCGGCATGCGCATGGGCTTTGCGCCGCTGCTGGCGCTGCTTGCACCCGCCCGTGCCGCAGGGCATCGGCGCGTCGCCATCATCGGCATCCCCTGCCAGGTCCATGCCTTGCGAAAACTCGAAGCGACGCTGGGCTTTGACCGCCTCTATGTCATCGGCACGCCCTGTTCGGACAATAGCAGCACCGCCAATTTCCACGAATTCCTCGGGCTGTTGTCCGATAATCCCGACAGCATCACCTATCTCGAATTTCGCGCCGATTTTCACGTCGAGCTGCGTTTCAGCGATGGCCGCAAAAAGGCCATTCCATTCCTGATGCTGCCACTATCGAACCTGCGCCCGGATTTTTTCCCCCTGACCTGCCGGACCTGTGTGGATTATACCAACAGCCTTGCCGATCTGACGGTCGGCTATATGGCCGGCAGCGGCGAACAATGGCTGATCGTGCGCAACCCGCGCGGCGCCGAACTGGTGGCGCTGCTCGGCGACGAGCTGAACACCCAAAGCCCCGCCGACAGCGGCAAACGCGCCGGCCCCGTCAAAGGCTTTATGGCCAATACCGAACGCGCCGCCGGTGGACTGCCGCTGCGGCGCATGCCGAAATGGCTGCGGCCCATCGTTGGCGCGCTGATGCCCGTCTTTGGCCCCAAGGGCCTGGAATTCGCCCGCGCCCGGCTGGAGATGAAGGCTATTGAAACGATCCTCCACCTCCGCCGTGAAAAACCCGCGATGCTGAAAAACATGGTGCCGGCGCATGTCTGGGCGCTGGCGGCGCCCTATGGTCTGGTGCCGACGGCGGACGAGACCAAGGGCGCCGATGCGGCGGGCAACTAGCTGGCGGCTCGACTGTCCTGGCCTTGGAACCCGGTCAAATTCGCGGTCAAGTCCCACAGCCGCGCGGCGCGGGCCTGATCATTGGCCTTTGCCGACAACGGTTGGCTAAAGGCTTCGCGGCCGGCCTTTTGGCGGTTGCCCCAGCTCCAATGTACGCCCGACGCCGTGAACTGAGGCGCAGCGACGACATCGGCGACGCGTTCCCCAGCCAATGGCTGGCTGACATAGCCTTTCGTGATATATTTTTGAAACAACGGGAATATTCTGCGAAAGGCCGCCGGGGCGTTACGGAACAGCGGCGTATCGGCGACGCAACCGGGATAGAGCGTGGCAAAGACGATGCCGGTGTCGGCGTGATGGCGGCGGTGGAATTCCCGGCTCATGATCATCGTGCAGAGCTTTGAATCCTTATAGGCCTTGCCCGGCTTGAAGGCTTTGCCATCGATCATGGCGATGGGCGTGCGGAATCCCGCCTCCAGCCCTTCGAGATCACCGATGTCGGCCGGCGCCGGGATCGGCACCTTGCCGCCGAATTCCTCGGAATTAGCAGTGACCGTCCCCAGCGTGATCAGCCGCGGGGCCGCTGCCATCTGCAGCGTTGGCAGCAACAGATTGGCGAGCAGGAAATGTCCGAAATAATTGGTCGCGACGCTGATTTCATAGCCTTCGGGCGATCGCAGCGGTGCGGCCAGTTGCGGCAGATAGACAGCAGCGTTGCAGACCAGCGCATCCAATGGCAGGCCAAGCGCTTCAAAGGCTGCAACAAAATGCCGAACGCTCGCCATCGAGCCCAGATCGATATGCAACAGGCTGCAGGACGCGGCTGGAATATCGATTGCAGCAGCGGCGCTTTGGGCTTTGGCAAGATCGCGGCAGGCCATGACGACATGCCAGCCGCGCACCGCCAGCGCCTTTGCCGTCCATAGCCCGACGCCCGACGAAGCCCCCGTGACGATCGCGATCGGAGCGGCGCTGGCCGGCATGAAAAACCCCTGGAACAGTGACGAAATGATCGAGCGTTCTTGGCGCATGCGGTGGTGATCGGCAAGCCGGCTTGACCTTTCACCGGGCAACGGAGACGGTGCCGCAATGCAGGGGGATTTGATGGGCGGCTGGAAGCTCGGCATCATCGGCGGCTCGGGGCTTTATGCGCTCGATGCGCTCGACAATGCGGTTTGGGAAATGGTCGAAAGCCCCTGGGGGGAAGCGTCGGATGCGGTGCTGACCGGGCAGATCGACGGCGTTGCGCTGGCCTTTTTGCCCCGCCATGGTCGCGGTCACCGGGTGCCGCCGCATCTGTTGAACGTCCGCGCCAATATCGATGTGCTGAAACGGCTGGGCTGTACCGATGTGCTGGCGGTATCGGCGGTGGGGTCACTCAACGAAGCCATGGCGCCTGGCGATTTCGTGGTTGTCGACCAGATCATCGATGCCACCAAAGGTCGCCCGTCGACGTTTTTTGAAACCGGCATGGTTGGCCATGTGCCGATGGCCGATCCGGTCTGCCCACGGCTTTCGGCGCTGGCCGGGGCTGCGGCGCGCGCTGCTGGCGCAAACGTCCATACGCCCGCCACCTATCTCGCCATGGAAGGCCCGCAATTTTCGACCCGCGCCGAAAGCCGGCTATACCGGCAATGGGGATCGGACGTTATCGGCATGACCGCCATGCCCGAGGCAAAACTGGCGCGTGAGGCGGAGCTGCCCTATGCGCTGCTCGCCATGGTCACCGACTATGATTGCTGGCGCGACACGGCTGACGGGCATGGCGATGTCGACATCACCGACATTTTGCGAGTCATGGCGACAAACGCCGCCATCGCCCGGGATGCCATTGTTGCGCTGGCCAGATCCTTGCCCGCCGAGCGCCTGGCCTCGCCGATCGATACCGTTCTCGACACCGCGTTGATCACCGCGCCCGAATTGCGCGATGTCCGCCGGCTGGATGCGATATTGCGCCGCGCGCTGGGCCATGCCGGCTGAGCCTTGCTTGCCGCGCCCGATGATGCTGTTCTAAGTGGACTGAATGAAAGCCGCTTTTCCCTTTTCGGCCATCGTCGGCCAATCCGAAATGAAACAGGCGCTGCTGATGGCGGCTGTGGAACCCCGGCTGGGCGGCGTCATGGTCTTTGGCGATCGCGGCACCGGGAAATCGACCGCGGTGCGCGCGCTGGCGGCGCTGCTGCCGCCGATGAAGATCATTGCCGGCTGCCGCTATGGCTGTGCGCCGGGCGATACCGAACCCTGCCCCGATGCCTGTCGCGCGCGGGCGGGAAAGCGTGTCGAGGAAGTGCCGGTGCCCTTTGTCGATCTGCCGCTTGGCGCCACCGAAGATCGCGTTGTCGGCAGCCTCGATCTGGAACGCGCGCTGGCGACCGGCGAAAAACGTTTTGAACCGGGGCTGCTGGCCAAGGCCAATCGCGGCTTTCTTTATATCGACGAGATCAATCTGCTGGAGGATCATCTTGTTGATCTGCTGCTCGATGTCGCGGTTTCGGGGCAGAATCTGGTGGAGCGCGAGGGCCTTAGCATCCGCCATGCGGCGCGGTTCATCCTCGTTGGGTCGGGCAATCCCGAGGAAGGCGAATTGCGGCCGCAACTGCTCGATCGCTTCGGGTTGAGTGTCGATGTGCGCACGCCGACCGAGCTTTCGGACAGGATCGAGATTGTCAGGCGCTGCGACCGTTTCGATCGCGATCCGGCGGGGTTTGCGGCAAGTTTTGCACCCGCCGAGGCGGCAACGCTGGGGAGCATCGCCCGGGCGCGCAAAAAGCTGCCCGATGTCGCTGTCCCGGATATGATGCTGGAATTGGGCAGCCGGCTTTGCCAGGCGGTCGGCGCCGATGGCCTGCGCGGTGAATTGACCCTGTTGCGCGCCGCCCGGGCGACGGCGGCGCTGGCGGGCAAAAAAACCGTGCTGCCAGCGCATGTCGGCGCTGTCGCGGCGCTGGCGCTGCGCCACCGGCTGCGTCGCAACGTGCTCGACGATACGGGCTCCACGGCGCGCATCGGCCGCGCTGTTGCAGAGCTGATTCCCGCGTGACGCTTGCCGTCCTGGCGCCGCAACAGGACCAATCGCAGGCCGCAGCCCATGCCACGCGCTGGTCGCTGGCGCTGACAGCCATTGAAATCCTGTCGGCAACGCCGGCGGGGCTTGGCGGCATCCTGTTGCGCGCCCGGCCCGGACCGGTGCGGGATGCCTTTGCAGCAGCTTTGGGCCTTGTTGCCCCGGTGCGCCGGCTGCCGGCCAGCGCCGATGCCGAGGCGCTTGAGCCAGGGCTCGACCTGACAGCGACGCTGGCCAGTGGCCGGCCGGTCATGAAACCGGGCCTGCTCGCCGAAATCGGCGCCGGCGTTCTGCTTGTGCCCATGGCCGAGCGCCTGTCACCGGCGCTGTCGGCCCGCCTCGCCATGGCGCTGGATGGCGATGGCCTGCGGCTGGTGCTGTTCGATGAATCCGGCGGCGCCGATGGGGGTGACGCCCGGGTTACGGCAGCGCTTGCCGACAGGCTGGCGATCCACCTTGATCTTGACGATGTGCGGCTGCCGATGGCGGCGCTGCTGGCCGGGGAAACCGGCTTTCCGCCGCAGGTCGACGATATCGAAGCGGGCGAGCCCATCGCCGATGCCGGTGCCGCATTGACATCGGCGGCGCTCTTGCTCGGCATCGCCTCGATCCGTGCGCCGATCCAGGCCCAGCGGCTGGCCCATGCCCATGCAGCGCTTGACGGCCGCGCCGCCATTGCCGCCGGCGACATCGAAATCGCAGCGACGCTGGTGCTTGGGCCGCGTGCGACGCAACTACCGCCCGGCGAAACGCCCGCCCCGCCGGAAACAGCGCCCGACCAGCCGCCCGACATACCGCCCGCCATACCGCCGGCGTCTGACGATGATGATGATGCAACCGATGACAACCCCGATTCGATTCCGCCCGATGCGACCGATATCGTCCTTGATGCGGCGCGCACGGCGCTGCCGCCCGGGCTATTGGACGCGCTGGCCAATGGCATCCCGATGCGCGCGCCGGCTGGCGGCAGTTCGGGTGCAAAGCTGAAATCGCTGACCTCTGGCCGGCCGGCCGGCGTGCGCGCCGGGGCGCCGGGTCGCGGTGCGCGGCTGGCGCTGATCGAAACCATCAAGACGGCAGCGCCCTGGCAGGCGCTGCGACCACGGCGCGACGATGGCCGGCTGTCGATCCGCCACGATGACCTGCGCATTCGACGCTTTGTGGCGCGGGCGCAGGCAACCACGATCTGTGCCGTCGATGCCTCGGGATCAGCGGCGTTCGCCAGGCTTTCCGAAGCCAAGGGCGCCGTCGAATTGTTGCTGGCCGAAGCCTATGTAAAACGCGCCGAAGTCGCGCTGCTGGCGTTTCGCGGCGATGCCGCGAGCGTCAGCCTGCCGCCGACGCGATCGCTGGCGCGGGCCAGGCGCGAGCTGGCGGCACTGGCGGGCGGGGGGGGCACGCCGCTGGCGGCCGGGCTCGATCTCGCCCAGACAATCGCCGGCGCCGAACGGGCGCGCGGCCGTACACCCCTGATCGTCATTCTGACCGATGGTCGGGCCAATGTCGGCGGCGGCGGCGGCATTACCCCGCAGGATGCAGCGCTGGCCAGCGCCCGGGCGCTCGGCCGGGCCGGCCATGCCTGTGTCTTTATCGATTGCAGCGCCCGGCCGCGCCCGGAGGGCAGCGCGCTTGCCGCCGCCATGGGCGCGCGCTTCGTGGCCCTGCCGCGCCTCGATGCCCGCGCTGTCGTCGCGGCCGTCAATGCAGCGATGCCGGCATGAGCGCACCCGATTGGCAGGTCGAAGGGCGCGGCTGGCCCAATGCCGACGCAAGCCGGTTCATCAGCGCCGGCGGGCTGCACTGGCATTGCCAGGTGATGGGCCAGGGCCCCGTGCTGTTGCTGATCCATGGCACGGCATCGGCGAGCCATAGCTGGCGCGATCTGCTGCCGCTGCTGGCGCCGCATTTTACGGTCGTGGCACCCGATCTGCCGGGCCATGGTTTTACCAGCGCGCTGGCGCGGCCAACGCCGGTTGCCGTTGCCACGGCGCTTGCCGCCCTGCTGACCACGCTTGAACTCGCGCCGGCCCTGACCATCGGCCATTCGGCGGGGGCAGCGATTGCGCTGACCATGGCCGTCGAACAACTGGCGCCCCCGCAGGCGATCATCAGCCTGGGCGGTGCGCTGCTACCCTTTCCCGGCATGGCCGGCCGGTTGTTCCCGGCGCTGGCCCGGATGATATTTGTCAATCCGCTGATGCCCGAACTGTTCGCCATGCGCGCCCGGGTGCCGGGCGAAGTCGGTTCATTCCTCTACAACGCTACCGGGTCGCGCCTCGATAAACACGGCCTTTCGCTTTACGAACGGCTGCTGAAAACGTCGGGGCACATTGGCGGCGCGCTGGCGTTGATGTCGAACTGGGATCTGGAGCCGCTGGAACGCGCCCTGCCCGATCTCGACCTGCCGATCCTCCTTGCCCATGGCGAACGCGACAAGACGATTCCGGCAAAGCTTGCAACAAATGTGGCGGCGCGGCTGCCGCAGGGCCGGGCGCTGATCATCCCCGATCTTGGCCATCTGGCGCATGAGGAAGCCCCCGGTGTGCACGCCGGTCTGATCCTCGATTTTGCCCGCGAACAGCAGATCCTGCCATGAACCCGCGCTGTTACGGCCTGGTCGAAATGGCCTTGAGTTTTGGCGCGGTGGCGGTGTTTGTCATCCATCAATTCTGGACGCTGCGGGACCGGAAACCGCCAAAAGATGACGCGTCCGAATAGTCGCCGGCGGGCATGGCCCATAGACCCTGCCCGCCGAAGGCACTTCTTACTGTCGATGAGTCATTGACAGCGGTTTTTCGGCATAAGCCCCAATCACAGCCGACGCGGCATTCGCCATGGCAGCATCCACTGGACGACCGGCGATCGAAACCGGTCGAGCGACAGCGATTCATGCACGGCAACGACATCTTCACCAAAAATGCGCGTCGAAAGCGCCGAGCGCGAATAAAATGGCGTATCCTCCCAGGTGGCGCGCAGGCTGGCGCCATGGCCGGCATCGGCGCGGGTCGAGCGATTGACCAGCCAGCGGCTGCGCGGCAGCGCGACGGCGGCGGGCATTTCCATGACTTCGGCATTGCCATCATTGCCGATGCGCAGCGCCATGCCGAAGTCGCTGCCGCTGCGCAATTGGCCTTCGTACATCACGGCGGTATCGCCCCCCGCCAGATGCGCCCGCGACCATTGCCAGTCGGCAAAGCCTGTTTCCAGTGGCTCGCTGCCATGATTGGCGTCGAGATAGCCCTGGCCGCTCCAGCTGATATCGGGGTCGGAAAATGCCACATCGACATGCGATCGCGGTGCCAGCGGTTCCCAGACATGGCGGCCGGACGGGTCGAGCCGGAAACGCCGCTGGCCCAGAACCTCCGGCGTCAGCCGGATGCGGCCGCGCACCGGCTGGCCAAAGATCGCGGCGACTTCATCGATTTCGATGTTGAGGGCATTGCCGTCCCAAAACACGCCGCTCGGGCCAATCTTTAGCGCGGTCCGGTCACGCCAGAGCGCAGCCTTGCCACGTTCGGTCATCGCCCAGCGCCGGCCGCGCGGGCCGTAAAGCGCGACATTCAGCGAAACGTGATTTTCCGGGGCCGATCGCCCGCTGGCCTTGTAATAGGGCGAAAATACCGAGCCGATAAAGGCGATGACGGTCAGGCCGAAGCGGCCGTCCTGGCTTTCGGCATCGAGATACCACCAGCGATAGCCGTTCCCGGGAACATCCTGGTCGAACCGCGGTCCAAAAGGATCGCAGCGCTCACCAAGCGGCCGGACAAGGCCGCCATCGGCACGCCCGCCCCCGGGTGCGCCGATCCCCCGGCCAACCACAGCCCCGGAAGGCCAGACCGGCTGCCCGGCCGGCGGAAGCTGGCCCGCCACCCGTGCGAGGCCCGACCATAAAGGGCTCCACCCGTCGAAGGGAAAAGCGCCTCGAACATCGCCGGGCTGACCGCCACCTGCGATTCCGGGATGAGCGTCAACCCGCATCGTTCGAGAATTTGGAACGTCGCTGTCTGACATGCCGATATTTCCCCCCCACTCGCCTGTCGCCCATCGCCTGTCGCCGGCGCATTGACGATCAATTGCAACCGTTCCGGCCCCGCCACCGCCGTCCCCAGCCCCCTGTCCTGCGCACAGACATAGACGCTGGGCGCCAGAGGCAATCGCTGTTCCTGGAAGATATTCCGGAATTCTGCCGGATAGTCATCCGAAAAAAACACATTATGCCGATCGAGTGGAAAACCCGAGGTTTTGGCGGTCATCATGGTGACCAGCGCCGACAGCGATCTGTCGGCCGGCGCGGTGCCCTTGACGGCCCCTGCCACCGCCGGGCCAAGCCGGCCGGCGGCGATGGCGCTGGCGTCGCAATTGGCGATGACATCGCGGGCGGCGATGAAATCCCCGTTATCGGTAACGACACCGGCGACCCGGCCGCGTTCGACGCGCACGTCAACGACTTTGGTGTTGTAGACAAAGCGCGCCCCGCGGGCTGTCGCCAGCGCCGCGATGGCATCGGCGACCTTCGTCATGCCGCCTTCGACCAGCCAGACGCCACGCGCCTCCAGATGCGCGATCAGCATCAGGGTCGCCGTCGCCTGATAGGGGGATGCGCCGCAATAGGTCGCATAGCGGCCGTAAAGCTGCAGCAGACGCGGATCGCTGAAATGCCGGCGCAACGCCGATGCCAGCGTCTGGAACGGGTTTATCGCCAGCATTTCGCCAAGGCCACCAACCCCGAAGCGCAGCGCCAGCCCGATTGGCGTCGTCACCGGCGCGGCCATGTAGCGGTGTTCCAGTGCATTCCAGATCCGTGCTGCCTCGGCGCGAAAACTGTCATAGCCGCGAGCCTCGGCAGCGCCTGCAAAATCGCCGATGGCATCGCGGCTGCGCGCCGGATCGGCCCAGAGATCGAGCTGAGAACCATCGCCCCAGGCATGGCGGGCGAGGCGTTCGGATTTTCGAAGGGCAAGATGGTCTTCCAGCCGTTCGCCAAGGCTTTCGAACAAGGCTTCGAAAATCCAGCGGGCGGTGAACACCGTTGGCCCTGCATCGACGGCGACGCCGCCGCAATCGACGCTGCGCAGCTTGCCGCCGGGGCTTGCCTGCATTTCGAGGACGGTGACGGGCAGCCCGGCCCCGGCCAGCGCCGCCGCCGCACACAGGCCGCCAATGCCCGCACCGATGATGACGATCTCGTTTTCCCGCGCCACGACCGTGCCTTGCATCAGGTGAATATCAGCGCCGATGATTGACCGTCGCAGCCTGACTGTCCAGAGACGATGGATCATGGCGCGCGACGATCCCGGGGACGATAACGCCAAGGGCTGGCGGGAACGCTGGCTGTTGTGGCGCAATGCCTGGCTGGCCGATCCGGCGTTTCAACGCTGGTCGATGCGGCTGCCGCTGCTGCGCGGCACGGCGCGCAGCCATGCCAATGCGCTGTTTCAGACCATCACCGGCTTTGTCTATACCAAGACCCTGACGGCGACGGTCGATCTGGGCATTATCGCGGCGCTGGCCAAGGCCCCGGCGACGACCGACGCGCTGGCGCTCGCCGCCGACCTGCCGTTGCCGGCCATGCAGCGCCTGCTGGCGGCGGCGGCGGCGATCGATCTTGTCGAAGCACTGCCCCGTGATCGCTGGACCCTTGGCCAGCGCGGCGCAGCCCTGTCGAACAACCAGGGCGCGCTCGCCATGATCGAGCATCACAAGCTGTTTTATGTCGATCTCGGCGACCCGGTGGCGGCGCTGCGGCAGGGGCGCGGCGGTGGCAGGCTGGCCGCGTTCTGGAGCTATGCCGAAGCGGCCGGGCGCGGCGATCCAGCCAGCGCCGATGATCCCGGCACCCTGGCCTATTCCGACCTGATGGCGGCGTCGCAACCGATGGTCGCCGAACAAATCATCGCGGCCTGCGATTTTGGTCGCCATCGACGCCTGCTCGATATCGGTGGCGGCCATGGTGCGTTTCTGGCCGAAGTCGCGGCGCGTCATCCGAAACTGCAGCTGTCGCTGTTCGATCTGCCGCCGGTTGCGGCGGCGGCGCGCGGGGTGCTGGATGGCAAGGGTTTGCAGCGGATCGGCACACATGGCGGCAGCTTTCGCGACGATGCCTTGCCGCCCGGTGCCGATGTCGTCACGCTCGTCCGCATCCTTCATGATCATGACGATGCCGTGGTGGCGGCGCTGCTGGCAAAAATTTATGCCAGTCTGCCCGTTGGCGGCCGGCTGGTAATTGCCGAACCCATGGCAGGTACATCGGGCGCCGAGGCGATGGGGGATGCCTATTTCGGCCTTTATCTATGGGCGATGGGATCGGGCCGGCCACGCACGGCCGAACATTATGGCGCCATGCTGGCAGCCGCGGGCTTTCGCCGCTGTCGTGAAATTCGCACGGCCTTGCCGATGGTGGCGCGGGTCATCGTCGCCAGCCGCTGAGCCGACAAATCCCGGGTGTTGCCCGGCGCCGGCAGCCCGCTCGCCAAAGCCTGTCCGGACAGCCCTGAATAATTGACAGCAACCCGTCGCAACTTGGCTTTACAAAGGGTTCCGTTGCGATAGGATGGTTCGGCAAAGGCAGATGGGCACGTTAACCCACCGCCTGTCGGGGAGCAAAAGTGGAGGCATTGGCGGTTGTCGTCGAAGAACCGGGGCGTGTTGCCCTGCGTCGCCTTGGTGTGACGCCGCCCGATGCCGATGATCTGGTTGTTGCGGTTGATTTCAGCGGCATCTCGATGGGCACCGAAAAACTGATGTACAATGGCGCCATGCCGATGTTCCCCGGCATGGGCTATCCGCTGGTGCCGGGTTATGAAGCGGTTGGCCGGGTGATCGATGCCGGCGCCAATGGCAAGGCGCGCATCGGCGAAACCGTATTCGTTCCCGGATCATCGAAATTCATCGGCGCCAAGGGGCTGTTCGGTGGCTCGGCCGAAACACTGGTGACGGGTTCGGCACGAATTCACAGCATTCCCGACGGGCTTGGCGATACAGCGGTGTTGCTGTCGCTCGCCGCCACGGCCCAGCATGCCATTGTTGGCGGCAACATGCCCGATCTCATCATCGGCCATGGTGTGCTCGGGCGGCTGTTGGCGCGGCTGGCGGTGGCGGCTGGCGAGGCCCCGATGGTCTGGGAAATCAACCCGCAGCGCCGCACCGGCAACAATGGTTATGCCGTGATCGCGCCCGATGCCGACGACCGGCGCGATTATCGCAGCGTCTATGATGCCAGCGGCGATGCACAGATCATCGACCCCGCGGTCATGCATATGGGCCATGGCGGCGAACTGGTGCTGGCGGGTTTTTACAGCGACCCGTTGCGCTTTAATTTCGCCCCGGCCTTTCGCCGCGAAACCCGCATCCGGATCGCCACCGAATTTCAACCCGATGATCTGGCGGCGGTGATCGCCATGGTCGTCAGCGGCAGGCTGTCACTGGATGGTCTGGTGACGAACCGGGTGCCCGCCGCCACCGCGCCAACGGCCTATGGCCAGGCGTTCAGCGACCCGACCTGTCTGAAAATGGTCTTTGACTGGAGAAATATGGCATGAGCATCAACGCGCTGCTCGATGAGGCGTTGGCGCTGCGGGCCGAAGCCGATATCGAGCCCGATCCCGTGCACAGCGGTGAAATCACCAAGGAAACCCAGATCATCGCCATTTATGGCAAGGGTGGCAGCGGCAAATCCTTTGCGCTGGCCAATTTGAGCTACATGATGGCGCAGCAGGGCAAGCGCGTGCTGTTGATCGGCTGCGATCCCAAAAGTGATACGACCAGCCTGTTGTTCGGCGGCAAGGCCACGCCGACGATCATCGAAACCTCATCGATCAAGAAACTCGCCGGGGAAGATCTGAAGATCGAGGATGTCTGTTTCCAGCGCGATGGCGTTTTTGCGATGGAGCTTGGCGGCCCCGAAGTCGGTCGCGGCTGTGGTGGTCGCGGCATCATCCCTGGTTTTGAAACGCTTGAAAAACTCGGCTTTCACGATTGGGGCTTTGATTATGTCCTGCTCGATTTCCTCGGTGATGTGGTCTGCGGCGGCTTTGGCCTGCCGATTGCCCGCGACATGTGCCAAAAGGTGATCGTCGTGGCGTCGAACGACCTGCAATCGCTGTATGTCGCCAATAATGTCTGCAAGGCGGTCGAATATTTCCGCAAGATGGGCGGCAATGTCGGCGTCGCCGGCATTCTCATCAACAAGGATGATGGCTCGGGGGAAGCGCAGGCCTTTGCCGATGCAGTGGGCATTCCAACGCTGATCTCGATCCCGGCGGATGATGATATTCGAAAGAAATCCGCCAATTACCAGATCATCGGTACGTCAGAGAGCCAATGGGGGCCGTTGTTCGCCGAACTCGCCGAAAATGTCGCGACAGCGCCGCCGGTGCGGCCAAAACCGCTTGATCAGGATGGCCTTTTGGGGTTGTTCAAACCCGAAGATACCGGCGGCAATTTCAAGCTGACGCCGGCCACCCAGGCCGATATGCGCGGCGGTGTCTTTGAAACCCGGCCAACATTGGAAATTGTCTACGATAATGTCTGATTTGCCCGTTCTTGATGTCCCAAAGGCCCCTGTCGAGGGCGATTCCGGCTGTCATGCCGGAGCCGAAACGATGCGCGATGCTGCCGCGAAAGCCGGGAAATCGGCGGTGCTCGATCGCTATGCCGCCGATTATCCCAAAGGCCCGCATGATCAGCCGCAATCGATGTGCCCGGCCTTTGGCAGCCTGCGGGTCGGCTTGCGGATGCGGCGCACAGCAACGATCCTTTCGGGCTCGGCCTGCTGCGTCTATGGCCTGACGTTCACCAGCCATTTCTACGGTGCCCGCCGCAGTGTCGGCTATGTGCCGTTCAATTCAGAATCGCTGGTGACCGGAAAATTGTTCGAGGATATCCGCGAGGCCGTTTATAAAATGGCCGATCCAGAGCTGTACGACACGATCGTCATCACCAATTTATGCGTGCCGACAGCATCCGGCGTGCCGCTGCAATTGCTGCCCGATGTCATCAATGGCGTGCGCATCATCGGCATCGATGTGCCGGGGTTTGGCGTGCCCACCCATGCCGAAGCAAAGGATGTGCTGGCCGGCGCGATGCTTGCCTATGCGCGCAAGGAAGCCATGGCGGGGCCTGTCACGGCACCGGCGGAGCGGCCCGACAAGCCAACGATCACGTTATTGGGCGAAATGTTCCCGGCCGATCCTGTCGGCATTTCGATGCTGCTCGAACCGATGGGCCTTGCCGCGGGGCCGGTGGTGCCGACCCGCGAATGGCGGGAGCTTTATTCGGCCCTGGATTGCGCGGCGGTGGCGGCCATTCACCCCTTTTACACCGCCAGCGTGCGCGAATTTCAGGCTGCCGGCCGCAAGGTCATCGGCAGCGCGCCGGTCGGCCGTGACGGCACTGCCGCCTGGCTTGCCGCCATCGGTGAGGCTTGCGGCATCGCCGCCGACAAGGTTGCCGCCGCGCAGAATAAATTCCTGCCGGCGATCGCGGCCGCACTCGCGGCAAAGCCGATCAAGGGCCGGATCACCGTTTCGGGTTATGAAGGTTCAGAATTGCTGGTGGCGCGCTTGCTGATCGAATCAGGTGCCGAAGTGCCCTATGTCGGCACCGCCTGTCCGCGCACGGTCTGGTCGGACCCCGATCGCGAATGGCTGGAGGCCAGGGGCACGCATATCCAGTATCGCGCCAGCCTTGAACAGGACATTGCCGCTGTGGAGTCGTTCCAGCCCAATCTCGCGATCGGTACGACGCCTGTTGTGCAACATGCCAAAAGCCGCGCCATCCCGGCGCTGTATTTCACCAATCTCATTTCGGCGCGGCCGTTGATGGGCCCGGCGGGTGCCGGCAGCCTGGCGCAGGTCATCAATGCAGCGCTGGGCAATCAGGGGCGGTTCGATACTATGCAGGCGTTTTTTGCCGGCGTCGGCGAAGGTTACAGCGCCGGCATCTGGGAAGACACGCCGACCGACAGGCCCGAATTCAAGAAGAAATTTGCTGCCAAGATGATTGCCTCGGCCAAAGCCGAAGAAGCCATCGGCTCATGACGTTGATCCTCGACCATGAAATCTGCGTTGGCGTCATGGTCTCTGGCGCACGCGGGGCGCTGCGATGACGCTGATCCTCGACCATGAAATCTGCGGTGGCGTCATGGTCTCTGG
>JBBRIC010000035.1:0-24359 GCA_038221665.1 Sphingomonadales bacterium
CGGGTGGCTGGCGCGCCAGGCCTTCACGCCGGCCAGCATTTCCTCGACATGATGGTTCGCCGACAGGTTTGAATAAACCGTCGCCACCTTGCCGTTGCTGCCGATCACATAGGAGGTGCGGTTCGTGTAGCTGAGGAACATCGACAGCTTCGCGTCATAGGCCTTGGCAACGGTCAATTTTGGGTCACCCGCGACCGGGAATTTTGCCCGGCATTCGGTTTTTGAAAATTCGGCGATTCGGTCGAGATTGCCGGCCGTGATGCCGATCAGGCTGGCGCCCATGGCGTTGAATTTTGCAGCGGCCTCGGCAAAATTATGCGCTTCGATCGTGCAGCCCGAGGTAAAGGCGGCCGGGAAAAAATAGAGGACGACGGGGCCTTTTTTCAAGGCTTCGGCAAGGTGGAATTTGAAGGGCTTGCCATCGAGCGCGCCATCGACAGTGAAATCAGGGGCCGCAGCGCCGACAGCAAGGGCCGCCATGGCCGGCGTTGCCGCACCGCCCGCCAGCGCCAGCAGCGCCGAACCGGCAATGATTTTTGCAGCGCCAAACAGTGATTTCATGGAGTCGATCCTTGCAAGTCAGACGAGCATGGCCCGGCGGGCTGCCAAATGCCAGCCTCGA
Organism: Sphingomonadales bacterium; assembly: GCA_038221665.1. Taxonomy (GTDB): domain Bacteria; phylum Pseudomonadota; class Alphaproteobacteria; order Sphingomonadales; family Sphingomonadaceae; genus Sandarakinorhabdus. Next base: position 623 of record JBBRIC010000035.1, read on the forward strand.
TCAGGGTGTGGCGGCGCTCGGCACTTCATCGCGCAGGCCCGCAGCGACGCTTTCGGCCGCTGCCAGCACCCGGAGGATATTGCCGCCGGCAAGTTTCTGGGCATCGGCCGTGCTCCAGCCCCGCCGCAGCAATTCCGCGATCAGCGCCGGATAGGTTTCAACGCCTTCAAGGCCCGTCGGGGTGGTGTCGATGCCATCCAGATCGCTGCCGATGCCGACATGATCATGGCCGGCGATTTTGGCCAGATAATCGATATGGTCGGCAACATCGGACAGCGTCACCGGCGGCATCGGATTGGCCTTGTCCCATAGCGCCAGCGCTGCCGCCGCCCGGTCGGGCTGGCCGATGTAAAGCCCTGAATAGGGCGGCGCGTTGTAACTGGCGCGCTCCCCGGCGCGCGCAGCCTCCCATTCCATGCGCTTGCGACTGACATAGCCGGGGGCATAATTGACCATGACGATGCCGCCATTGGCGCCGAGCAACCGCAGTACATCATCGGGCACGTTGCGCGGGTGATCGACCAGCGCCCGGGCCGATGAATGCGAAAACATCACCGGCGCTTTTGATGCAGCCAGCGCTGCCTTCATGGTCGCCGGTGCGACATGGCTGATATCGATCAGCATGCCGATGCGGTTCATTTCATGGACGACGGCCTTCCCATAGCTGGTCAGCGGTTCGGCGCGCGGCGCCTCATTGGCGCTGTCGGCCCAATCATTGTGGCGGATGTGGGTCAGCGTCATGTAACGCACCCCGAGCGCATAAAATTGCCGCAGCGCCGGCAGTGAATTGTCGATCTGGCTGCCGCCTTCGACCCCCATCAGGCTGGCGACCTTGCCGCTTTTCTGGATGCGGCGGATGTCGGCGGCGGTCGCGGCCAGTTCAAAATCCGCGGGGTGGCGCGCGACGATGCCGCGGATGATGTCGATCTGTTCCAAGGTCGCCTTGACGGCGGCTGGCCCGGTGATGGTAGCCGGCACCCAGACCGACCAGAATTGCCCGCCGACCTGGCCGGCATGAAGGCGCGGGATATCGGTTTGCAACGGCGATTTGAAGCTGCGGCTGTCGGCCGTCAGATCGACGCCCCACCATTTTTCACCAAATTGGCCGCGCAACTGTTCGGCCCAGTCATTATGGCCATCGATGATCGGCTGCACCTTCAACAGGGCATGGGCGCGGGCGAGATAGGGATCATCGGCAGCCAACGCTGGCGTGGCGATGAGGGCGGCAAGGAGCAGGGTCAATGTGCGCATGGGGCAGTTTGTTGCACCACGCCCCCTCTTTTGCAAGACAGGTGGCAAGCGGCGGCGGCTTTGGCTAACGCTTCATACAGACGATCAACGGAGTGGCCCCATGCTCGATACCGCCGAACGCGAATGCTATAATCAGGATCATGCCGCCTTTCGTGATACGGTCCGAAAGCTGTTCGACCGGGAATTGATCCCCAACCTCGATACGTTCGAGGAAAATGGCATTGTTTCAAAGGCGTTCTGGCGGGCCTGCGGCGACAATGGCCTGCTCTGCCCGACGATTCCGGAAGCCTATGGCGGGCTCGGGCTGGATTTTGGCTATAATGCCGTCGTCAACGAAGAACTCGCCTATGCGGGGTCTTCGGCCGGCATCACGCTCCAGTCCGATATCGTTGCCGATTATATCCTTGCCTATGGATCGGAGGAGCAGAAGCTTAACATTCTGCCCAGGATGATCTCGGGTGAACTGATCACCGCCATCGCGATGACCGAACCCGGCGCCGGCTCCGACCTGCAAGGTATCAGGACGACCGCCCGCAAGGACGGCAACCATTATGTCATCTCCGGGTCCAAAACCTATATCACCAATGGTCAGAACGCCGATCTGATCATCGTTGTGGCCAAGACCGACCCTGACAAGGGCGCCAAGGGTACCTCGCTGATCCTGGTCGAATCCGACCGCGACGGTTTTGCCCGGGGCCGCAACCTCGACAAGATCGGGCAGCATTCCGCCGACACGTCGGAGTTGTTCTTCAACGATGTGCGCGTGCCGATGACGAATTGCCTTGGCGAGGAAAACAGGGGCTTCATCTATTTGATGAGCCAATTGCCGCAGGAACGCCTCGGCATCGCCATTTCCGCCCAGGCCGGTGCGCAGCGGGCGTTCGATGAAGCGGTCAAGTTCGTCAAGGACAGGAAAGCCTTTGGCAAGACCGTGTTCGATTTCCAGAACACCCGCTTTACCCTCGCCAGCCTGAAAACCGAACTTCAGGTCGGCTGGGCACATATCGACTGGGGCCTGAAACGCCTGTTGGCGGGCAAGCTGACCGCCGCCGAAGCCAGCGCGGCCAAGCTCTGGCACACCGAAATGCAGGGCCGCGTTGTCGATGAGGCCCTGCAGCTCCATGGCGGCGCGGGTTACATGAACGAATACCCCATCGCCCGGCTGTGGCGCGACGCCCGGGTGCAGCGCATCTATGGCGGCACCTCGGAAATCATGCGCGAAGTGATCGGCCGGACGATCTAGAGCGTGATGCTACCTGATGTCATCATGCTCTAGCGGGACCTTATTCCGCCGCGATCGCCGCCACCGTTCCCGTTTGATGATCGAACAGCCGGCGATAATGGCCATCGCCATCGGTCAGCAGGCCATCATGGCTGCCATCCTCGACGATGCGGCCATGATCGAAAACCAGGATGCGGTCGAGGTTCCTGACCGTCGACAGGCGGTGCGCGATGACGATGGCGGTGCGGCCGACCAGCAATCGCTCCATGGCCTCGGCGATCAGGCTTTCGCTTTCTGAATCAAGGCTCGATGTCGCTTCATCGAGGATCAGGATCGGCGCATCGGCAAGGAAGGCACGCGCCAGCGCAACGCGTTGACGCTCACCGCCCGACAGCTTGACGCCGCGTTCACCGACGGGCGTCTGATAGCGCTTGGGCAGACGTTCGATGAAATCATGCGCATTGGCAAGTTTTGCCGCCGCCTCGATTTCGGCCATTGTTGCATCGGGCCTGGCATAGGCAATGTTTTCGGCAAGGCTGCGGTGGAACAGCACCGGTTCCTGCGGCACGATGGCGATCTGCTGGCGGAGCGATATCTGGGTCGCCAGCGCGACATCCTGGCCATCGATCAACAGCCTGCCGCCGCTGACTTCATACAATCGCTGCACCAGCTTCACAAAAGTCGTCTTGCCCGACCCCGACCGGCCAACCAGGCCAACGCGCTGCCCGGCCGGAATGACGACACCCAGCCCTTCGTACAAGGGCCCCGTGTGGCTGCCGTAGCGGAAATCGACAGCATCAAAACAGATCGCCCCCGCCGTGATCCTGATCGGCCGCGCCCCGGCATGGTCGGCAATCCCCAACGGCACATCATACAGCGCCACCAGCTCATCCATTTCATTCACTGCCTGTTGCAGATGGTGCACATGATGGCCGATGTCGCGCAGATAGCCCTGCACTACCAGATAGGCGGTGATGACATAGGTGACATCGCCGGCGCTGGCCGAACCCTGCCACCACAGCCAGACAGCGGCGCCAGTCACCGCGATACGCATGATCCAGAGCACGGCCAGTTGCGCCGTGCCACTGACGACATGGCGGCCCCAGGTGCGGCGGACGCGCAGCCGCCATTTCGCCAGCACAGCCGCCAGCCGCGCATCCTCACGGGCTTCGCCGGCAAAGGCCTTGACGACCGCGTTGCTGCCGATGGCATCGGCGAGCACGCCGCCGATGCGCGTATCCTGGGCATTCGACAGCCGCGATGCCGGCGCCACCCAGCGCGTCGCGAGGCCGATGACCAGCGCCACATAAGCGATCGAGCCGACCGCCATCACCAGCCCCAGCAGAGGCGCGCGCAGCCCGAGCAGCAGCATCGATCCCGTCAGGACGACCAGCGATGGCAAAAATGCCTGCAACAGCGTGTCGTTGAATGTGTCGATGGCCCACATGCCCCGCGTGATCTTGCGCTGCACCGATCCGGCAAAGCTGTTGGCGTGCCAATCGGTCGAAAGGCGCTGAACCCGGTGAAAACCATCCTGCACGACATCGCGCATGATCCGCGGCGAAAATATGATGATGGCGCGCAGCGACACATAATAGAGCCCGACCATGGCCAGGCCGAGAACCGACATGGCGATAAAGGCCGATAGCACCGCCGGGCGGCCGCCAGCGCCGAGCGCCAGGGCATCGACCAGCCGGCCGGCCTGCGCCGGGATCAGGATTTCGGTGACTGCACTCAACGACATCGCGATTGTAACGGTGGCGGCCAGGCCGGGCTGGCGCGCCCAATGACGGAAAACAAAAGCAAACACGCGCCGTATCGGCGTCGAGTCGCGGGAAGGCGACGGGTTCATGATATTTTCGCACGCGCCTCTGGGCGGTGCGTCCCTATTTGGAATTCAGCAAAAGGCGGCGCGCCGGTCGGCGCATCCAGGGGCGGTCAGGCCGGTTTGCGGGTGCGCATATTCCGGCGCCGGAGGGCGGTAAGACCGTTACTGTTGATCATGTTGCCCCTCCCCGTTGCTGCTTATAATGGTTTCCTAGCAGAAAATGCCGTTATCGGCAACGACCCGCATCGGCCGGGCGCAAAAGCGCAGTGGCGCAACGATAAGCCTTTGGTAAGGCTTCCGGGAAATCCGGCGCCATGCTAGGTCCGGGGCGGGAGTGGGCATGACGGATGATGACCGCACGCGATTGATGGGCTGGAAAGCGATCGGCAATTTTGTTGGTCGTGATGCCCGGACGGCGCGCCGCTGGGAAACCGAACGCGGGCTACCCGTACACCGCGTCCCGGGGGGTGGCAGCGCCAGTATCTGGGCCGATCGGCATGAACTTCTCGCCTGGATGGCGCGGGATGAGCCTGTCGCGGTGCCGGTCAGCGCCATGGCTTCACAGGTTGCTTCAGCGGTTGCTTCATCGGTCGCCCCGCCAATCGCCTTGGCCGTTGCAGTGCCGGCGCCCGGCACGCCTGCGGCCCGCCGCCAGCCTGTCAGGGCGCTGGCCGTCGGTGGCCTTGTCACCATGGCGGCAATTGCCCTTGCCATGTTCTTTTCACCTGGCGGCGGCACCACGCAGGTTGCCGTCGCGCCCTATGGCAATGACGCGGCGGCCAATGCCGCCTATCAAACCGCGAGCTATGCCATGCACAGCCGGTCGGTGGCGGGATTGTTCGATGCCGAAAAGAAATTCGGAACGCTGGCCACGCGCCATCCGGGCAATGCCCTGGGCTTTGCGGGGATCGCCGAAACCAATCTTTTGCTGCGCGAATTCAATTCGATCCCTGAAGAAGTCGCCTATCGCCGGGCGAACTTTGCCGCCCAAAAGGCGCTGGCGCTCGATCCCAGATCGCCGAGCGCGTTGCGGTCGCTGGGCTTTGTCCGATATTGGTCCGATGGTGACCGCGTGGCCGGCCTCGACCTGTTCCGCCGGGCCATTGCAGAAGATTCCAACGATTCACAATCCTATCATTGGTATGGCACGGCGCTGTTTGGCGAAGGCCATTATGCCCAGGCGCTCGCCATGCTCGACCGGGCGCGCCACATCAACCCGGGATCGAGCGCGATCAGCGCCGATGAAGCCATGGTTCGCTATGTGATGGGCGATCACGACGCGGCCCGGTCGGCGCTGCGACAGGTAACGGACGCCAACCCGACATTCAGCGGTGCGCACAGCTATCTGGCGCGGATCGACCTGATCGAGCGGGACGACGCCGGCTTTTTGGCCGAAGCAGCGATCGCGGCGCGGCTAAAACGCGATGACGACCGCAGCCGCAGCATCGAAGCCGCCGCCAGCGCCTATGCGCGCGGCGGTCATGCAGCGATGATGGCGTCGTTGCGGGCCGCGGCCGAACAGGCTTTTCAGCAATCGGGTGAAGGCGCCATATTGATCGCGACGCTACACGCCATCGATGGCAATCGCGCCATGGTATTGCACTGGCTGACACGCGCCGAGTCGATCCGCGAGCCGTCGATCGGGTCCCTGCGATCCGCCGCCGAATTCAGCGCCTACCGCGACGATCCAGCCTTTAAACGCTTCTTCGGCGGTCAGCCCTGACAAGCTCCGGGTTGAAAGCTGGGGGATTCGGCGGTGTGGCGGATCAATGACCCGCCAGCGCCGCCAACAGCAACAGCGCGACGATATTGGTGATCTTGATCATCGGATTGACGGCAGGCCCCGCGGTATCCTTGTACGGGTCACCAACGGTATCGCCGGTCACGGCTGCCTGATGGGCCGGGCTGCCCTTGCCGCCATAGGCACCTTGTTCGATGACTTTTTTGGCATTGTCCCAGGCGCCGCCGCCGCTGGTCATCGAAATCGCGACAAACAGGCCCGAAACGATGACACCCATCAACAGCGCGCCGAGCGCGGCAAAGCCATTGCCCTGCGTTGAAACGGCGGTCACGGCAAAATAAACGACGACGGGCGCCAGCACCGGCAGCAGCGACGGCACGATCATTTCACGGATCGCGCCGGCCGTGACCAGCCCGACAGTGCGGGCATAGTCCGGCCGCACGCTGCGATCGGCGATGCCGGGATTTTCCTTGAACTGGGCGCGGATATCCTGGGCGACGGCGCTGGCCGTGCGGCCGACCGCCGTCATCGCCATGCCGCCGAACAGATAGGGCAGCAGCGCCCCGAGCAGCAGCCCGACGACGACATAGGGGTTGGACAAAGTGAAATCGACCGGCACATCGGCAAAAAACTGCCGCAGATCCTCGGTGTAGGTCGCAAACAGCACCAGCGCCGCAAGGCCGGCCGAACCGATGGCATAGCCCTTGGTCACCGCCTTGGTGGTATTGCCAACGGCATCGAGTGCGTCGGTACGGACGCGGACTTCGGCCTCCAGCGACGCCATTTCCGCGATGCCGCCGGCATTGTCGGTCACCGGGCCATAGGCATCCAGCGCCACCACCATCCCCGCCAGCGCCAGCATGGCGGTTGCCGCAAACGCGATGCCGATCAGGCCGGCAAGCTGAAAACTGGCGATGATGCCGGCAACGATCACCAGCGTTGGCAGTGCCGTCGATTCCATCGAAACGGCAAGGCCCTGGATAACGTTGGTGCCATGGCCCGAATCAGACGCCTTGGCGATCGATTGCACCGGGCGATAATCGGTGCCGGTATAATATTCGGTGATCCAGACAATGAGCCCGGTGACGGCAAGGCCGACGAGCATGCAGTAAAACAGGTCCATCGCGGAAAAATTGGTTGGCGCTGCCACCGCAGCCGCAGCGGCCGCGCTGACACCCTTGACTTCGATGACGGCGTTCATATCGGGAAAAACCAGGCTGGTGGCAAACCACAGCGCCGGAATCGACAGCACGGCCGTTGCGATAAAGCCTTTGTACAGCGCCCCCATGATCGAGCCGCTGCTGCCCAGCCGCACAAAATAGGTGCCGATGATTGAGGTCAGGATGCAGACGCCGCCGGCGAGCAATGGCAGGGTCATCAATCGCGGCGCATCGGCAGCGCCGACCAGCAGGGCGACCAGCACCATGGTCGCACCGATGGTAACGACATAGGTTTCGAACAGATCGGCGGCCATGCCGGCGCAATCGCCGACATTGTCACCGACGTTATCGGCAATGACGCCCGGGTTGCGATCATCGTCTTCATCAAAGCCGAGTTCGTTTTTGCCGACCATATCGGCGCCGACATCGGCAGCCTTGGTAAAGATACCGCCGCCCAGCCGCGCAAAGATCGAGATCAGCGAGGCCCCAAAGCTCAATGCGACCAGCGCATTGATGACCGGCCGGCCGGTTGGTTCAAGCCCGCTGTTGATGAGGAACCAGTAATAGCCGGCGATGGCGAGCAGCGCGAGGCCGGCAACCAGCATGCCGGTGACGGCGCCTGAACGAAACGCCATGGTCAGGCCCGATTGCAGCGATTGCCGCGCCGCTTCGGCAGTGCGGACATTGGCGCGCACCGAGATATTCATGCCGATAAAGCCGGTCATCCCCGACAGGACCGCACCGATCACAAAACCAATGGCCGGGAGTACGCCCAGAAACACCGCGACCAGCACGGCAACGATCACGCCGACAATGCCAATGGCAATATATTGTTTCTGCAGATAGGCGCCGGCGCCTTCCTGAATGGCGGCGGCGATTTCCTGCATGCGGGCATTGCCCGGCGATGCCGCGAGCACCTGACGCGCCGTAACGACACCATAGATGACCGCCACCAGACCGCACAAAATTGCGATCAACACGATATTCATGAAATAAGTCTCCCCAAGGACCTGCCCGCAATCAGCCTGCCCCCTCCGGCGCTGGCGGCATTTCGTCACTCGCTAATGGCAAAGGCGGCTCGGGATGGCAAGCATGATGGCAAAAGCGACAAAAGCCGGGCACTCGGCGGCAGTGGCGCGCAAGCCTAATATTCCCAGCCCAGCCTTGCCGGCGTTACATCATGGCCATCGGCATCGAGCGCCCGGACACCCGCTGCAGTGTCGACGCTGCCGACCAATGTGACGGCGATCCGGGCGGCCTCGGCTGCCGATCGAACCTGGTCGGCAGCGCCGGCGGGGGCCGTGAACAGCAATTCATAGTCATCGCCTGCGGTCGCCGCCGCCAGCCGGGCACCGATATCATCGCCTTTCGCCAACGCCGCTGCCGACAGGGGCATGGTTGCAAGGCCGATGGTGATGCCAACGCCGCTGGCCGCCGCCAGCCGGTCGGCATCGATCAGCAGGCCGTCCGATATGTCCATCGCGGCCGTCGCAATACCGATCAGGGCACGGCCCAGCGCCAGCCGGGGTTGCGGCCGGCGAAACCGGTTGAGCAGCCATTTATCGCCTTGGTTCGGTTGCGCAATTGCGGCTTTGGCGATGGCAAGGCCAAGCCCAGCGTCCCCGATGCTGCCCGAAACCCAGACAGCATCGCCGGGCATCGCGCCTGAGCGCCCGAGTGCCGAGCCGGGTTCCACGCTGCCGATAGCGGTCAGCCCGAGCACCGCCGATGGCAGCCCGGCCACCGTGTCGCCGCCCCAGAGCGGGACCTTGAAATGTCGCAGCGCCCGGCCCAACCCGTCGGCAAAGGCCGCCCGCCAATCAGCCGTTTCGGCCACCGACAACCCCAGCCCCATCAGCACACCCATGGGCATTGCGCCCATTGCAGCCAAGTCGGACAGGTTCACCGCCAGCAATTTCCAGGCGATGTCGCCCGGCGGATCGTCCACCAGATAGTGGATGCCAGCAGCCAGCACATCATGGGTAAAGACCAGATCGCGCCCTAACGGCGGCGTCCAGACGGCTGCGTCATCGGCAAGGCCGCGCGCGGCGGCGGTATCGGCGAGGGGCAGCAGCAGCGACCCTATGAAGTCGCGTTCCACACCCTAGCCCCGCACCCGCCGTGCCACGGTATCGAGCAGGCCATTGACGAACCTGGCGTCTTTTTCGGCATGAAAGGCATGGGCGACATCGACATATTCATCGATGATGGTCGCGGCCGTCACATCGCTGCGCGCCACCAGCTCATAGCTTGCCGAGCGCAGCAACGCCCGCATCGGCATGTCGAGCCGGTTCAGCGCCCAGCCTTGCGCCAGAGCAGCGACGATCAGCCCGTCGAGCTCATCCTGCCGCGCTGCAACACCTGTCACCAGATCATCGAAAAAATCGATATCGGCCTCGACATATTCAGCACCTTCGATTTCCTGGCCGAGCCGGTGGTGGTGAAATTCGGTGAGCAGTTTTGGAATCGCATCGCCGCCGATTTCACGCTGGTAGAGCGCCTGAACTGCCCCCAGACGGGCAGCGGAGCGGGCAGAGGTGCTGATCTTCACGCGCCAGCCTCTAGACGCGGGCGCGGCGAAAGTCACGCGAACGCCGGCGGCGAGGTCCAGTAGCGGCCGCTCAAAAAAAATTAACTATCTTTTGATGATTACTAACCGGCGCCAATAATTTATGTAGCGTTAGTGATTGCTTTTGAAACACTAAGAAGGATGTTGTTCAATGTCGAAATTCAAATATCTGGCCGTAATGGGCCTGTTTGCTCTGGCTGCCCCTGCCAGCGCAGCCAATCTGATCGTCAACGGCGGTTTTGAAACGCTGTCGACGCCGATCCCGTCGGGGAAGGGCGGCTATGAAATCGGTGTTCACTATAATTATGGTCAGGCACTCACCGGCTGGACATCTGCGCCGGGGAGCACAACCAACGCGAACAGTTCCTTCAATGTCCTGTTCGATGCTTCCAAGGTTCTGACCAGCGAGCCGGACACGCGCTATTCCGCATCCGAAACGCAAAAGCTGTCACAGGCGAATTTTGCTGGCGCCAGTCCCGATGGCGGGAATTTTGTCGCGCTGGATGGCGATATCTTTTTCAATGGTGCCTTGTCGCAGACGGTCAATGGTTTGACGCCGGGCAAGACCTATGCGCTGAAATTCTACTGGGCCGGGACCCAGTTTGAAAACCGTACCGGCGACATCACCGAGCGGCTGGACGTGTCGTTTGGACCGAGCAGTTTTTCGACTGCCACCGTAGCCAATCCGACCCATGGTTTTCAGGGCTGGTTCCTTGTTAGCAAGAACTTCAAGGCCGTCAGCAGCAGCCAGCTGCTGTCGTTTCTGTCGGTCGGCACGCCGGATGGCTTGCCACCGGTAGCGCTGCTTGATGGCGTCAGCCTGTCAACGGTTCCCGAACCGCAAAGCTGGGCCTTGCTGATTGCTGGCTTTGGCATGGTCGGCGTTGCCGCCCGCCGGCGTCGGCTGCGGGTGGTCGCTGCCTGAACCGATCGGCTGAACCAATCAGCCAAAATATAGTGCCGGGGTACCACACTGGGGTGCCCCGGCGTTGTGTTCGACCGCCGTCGCGGTTGGGGGAGCGGGCTGGACCCGACTTTCGGCACGATGCTCTAGAGCGTCGGTGCCGGCCGGCGGCAAGCCTGAGCGCCTATCGCCCGCCGCGCCTGATCCCCTTTGGCACCCGCGACTGGCCCGGGCGTCGCGCGCCATGGACGCGGTCGCGGCGCTCGGCACGCGGCGGCGCATCGCTATCGGGCAATTCAAAGCGCAGCGCGCCGGTGATCGGATTGGCTTCGGCCAGGCGCAGGTCGAGCCGCATGCCGGCGGTGTAGCGGGTGCCCGTTGCGATGCCTTCCAGCACCCGGGTCGCATCATCAAAAACAAAGCGTTCCGCGCCCAATGTCGACACCGGTACCAGCCCATCGCCGCCCAGCCCGACGACCTGCGCAAAAAAGCCGAATTTGGCCACCCCGGTGATGCGCGTCGGCAGTATTTCACCGATGCGCTTTGACAAAAATGCCGCGACATAGCGATCAGTGGTGTCGCGTTCTGCCTCCATGGCGCGGCGTTCGGTCATGCTGACATGGTCGGCGGTGCGGCCCATGGCAGCGCCGTCTGCGTCCGACAATCCACCTTCACCCAATTTGCAGGCTGTCACCAGGGCGCGATGGACGACGAGATCGGCATAGCGCCGGATCGGCGAGGTGAAATGCGCATAGCTTCCCAATGACAGGCCGAAATGCCCCAGATTGTCCGGGCTGTAATAGGCCTGGGTCTGGGTGCGCAAAATCTGTTCCATCACCTGTTCGGCAAAATCCTCACCTTTGACGCGTTCGATCAGCCGATTGAACACAGCTGGCTTGATCACCTGGCCCAGCGCAAAATTCTGGCCGAAACTATCCATGTAATCCTTCAGCGCCGTCAGCTTTTCGCGGCCCGGAGTTTCATGGTTGCGGTACATGCAGGGGGCCTTTTGGATTTCCAGCATTTTGGCTGCGGCAACATTGGCGGCGATCATGAAATCTTCGATCAGGCGATGCGCCGCCAGTTGTTCGCGCAATTCGATGGCGGCAATCTGGCCATGGTCATCCAGCCGCACCCGGCGTTCGGGCAGGTCCAGCGCCAGCGGCTCCCGGGCATCGCGCGCCCGTGACAAGGCGCCCCAGGCAGCCCAGAGATCATCGAGGATCGGCAAAAATTCGCCGGTGCCCGAATCGATACTCGCCTGTGCCGCTTCATAGGCGATGTTGGTCACGCAGCGGATGACGGCGCGGCTGAAACGCTGGCCAAGGATCTTGCCATCGGCAGCAATATCGAGATGGCAGGCAAGCACGCCGCGATCCTTGGCTTCGACCAGCGAGCAAATATCGGCCGACAGGGTTTCAGGCAGCATGGGGACGACGCGATCCGGAAAATAGACGCTGTTGCCGCGTTGCCGCGCCGATCGATCTAGCGCCGTCTCGGGGCGGACATAGAAACTGACGTCGGCGATGGCGATGATCGCCTTGAAACAGCCTTCATGATCGGGGTCGGGCGCGGCCCAGATGGCGTCATCATGGTCACGTGCATCGGCCGGATCGATGGTAAGGAACGGCAGGGCGCGCAGATCCTCCCGCGCGCCCAGCGGTTGGCGCGCCATCTGGTCTGCCTGTTCGAGCGTTGCCGCGTCAAAATTATGCGGAATGCCCTTGGCGTGGATGGCGATCAGTGAAAAGGCGCGCGGTGCAAAGGGATCGCCCAGCACCTCCACCACCCGGGCGAACTGGCGCGGCGGCCGGCCGCTGGGTTCGGCCAGCACCAGATCGCCGGGGCTGGCCTCGCCGGGGTCCGAGACCATCAGATCGTTGCGGGCGCGTTTGTCGACAGGGACGAGGCGATAACCAAGCGCTTCCTTGCGCAAGATACCGAGCACGAATTCCTCGGATTTCGCCAACGCCTTCATCGGAAAGGCCTGCCAGCCGGCGCCGGCTTCCTCGATGCGCGACAACAGCCGATCGCCGACCCCAAAGGCGCCCCGGCGTTTGGCCTCGATTACCCTGATGCGCGGCGCTGGCCCCGCATGATCCCAACGGTCGGGCGTGGCGACAAGGCCATCTTCGCCGATTTCGATGATGCGGATGACGGCGACCTTGGGCAGGCCGCCGCCCTTGTGCAGCGTGCGGCCGGCGCCGGCTTCGAGTTCGCCCGCGTCCTGCATGTCTTTCAACAGCGCTTTCAGGGCGATCTTGTCCTGGGCGTGCAGGCCAAAGGCCCGGGCGATCTCGCGCTTGCCAACGCTGGCCGGCTGGCTGCGGATGAAATCGAGGATCGCTGCCCGGGTCGGCAGGCCGGCAGGTTGATCGGTAGACGAAGCGGTGGGGCGGCGGGGCATTTTTGCACCATGGGCGGGGCGGCATTGCGATGCAAGAAAGCCCGGCCACTGTCCCGATCCGACTGACCTCATCGGCTTCTGGCTACCCCGACCTGTCTTGCGACACCAAAAACCGCTGCCTATAGCGGCTGCCATCTTGCACTCCGCGATTGCGTCACCATTTCACGCTCTGAATTCAACGACAGGGACGATGGATGGCGCCGCTTCGGGGTGCTCTCGCACGGGCCCAAGCAGAGGACGGAACGAAAATATCATGGCAAAAGTTATCGGGATCGATCTTGGCACCACCAACAGCTGCGTCGCTGTCATGGAAGGTTCAACACCTAAAGTGGTTGAAAATGCCGAGGGCGCGCGCACGACGCCGTCGCAGGTTGCCTTTACCAAGGATGGCGAACGGCTGGTTGGCCAGCCTGCCAAGCGCCAGGCGGTAACCAATCCCGAAAATACGGTTTTTGCCGTCAAGCGCCTGATCGGCCGTGGCTTTAACGATCCGATGACGCAAAAGGACATGGCGCTTGTCCCGTACAAGATCGTCAAGGGCAATAATGGTGACGCCTGGGTCCATGCTGGCAGCGAGGATTATTCGCCGTCGCAGATTTCGGCCTTCATCCTGCAAAAAATGAAGGAAACCGCCGAGGCCTATCTTGGCGAGACCGTCACGCAAGCCGTCATCACGGTGCCGGCCTATTTCAACGATGCCCAGCGTCAGGCCACCAAGGATGCCGGCAAGATCGCCGGGCTGGAAGTGCTGCGCATCATCAATGAACCAACCGCAGCAGCGCTCGCCTATGGGCTCGACAAGAAAACCGAAGCCAAGACCATCGCTGTTTATGACCTTGGCGGCGGCACCTTCGATGTCTCGGTACTGGAACTTGGCGATGGCGTTTTCGAGGTCAAATCGACGAGCGGCGACACCTTCCTTGGCGGTGAGGATTTCGATGCCAAGCTGGTGGAATTCCTGTCATCGGATTTCAAAAAAGCCGAAGGCATCGATCTGACCAAGGACAAGCTCGCGCTTCAGCGTTTGAAGGAAGGCGCTGAAAAGGCCAAGATCGAATTGTCGTCAAGCGCTTCGACCGAAGTCAATCTGCCGTTCATCACGGCCGATGCGACCGGCCCCAAGCATCTGGTCAAGAACATCACCCGCACCGACCTTGAAAAGCTTGTCCTCGATCTCATCGAGCGGACCCGCAAGCCTTGCCTCGATGCGATCAAGGAAGCCGGCATCAAGGCCAGCGAGATCGATGAAGTGATCCTGGTTGGCGGCATGACTCGCATGCCCCGCGTCCGTCAGTTCGTGAAGGAATTGTTCGGGAAGGAGCCCAATACCAGCGTCAACCCCGATGAAGTCGTCGCCATGGGTGCCGCCATTCAGGCCGGTGTCCTGCAGGGCGATGTCAAGGATGTGCTGCTTTTGGATGTGACGCCATTGTCGCTCGGCATCGAAACATTGGGCGGTGTCTTTACCCGCATGATCGATCGCAACACGACGATCCCGACCAAAAAGGCGCAGACTTATTCGACCGCCGATGACAACCAGTCGGCTGTCACCATCCGCGTCTTTCAGGGCGAACGCGAAATGGCGGCGGACAATAAACTGCTCGGCCAGTTCGACCTTGTCGGCATTCCATCGGCGCCGCGCGGTATTCCGCAGATCGAAGTGACCTTTGATATCGATGCCAATGGCCTTGTCGCGGTGAATGCCAAGGACAAGGGCACCGGCAAGGAACAGCAGATCCGCATCCAGCCATCGGGCGGCCTTTCAAAGGACGACATCGAGCAGATGGTCAAGGACGCCGAAAAGTTCGCCGAGGACGACAAGAAACGCCGCGCCGTTGCCGAGGCCCGCAACCAGGCCGACAGCCTCGTGCATTCGACGGAACGTCAGCTTGCCGAACATGGCGACAAGGTATCGGCCGAAATCAAGGCCGAAATCGAGACAGCGCTGGTCGATGCCAAGGCAGTTCTCGACAGCGGCGATGCCGACAGCATCAGCGCCAAAACCGACGCCTTGTCGGCCGCCGCGATGAAGCTGGGTGAGGCTATCTATACTGCCGAGCAGGCCAAGGCCGCTGCGCCTGACGCTGAACCTGCAAAGGACGATAATATCGTCGATGCCGAATTTTCGGATGTCGAGGATGACAAGAACTAAGTGGATTTGACTCCCGCCTCGGGCAGCAGAGGCGGGATTTGGGGCAGGGTGTCGGCCGGGCGTCAGTCGATCGCGACATGACGCCGGCGCCGGCCCCTCCCGCCCGCGGGACGGGAGAAGCACCGCGACATGAACACCGAAATTGATTATTATGAGCTGCTGGAATGCCAGCGCGGTGCCGATGACACGGTCCTCAAATCCTCCTATCGGCGGCTCGCCATGCAGTGGCACCCCGACAAGAACCCCGGCGATGCGGCGGCCGAACAAAAGTTCAAGGCGATCAGCATTGCCTATGACGTTCTGAAAGACCCGCAAAAACGCGCCGCCTATGACCGCGTCGGCCATGCTGCCTTTACCCAAAGCGGCGGCGGTGGCTTTGGCGGCGCCCAGGATTTTGGCGGTTTCAGCGATATTTTTGAAAATATCTTTGGCGAATTCATGGGCGGCGGGCGCGGCCAGCAGCGCGGTCGCGGTGGCGCGGCACGCGGCCAGGATCTGCGTTACGATCTTGAAATGACGTTGGAGGAGGCATTCACCGGCAAGGCTGCTACCTTGACAGTTGAAGTCGCTGCAACCTGCGAACCATGTGCCGGCAGCGGCGCCAAGCCGGGTACCAGCGCCAGGACCTGCACCACCTGCGGCGGCCAGGGGCGCGTCGCCATGCGCCAGGGCCTGTTTGCGGTCGAGCGCACTTGCCCCGCCTGTCAGGGTGCCGGCCAGACCATCGCCGACCCGTGCGATAGCTGTCGCGGTGCCGGGCGCGTTGAAAAGCAGAAGACGCTCAACGTCAATGTGCCGCGCGGCGTCGATGACGGGACGCGCATCCGGGTTGCCGGCGAAGGCGAAGCGGGCGCACGCGGCGGGCCTGCCGGCGATCTGTATATTTTTGTGCACCTGAAGCCGCATGGCCTGTTCAAGCGCGATGGCACGACGCTTTATGCCGTGGCGCCGATTTCGTTCACCACTGCTGCACTTGGCGGTGAGATCGAAGTGCCCGGGCTCGACAAGGAAGTCGCCATGGTCCGCGTGCCGCACGGTACCCAGACCGGCAAACAGTTCCGGGTGCGGGGTCGCGGCATGCCGGCGCTGAACAATGGCCAGGCGGGCGGCGGTGCGGGCGATCTAGTCGTCCAGATCGAGGTTGAAACGCCGGTCAAGCTGACCAAGCGCCAACGCGAGCTTCTGGAGGAATTCCAGACGCTGGAAACCGCCGAAGGCGGCAAGAACAACCCCCGCCAGACAGGTTTTTTCGACAAGCTGAAAGACGCCTGGAACGAATTGACCGACTGATCCGTGGCACGCCGAACAGGTCCTGACGGCATCAGGGTTTTGGATGACCGGCCCCGGCAACTATGCGAAAGGCCGCTTTTGCGCGGTATTGGGAATTTTGAATGATCGAAGCGGAATGGTGGGATTACGAAAACAGCGATGAACTGGCCGAGGCGGTGGCGGGCGACGTCGGCTTTATCGTTGAACAGGCGCTGACGGCGCGCGGCCGGGCGATCATCGCGCTGCCCGGCGGTGAAACGCCCCGCGCCGCGCTGGAACTGCTTAGCCAGCGCAAACTCGAATGGGCGGACGTGACGATCGTGCCAACCGATGACCGGCTGGTGCCGCCGACCGATCCGCGTTCCAATGTCGGGATGCTGGCACGCATGTTCCTCCCCAAAAAGGCCCGGGTGGTGCCATTGTGCGCCGGCGAAACCGACCCGCAGGCGGCTGGCCGTGCCGCCGATGAACGGCTCGCCGATCTGGAATGGCCGCTCGATCTGGCGTGGCTGGGCGTCGGGCTCGACGGCCACGTCGCCTCGATCTTTCCCGGCCCCGATTATGATGGCGCGCTGAATGGCCCAAAGGTGCGCCGCGCCATGGGGCTGCGCCCCGATCCCATGCCCGCAGCAATGCCGGTAAACCGGGTGACGCTAACCAAGGCGGCGCTGGTCTCGGCGCGGGTCATCACACTGGTGCTTACGGGTGCCGACAAACGCCGCATGGTCGAACAGGCGTTGAAGGACGGGGCGTCAAGCCCCTTGCCGATCGGCCGGCTGCTCGCCGATCTCGATATGGATATCGATATTCATTGGTGCGCATGACGCCAGGGTTGTTGTACCAGCCGCCTGGTCAGCGCGGCGTACCTCCCAGATCGCGGACGACGGCGCTTCCCATCAGGTCGGCGACATTGGCCGATGCCGGCCCGATACCTTCGCGAAAACGCGCGCCATCGATGACGACGGTGTAATCGCGATAGTCAAAGGTGCTGCGGCTGCCGGCGAGCCCGCCGAGCAGCCCGCCGAGGATATTGCTGACCTTCTTGCCGGTCGATGTGGTCTCTCCATAGGACATAACCGGGTTTACCGGCGGCACCAGTGCGTTGGCGAGGACATAACTGACCCGACCGGGGCTTTTGGGCGATAGCGTATAGCCAGCGTTGATCCAGGCGCGGGTGGCGCCGGGGGTGATCGCTGCCACGGCGTTTGTGTTGACGCTGGCTTCATTGCCATTGCGGCCAAACCAGCTCGAATCGCTGCTTTTAGCCTCGACAAAATTGATCGTCGTACGCAAGCCGACGAACGCCACGTCTTTCAGTTCGGCGAGGGCATAGGTTTCGTCGGCTGCAGTGCCCATCTGGCTGAAACCGCTCAACATGCCGCTTTGCCGCTCGTCACCGCCATAAAAGTAAAAACCCAGACCCGATGGCGTAAAAAAGCGCGACCGTCCGCCACCGGCGGTCGCGACCGTGACCGGGGCCGGCTTCATTGCTGCGACAAGTTTGGCCAGCTTTGGGCTGGCGGCGGTCGCCACTGCCAATGGCACGACTTCGATGCCGGCCGCAGTCAATTTGTCGACAAAACGCTTGTAGGCGGCATCGACGAGCGGTTGAACGTCGGTATCGGCAAGGCCCTCAACCTTTATGTCGGCGCGCACATTGGCCGTGGCACTACCGAACAACTCCTTCGATTTGGCATCCTTGGCGAGTTTTTCCTGCACCTCGACCTGGAAGAACGGAATGACGACGCGGCGCACCATCTTGAAGTCGGCGCGCCCGCCATCGAGTTTGATGGCGTCGAGCGTTGCATCGGCCGCCGGCACCGGCTTGCCTATCTTGACCTCGGCGTATGCCGGGCCAGCCAGCGACAGCGCCGCAGCGAGCAATCCCAAGCGCACCAAACCAGTGTTTGCCATTCCAATATCTCCCCACCAAAGTCGGCATGCCGCGTTCATGCCATTGACAATCGTTGCGCCGCAAGCCGGCAATCAGACTTTGGTCAGCCCGGCCGCCAACAGGCTATTGGCGCAATCGACGATCGATTCAGCTGCGGCGCGGGTTTTCCAGCCGAGCACTGCCCTCGCATGCGACGCGTCGCATTGCCGGCGGCGGCCAAGTTCCGGGATCACCATCTTCACCGTCGGGTCAAACAGCGCCGAAATTTTCAGCAGGAAATCGGGCAGGCTGCGGGTCGGCACCTTTCTTGCCTGCGCGCCGAGGCGTATTTTCAAAATGTCGGCAATGTCCTTCATCCAGACGAATTCGCCCGAACCGAGGAAGCGTTCGCCATGCATGGCAGGCGCCGTCATGGCGCGGATGTGCAGATCGGCAATGTCGCGCGCGTCGACAATGGGAAATCCCAGACGCGGCAGGCCGGGCAATTCGCCACCCAACAGTTTTTTGACAACCTCGATCGATGGTGAAAAATCGCTGCCCAGTACCGGGCCGATGACGGCGCTGGGGTTGACCGTGCAAAATTCCAACCCGCCGCCCTCGGCCGCAATCCAATCCCTGGCGGCGCGTTCGGCGATCGTCTTGGATTTGATATAGGCATAGCTGTCGGGGCCGTCGGTATTGCTCCAATCGGCCTCGCTGAAAATCCTGGCGTCGCTGCGGTCATGGCCATAGCAGATGGCAGCGGTCGAGCTGGTCATCACGACGCGCCTGACGCCGGCATCGCGAGCGGCCCGCAGAGCACGCAAGGCGCCATCGCGGGCCGGGCGGATCAGGTCATCGGGGTCGGCCGGTTCGCGTAGTGGAATCGGTGAGGCAATATGCAGCATCAGATCGACGCCGGCGGCGGCTTCCTGCCAGCCGGCATCCGCTGTCAGATCGGCCGGGAACAGCTGCAGATCGGGGGCGGCCAGCGTTTTACGCACTGCATCGGCGCGATCAAGGTTGCGCACTGTGCCGCGCACCGTCCAGCCTTCCGCCAGCAACTGCTTGATCGCAAAGCCGGCGATATAGCCCGAAGCGCCGGTGACCAGCACCAGTCCCTTGGTCATTGCGTTCATCCTCATGTCATCGCCCCGCCAGTCAGCGATGGGCATGGTCCTCGCATTTATGACCCGGATTGCAAGTGCCGGGCGAGTTCTTTCTGGCCGGCAGCAATGGCAGGATTGATCGGGATTTGCCCGGTCGGCGCCTTGATCGTGATATATAATGTCGCAGTGGCCAAGAACCCTTGCCCATTCAAGCAGATTAAAATGGATTAACCCCTCATTTGTTGCAGGTTTTGAGCGCTTGCCCTATCGTCTGTTCAGCAGTCCTGGCCCGTTCAGAGGCTCCTGCCGCAGTGCCTCGCCCCCGGTCAGTGCCCCATCCGGCCTGTGCCGATGCCGGATATTGCGACAAGGTGTGACGGCCGGTGCGTTGGGGAGGGTCTGCCATGACGATCATTGCTTATGATGTGCAACGCCTGACGGGCGATCTTGCAGCGGTGTCGATCCGAAAACTTGCCGACATTCGCAGCGCGGCCGAAGCCTTTCGCGACATTGCCGTGCGGATCGGCGATTTCAAGGTTGCTGTCTGCGACAATATTGCCTCGAAACAGACGTTGCTGGACGCCGAAGACAATGTTCTGGCCGCCGATGTCTTTGGCTGGACGGGCGATGACGAACGCTGGTGGGCGGATTCGCGTCTCGCTTTGTCGTCGCCGGTGCCGCGCGCCTGCCGGTATGAATCCGAGCCTTTCTGGGTCAATGCCTCGGGCTTTCGGACCCGCCAGGACAATGCCTATCTGGATGAAATCAGCCTCGATCATTTCGAACGACGGGCGCTGACACGCTGTGCCATCGTCATCCCGATCCATTTGCCTTTCGGGCAGATCGGCGTTGTCACCTTCAATTGCGCCAGCCGCAGGCGCGACGATCTGGCGGCGGAATATACCGCCTTTGCCGATATTCTGGGCTTGCTGGCGCACCGCTTTGTAGCCGGCTATGTCAAGGCGCATCGCAACCGTCACTGGCTGCCCGGCGATTGCCAATTGACCAAACGCGAAGTCGAATGCCTGCGCTGGGCCAGCGTTGGCAAGACCGACAAGGAAATCAGCCTGATCCTGTCGCGCAGCCACGCAACAGTGCGCTTTCATATCCAGAACGCTGGCGAAAAACTCGATGCCGTCAACCGCAGCCAGACGATCTTCAAGGCGGCGCAATTGGGGTTCCTTGCGGCTGCCGCCTGATTTCAGGGCCCGGACATCGTTCATTGCGCGGTCACGCCGCAGCGGGCATCAGGCCGCAATGATCAAAAATTTCCTGTTCATGCTGGGCATAGCGGCGGCGGCCCCTGTTGCTGCAGCCAGTCTTGACGATGTCGCGGCATCGTTAAAGGCGACGACCAGCCTTGCTGCAGATTTTACCCAGGTCGGCAATGATGGCCGCACGCTTAGCGGGCGGATGATCCTCGCCCGGCCGGGCAAAATCCGGTTTCAATATGATAAATCAAAGCTGTTGATTGTCGGCAATGGCCGCACGCTGACCTTTGTCGATTATGCCGTCAATCAGGTGTCGCAATGGCCGGTCAAATCGACTCCGCTAGGGATATTGCTGGCGTCCGAGCCACAACTCGACGGCGTGGCGCGCATCACCGCCAGCGATGACAATGGCGTTGTGGTTGAAGCCCGCGACCGCAAACGCCCGGAATTCGGCAGTCTGGCCATCAGCTTCCGGCGCGATTCGAACGCGCCGGGCGGCCTCGCGCTGGCCGGCTGGACCAGTCTGGATGCGCAAGGCGGGCGGAGCCAGTTGACCCTGTCGAACGTCCGTTACAACGCCGATCTGTCAAAAGCGGATTTTGGCTTTCGGGACCCCAGGCGACCGGTAACCCGCTGATTTTGAGGTATTCCCGGCCAACAGGCATAGGGTTACCGGCGTGCGAATTCGCGGTTCCGCCGTCGGCACGATCAGCCGCCATGGCCGGAAAACACCAAAAAGCCGCGGCATCGCAGCAAAGAAAATCTGTCGCGGCCGTCAATTCTTGCAGTCGTTCATGCCGGGTCAATCTCGGCGCTGGCATAAGCGACATGTGGCTGGAACGCTTGACCGGAGTTTCCCCCTGTTATTCGGTCGGGATGACGACAGCCACTGCGTGACGAGCGCAAACAACGGCCCCCGCTCCATGCCCCCGGAGCGGGGGCCAAATTGTTTGTCAGCAAATAATTGCGATGGCCCCGGTGGGCTCATTGTCAGCATTACCGGTTTTTGCCTTGGTTAAGGGGTCAGGCCGTATCGCTCGCACTGGAAACGCCGGGGCCTATTGTGCTGGTACTTGCGGGATGCTCGCGGCAACCTCTGGCGCTGGATTGGTTTTATAGCCGCCCGGTTGCAGCATCGCCGCGATTGCCGAGGGCGGCGCGATTTCCGGGTAAACCGTCACTGTAAAATCGCCGGCACTGGGGTTTTGCCGCAAGGGTATCAGCATTTTTTGATAGGTTTTTGAATACCAGAAGGCTCTGGCATGGGCGTAGCAGGGGAAGCGCACCATCAGGCTGCTCTGGTTTGCCGCTGGGCTGCCTTCAAATGTGGCGACGCTGCGTGGACTGGCGAGATAATAGCCGCCGAGTTTTTCATACAGGCCCGAGGCCTGAATTGCCTGGCCATAGCGCAGGATCCGGTCGCGATCATGCACCAGCCCCGACACCAGCATGATAACCGGCTTGCCATCGCAACGTGCGGGATCAACGACCGGCGCCGGTGCGATGGGACTTGCCGGCGGGGCGGCAGCGAGCAGGGCGAACAAAACCATCATCATGGACGGCATCATGCAGCGCCGGGTGCGAGCGTGGCAAGCCGCCGGTTGCACTGCCGCCGCTTGACCGCCACATAGGCAGTATGCACCCAATGACCGTTTCCACAGGGGCGCCGCAAGGCAAGGCCGATTTCGGCACCTTGCGCCGTTTCCTGCCCTATCTCTGGCCAAAGGCAGAACCGGCGTTACGGGCGCGCGTCATGGCCGCGATGCTGCTGGTGCTGATGGCCAAATCGACGATGCTGCTGATGGGCTTTGTCTACAAGGGCGCCATCGATCGCATGGCCGAACGGGTGCCCGGCGGTACCGCCATCGCTATAGGTCTGGTAGTGGCCTATGCCGGCGCGCGCTTTGGCGGCGTATTGTTCGACAATCTGCGCAACGCCATTTTTGAAAAGGTCGGCCAGACGGCGGCGCGGCGGCTTTCCCAGGATGTTTTTGCGCATATCCATCGCTTGTCGCTACGCTTTCACCTTGAACGCCGCACCGGATCGCTGACCCGAATTGTCGAGCGAGGCACCAAAAGCATCGACACGATGCTTTACTTCATCCTGTTCAACATCTTCCCGACGGTGTTTGAGCTCACCGCGGTCTGCATCATTTTCTGGCTAAAGCTCGGCCCGGCCATGGTCGCTGCGGTGCTGGTCATGGTAATCGCCTATATCAGCTACACCCAAAAGGTCACCGATTGGCGGGCCAAGCTGCGCCGAGAGATGGTGGATAGCGACAACAAGGCGGTGGCCCGAGCCGTCGATTCGCTGCTCAATTATGAAACCGTCAAATATTTCAACGCCGAGGCCTATGAAAACCAGAATTACGGCCTGGCCATAAAGCGCTACACCGATGCCGCGACCCGGAATGAAGTGTCCCTCGCCTGGCTCAATATCGGGCAATCGCTGATTACCAATCTGATGATGGCCGGCGCCATGGGCTATACCGTCTGGGGCTGGGATCAGGGCCGCTTCAGCGTCGGCGACGTGGTGCTGATCAACACGCTGCTGGCGCAACTGTTTCGGCCGCTGGACATGCTGGGCATGGTCTATCGGGAGATCAAGCAGGGCCTGATCGATATGGAGGCGATGTTCGGCCTCATCGACACGCCCGCAGAAATTGCCGATGTGCCAGGCGCACCGGCGCTGCGCATCCATGGCGGCCATGTCCGGTTTTCAGATGTTGATTTCGGCTATGACGCGCGCCGACAGATTCTGCATAATATTTCGTTCGATGTGCCGCCGGGCAAAAAACTTGCGATTGTCGGGCACAGCGGTGCCGGTAAATCGACGCTCAGCCGCATCCTTTATCGTTTTTACGATATCCAGTCTGGCATGGTCAGCATCGACGGGCAGGATATCGCCGGCGTGACGCAGGACAGCCTGCGCCGCGCCATCGGCATCGTGCCCCAGCCCTGGATGTTCGAGCCCTGCCCGTCGGCGCGGATCACTACGCTGAGGCCTGGGAAGTCTACACCGGTGGACCATACACTGGTCG
>JBBRIC010000036.1:0-24348 GCA_038221665.1 Sphingomonadales bacterium
GCGGCGGCGTCGACGGGGAGGTCGGCGGCGACCCACGCCGACACCAGCAGATCGCGGCTGCGGGTGCCGAGCTTGTGCCAGAGTTCCTCGGTGAGGAAGGGCATCACCGGGTGGAGCATGACGAGGATCTGGTCGAGCGCCCAGCCGGAGACGGCGCGGGTTTCGGCCGCTACAACTGGGTCAGCAGCTTCGGACAGCAGCGGCTTGGTGAGTTCCAGATACCAATCGCAAAAGCGGTTCCAGGCAAAACTGTAGATCGCGTCGGCATAGGCATCGAAGCGGAAGGTCGCAATCGCGGTTTCCAGCGCGCGGGCGGTGGCCGCGACTTCGCCGATGATCCAGCGGTTGACGGCGTTGTTCGCAGGCGGCGGAGCAACGCTGGTTGACCCCGAAATGCCGTTCGACTGGCAGAAGCGCGCGGCGTTCCACAGCTTTGTCGCAAAATTGCGATAGCCTTCGACGCGCTTTTCATCGAGCTTGATATCGCGGCCTTGCGATTCCATCGCGGTCAGCGTGAAGCGCAGCGCATCGGCGCCATATTTGTCGATGAGCAGCAGCGGATCGATGGTGTTGCCCTTGGACTTGGACATTTTGGCGCCCTTGGCGTCGCGGACAAGGCCGTGGCAATAAACGGTCTCGAACGGCGGTACCTCGCCCATGAAATGCATGCCCTGCATCATCATGCGGGCGACCCAGAAAAAGATGATGTCAAAGCCGGTAACCAGCACATCGCCGGGATAGTGGCGGGCGAGTTCGGCCGTGTTTTCGGGCCAGCCAAGCGTTGCGAACGGCCAGAGGGCAGACGAGAACCAGGTGTCGAGGACGTCTGCGTCGCGGGTCAGCAGCATATCGCCCGCAAGTGCCTGGGCCTTTGCCTCGTTTTCCGCCACGAAAAACTGCCCGTCCGGCCCATACCAGGCTGGAATGCGGTGCCCCCACCACAGCTGCCGCGACACGCACCAGGGCTGGATATTCTCCATCCAGTTGAAATAGGTTTTCTCCCAGCTTTTCGGAACGAACTGCGTTTCGCCCGATTTGACCGCCGCCAGTGCCGGCTGCGCCAGTTCAGCCGCATTCACATACCATTGATCGGTCAGCCAGGGTTCGACGACAACGCCCGAGCGGTCGCCATAGGGCATCTGGATGGTCTTCGTTTCGATCAGTTCGATCAGCGCAAGGGCTTCGAGATCGGCGATTACCTGCTTGCGCGCAACGAAGCGATCCAGCCCGACATAGCCCGCCGGAATGCCCTCTGCCGCGATGATCCGTGCATCGGCGTCAAATATGTTGATCGGCGTCATGCCATGGCGCTTGCCGACTTCGAAATCGTTGAAATCATGCGCCGGGGTTATCTTGACGGCGCCGCTGCCGAGTTCGGGATCGGCGTGGTCATCGGCGATAATCGGGATCAACCGGCCGGTAATCGGCAGCTTGACGAACTTACCGATGACCGATTGATAGCGCGTATCCCGCGCATTTACGGCAACGGCCGTGTCACCCAGCATGGTTTCCGGGCGCGTGGTCGCAACAATGATATGGTCCCGGCCATCGGCGAGCGTCACGCCATCGGCCAGCGGATAGCGGATATGGGTGAAGCTGCCGGCGACTTCGCGGCTTTCGACTTCCAGATCGGAAATGGCGGTTTTGAGCTTTGGGTCCCAGTTCACCAGCCTTTTGTCGCGATACAGCAAGCCTTCGTTGAACAGCGTCACGAACACCCGCGTCACCGCCGTATTAAAGCCTTCGTCCATCGTGAAGCGTTCATTTGCCCAATCGCAACTGGCGCCAAGCCGGCGCAATTGCCGGGTGATGGTGTCACCACTTTCGGCTTTCCATTCCCAGACCTTGGCGACAAACGCCGCGCGGCCCATTGCGGTGCGCCCCGGCTGCTGGCTTTCCATCAGCTGCCGCTCCACCACCATTTGCGTCGCGATGCCGGCATGATCGGTGCCGACCACCCAGCGCGCATCGCGGCCATTCAGGCGGTGCCAGCGGATCAGTACATCCTGCAGCGTATTATCGAGCGCATGGCCGATATGCAGCGACCCCGTCACATTGGGCGGCGGGATGATGATCGTATAGGGTTTTGCCTCGGGCCGATCGGGCCGGAACGCACCGGATGCTTCCCAATGGGCGTACCAGCGTTCTTCAAAATCGCCCGGGGCAAAGTTTTTATCGATAAGGCTCATGGTGAAGCTGTTAACCGCGCGGCCGCATTGCGGCAACCACCGGGACAGGCAAGTGGTGGCCCTGTCGGTCAGCTTTGCCCGGTCAGCCGGCGGATTTCGGCCTGGGCCAGCCGTTCGACCATTTCGGGCAGATTGGCATCCAGCCAGCGCTGCAACTGCGGTTCCAACAGGCTGCGCACCAGCGCCTCAAGGGTGATGGCGCCCGCCGGCGGCGGTGCAACCGGGGCTGGTTGAGGCGCCTTTACCGCTGGCGCGTTGACGACATCGGGCTCTGGCTCGCCGGCCATACGGGCGCGAATCTGTTCAAGAATGATATCGATCGGAGGGTCTTCCTGGCGCATCGCAGCGATTGTATCGCGGCGTTGTCGCAGCGCAAGGCCCGGATAGCTGCGGAGCGGGGGGCTTGGCGGCGGGCCGGCAATCATGGCAAGGCCGTGCCATGGCCATACCCCCACCTTCCCAGCGCCCACCGCAAATGGCGGGCGGTGTCCTCATCGCTGCCGGGCTCGTGATCGGCCCTGTCGTCGGTCTGCTGTTTGGCCAGACGTCGGCAGGCCTTGTGATCGGCCTGGCCATCGGAATCATTGCCGCGATCATCATGGCGGTGCGCCGCTAAATTTCGTCGCCTCAGCTTAGCCGGCGCCCGACCCAGACCACCCGGCCGATCACGGTCAGCCCGGCGGGGTCGCAATCATCCCAGCTGGGATAGGCATCATTATCACTGCGGATGGTCAGCCGCCGGGTTGCGGGGTTGACCGACAGCCGCTTGACCAGCAGCGCATCATCGGTGCGCAACACATAAATGCCATCACGCAGCCGTTCACGATCGTCGGCATCAACCAGGATATGATCGCCATCGGCCAGCGTTGGCAGCATCGAATCGCCCGCGACACTGATCACCGACAGGGCTTCGGGCCGGCCACTGGCGATGCTGCGCACCCAATTGGCCTGAAAAGCGATGGCGGCGAGCGGGCTTTCGTCGCCCGGCTCTGCCCCCGCGCCGGCCGAGGCGCCGACGGCGAGCCGCGGGATCAGCACATAATCCTGGGCGCGCTGCACAAGTTCGGGGCGCGAAACAATGGAGCGCGAGACACTGTCATCAAAACCGCCGAGCAGCCGTTCGGCGATACCGAAATGCTGGGCGAGCACACGACGATCGGTTTCCGACAAGCGTCGGGGCACGCCGCGCTTGACGAATTGCTGGATATAGGTCGGATTACGGCCGAGACGCCGCGACAGCGAGGCATAATCCTCGCCGTGCGACGCAATCAGCTCGTCCAACCGCTTGCGGATGGCGATACTGTCCATAAACTCGCGGACCTCCTCTCCCGGTCCGCTTGAATCGGACTATAGCATAGTTTTTTACCTAGACTAGTAGGATTTGCCGCCCGATAAATCTCCAACGCTGCCGAATCGGATGAATTTGAAGCGGGACGCAGCGCGGGAGATTGGGAATGACATTGTTGAGAATGGTAGAAAGACATTTGCGGTGCCGCTCGCTGGCGCCATCGCGGTTCGGCCGGCAGGTTGCCGGTGATCCGCGCTTCGTTTTCGATCTGCGACGCGGGCGTGAACCACGGCCGGCGACCGCTGCACGGGTACTCGCCTATATGGCCATTGCCGATTCAATCGAACCGCGTGAGGTGGCATGATGCGTCAGTTTTCGGGCCATGTGGCGACAGCGCTGATGCGCGCCATTTCCAATCTTGCGCAGGCAGATGCGCTGGATAGGGAAAAACCGATTTTGATCGTTGAATCGATCGAATCGACGGATTGGGCCAGCGTCACTTTTGTTGGCGAAATCCACATCTTCCAGCTGCGAATCACCGGCGTCGCTGCATCGGTAGCGGACATTTTCCAGCGGCTCGTCACACAGCTTCCGGATGCAGAGATTGCGATGTCGGGCTATTTTGTCGCAGAAATAGCCGTGGTTGCCGACGATGAGGCGTCAGGCAGTGACGCCGATGTCGAGCCTGTGCCCGCGCTGGCACATGGCACATCGTCGCAGCCGGTGATGATCCGGGCGCTCGTCATCAAGGATTGACGCCAGCCGCTGCGTGACGCGTTTGAGCGCCACTCGAAATTCGCTTGCAAGCCCATGCAAAGCAGCGAATATGAGTCGGAATCAAATTCGGGACGGGGCGGTCGGCGATGTGGGGAATGCGATCGGCAAACAACCAAGGCGCGCGTAATAATTCGTGTACGCCCACGTCTGTAGCTTGCATCGTTATCGCTCTCCAGTCGCTTTCGGCCTGTGGAACCACGCCGCCGCCGGCTGCCAAGGTCACGCAGCTCCCCGTGCAGATTGCAACGGCGGTGTCGGCAAGTGGCGAATCGAGCTTGCGCATAAGCGGCACCGTGCGACTGAAGCGTGAAATTCCGATGGGATTCAACGCAGCCGGTCGCATCGCCGGCATCGCGGTGCGCGAAGGCGATCAGGTGATGCCGGGGCAGGTGCTGGCCCGCCTCGATCCGACCAGCCTGTCGGCGGCCGCGACCGCTGCCGGCGCCGAGGCAGCGCGCGCCGAGGCAGACTATCGGCGGCTGTCGGCGCTGTTTACCAAAGGCTGGGTGACGGCGCCGCGCGTTGAATCGGCGCGATCGACGGCGGCGGCGGCACGGGCGCGTGTGTCGCAAACCGGGTTCGATATCGGCCTTGCAACCATCAGGGCGCCATCCGCTGGCGTGGTGCTGCGCCGCCCGGCGGAACCCGGGCAGATGACCAGCCCCGGCCAGACCATACTCATTATCGGAGAGCGTCAGTCGGGCTATGTGCTGCGGGTGCCACTGGCCGATGCCGATCTGGCGCGGGTGCGGCCTGGCCAATTGGCGGCCGTCACGATCGCGGCGCTGGGGCCCCGGCCGCTGGCGGCGACCGTCAGTGAAATCGGTGCGCGTGGTGACGATGCGACGGGCACCTTTCGGGTTGAACTGGCGCTGCCGCCGCATCCGGCGATGCGATCGGGCCTGATCGGCACGGCCTTGCTGCGCTTTGGCGGCGTTGGCGCGGCGGGTGGTGCCGTGTCGGTGCCGGCGACAGCGGTTTTTGCCGCGCGCGCCGATGAAGGCTTTGTCTATGTCCATGACGCAGCAACCGGCAAGGTGGCGCTGCGCCAGGTTGCGCTTGGCGCCATCGGCGATGGCGGCGTCACCATCGTTTCCGGGCTGGCGGCTGGCGAACATGTGGTCAGCTCGGGTGTCGATCGCTTGCGAAATGGCATGCGGGTCACCGTCATTGCGCCGGCGCGCGGCTGAAACCGGCCAGACGCATGGGCATCATCGAATTTTCCATCCGGCGCTGGCAGATCACACTTGTGGTGTTTGCGCTGCTGTCTGCCATCGGCAT
Organism: Sphingomonadales bacterium; assembly: GCA_038221665.1. Taxonomy (GTDB): domain Bacteria; phylum Pseudomonadota; class Alphaproteobacteria; order Sphingomonadales; family Sphingomonadaceae; genus Sandarakinorhabdus. The sequence continues at coordinate 5,536 of JBBRIC010000036.1, forward strand.
ATCGGCGTTTCTGACCATTCCGCGCACCGTCGACCCGCATTTTCCGTCGCCATTCATCACGGTCGTGGCGACGATCCCCGGCGCCGAACCCGGCGATATGGAAACCACGATAGCCAAACCGATCGAGGATGTGTTGCAGGGTCTTGACGGGATCGTCAGGGTTTCGTCCCGATCAACCGATTCGACCGCGGTCATCACTGCCGAGTTCAGCTGGTCCGGCGACCCTGAAAAAGCCTATGATGAAGTCGTGCGCGAAGTGAATGCCATTCGTGGCACCCTGCCGTCGGCCCTGTCGCGGCTCGAATTTTTGAAATCGCGCACCACCGAGGCTGCCGTGCTGCAATTTGCGCTGGTTTCCGATACCGCATCCTATCGCCGGCTGGAAAAGATCGCCAAGGATTTGCGCGAACGCATGAATCGTGTGCCCGGCGTGCGCAACAGCCGGGCTTGGGCGATCCCGCAGCCCGAGGTGCGGGTGGCGATCGAACCCGGACGACTGGCGCAGCTGGGGCTTCCGGTTACAGCCCTGACCGACGCGCTGCGCCAGGGCTCGATCGATCTGCCCCCCGGCGCCGTCCATATCGGCGATCAGCGGCTCAACGTGCAGGCCGGCGGCGCCTTTCATTCGGTCGATGAAGTCAAGGACGTGCCGGTGCGCGCTGCCGATGGCAATCTGTTGCGCATCAAGGATATCGCCAGCGTCGGCTGGGGCTATGAGGAACAGCCGGTGATCGCGCGCTTCAACGGCAAGCGCGCCGTCTGGGTGACGATAACCCAGAAAGACAATCTGAACGTCCTCGATATCCGCAACGCCGCAATTACCGCGGCCCGGGATTTTGAACGCCAATTGCCGCCGGATGTGAAACTGAAGGTCGGTTTTGACCAAAGCTATGACATCGACCGCAAGCTCAGCCAGCTTGGCCGGGATTTTGCGATTGCGCTGGGGCTGGTGCTGATCACCCTGCTGCCGCTGGGCTGGCGGGCATCGCTTGTGGTCATGGTATCGGTGCCGCTCAGCCTCGCCATGGGCTGCGCTGTGCTCGCCTATTCAGGTTTCAGCCTCAACCAGCTGGCGATTTCGGGCTTCATCATCGCGCTTGGCCTGCTCGTCGATGATTCGATCGTCGTCACGGAAAATATTTCCCGGCATCTGCGCGAAGGCGAGGATCGCATCACCGCCGCCATCAATGGCACAAAGGAAATTTCTGTCGCCGTCATCGGCTGCACGTTCGTTTTGCTGTTTGCCTTTCTGCCGCTGGCGTTCCTGCCCGAAGGCGCCGGCAAATTCACCCGGTCATTGCCGGTGGCGGTGCTGGGCACGGTCGCGGCGTCGTTGATCGTATCGCTGACCATTGTGCCGTTTCTCGCCAGCCGCATCCTGCCAAAAAATGAACCCGCCCATGGCAATCGTTTTCTGCAGATCATCCAGGGCGGCATCCAGCGTTTTTATGCGCCGGTGCTGCACTGGTCGTTGACGCATCCGCGCCGGGCCATGCTGGCGGCAACCCTGCTTGTCCTGTCGGGGCTGGCGCTGGTGCCATTCATCGGTTCCAGCCTGTTTCCGGCGGCCGATTCATCCTATTTCCTGGTGCAGGTCGCAGCGCCCGAAGGTGCCGCGATCAGCCAGACCGATCGCGCCATCCGGGCTGTCGAAAAGGCGGTCCTGGCCGAACCCGATGTCACAGCCGCAATGGCCAATGTCGGACGCGGCAACCCGCAGATCTTTTACAACCAAAGGAGTTTTGATCAGCGCAGCAATTTGGGTGAAGTGCTGGTCGTGCTGAAGGAATGGGACACCCAAAAGGGGCCAGCGCTGGTCGCGCGGCTGCGGACAGCGCTTGATTCACAGCCCGATGCCCAGTTCACCGTCAAGATTTTCCAGAATGGCCCGCCCATCGACGCGCCTATATCGGTGAAGATCGTCGGCCCCGATCTGGATATCCTGAAAAATCTGGCGGCGACCACCGAGGTCGTGATGCGCAAGGTGCCCGGCACCCGCGATCTGAACAATCCGGTTGCCGTCGATCAGCCGCGTATCGAGCTTGGCCTTGATGCCGACAAGGCGGCGTTGCTTGGCGTGGTGCCGGGATCGCCGCGCCGGGCAATCCGGCTCGCGCTGGCCGGTGAAAATGCCGGGCAATTGCGTGATCGCGAGGGCGATCGCTATAATGTCGTCGTGCGCATGCCATTGGCGGCGCGCCATGAATTGTCGACGCTTGACGATATTTATGTACCGACGACGCGGGGTGCCATTCCGCTGCGTGAAATCGCAACGCCCCGACTCGACAATGCACCGCCGCGGATCAGCCGCGAACGCCAGCAGCGTACGGTCTATGTTACCAGCCAGATAGCGCCCGGCTTCCTGACGGCCAAGGTCAATACGGCCGTTTATCGCGAACTTGGCAAATTGCACCTGCCCGAAGGCTATCGGTTCGATGTCGGCGGTGAGGCCGATGTCGCAGCGCGCAGCTTTGGCGGGCTGGGGCCGATCATCGCTGTGGGTGTTTTTGGCATCCTTGGCGTGCTGGTCATCGAATTCGGGCGTTTCCGCGAAACCGCCGTCGTGGCCGGCGTTATTCCGCTGGGCCTGTTTGGCGGCCTGGTGGCGCTGTTCGTCACCGGCAATTCGCTGAGTTATACTGCGGTAATCGGCTTTATCGCCTTGATCGGCATCGAGATCAAAAACTCGATATTGCTGGTCGATTTCACCACCCAGTTGCGGCTGGCCGGCATGGGCCTGCGCGAAGCCATCGAGCGCGCCGGCGAAGTGCGTTTCCTGCCCGTGCTGCTGACCAGCGTCACCGCGATCGGTGGCTTGCTGCCGCTGGCGCTGTCGGGTTCGGGCCTTTATGGGCCGCTGGCCTGGGTGATCATCGGTGGCCTGATTTCATCGACGCTGCTCAGCCGCATCGTCACGCCGGTCATGTATCTGCTCATTGTGCGCGGCGCAGGCCCGCTGGAGCAGCGTGCGACGGCGACGCCCGCTGCGGCCTGACCGCCAAAGCAGCAGCCGGCATTGCACCCCTGTCATCGCACGACTATCCCCTGATCCATGAAACGTTTTACCGGCCAGGATCGCAGCATCACCGACAAATGGCGGCCGACAACGCTTGCTGTGCGCGGCGGCACGGCGCGTAGCGATTTTGGCGAAACGTCCGAAGCCATTTTCATGACTTCGGGCTATGCCTATGACAATGCCGAGGAAGCGGCGGCGCGTTTTCGCGGTGAACGCCCGGGCATGACCTATTCGCGGTTGCAGAACCCGACGACCGAAATGCTCGAAAAACGCATCGCCCTGATGGAAGGTGCCGAGGCGGCGCGCGCTACCGCCACCGGCATGGCGGCCATGTCGGCGGCTTTGCTCTGCCAATTATCGGCGGGCGATCATCTGGTTGCGGGGCGGGCGCTGTTCGGTTCGTGCCGGGTGCTGGTCGATACCATATTGCCGCGTTTCGGCATTGCGACGACAATTGTCGATGCCACCGATGTCGATGCCTGGGCGCGTGCTCGCCAGCCCAATACCAAGGCGTTTTTTCTCGAGACGCCGTCAAATCCGGGGCTGGAAGTCTCGGATATTCGGGCAATTTCGGATATCGCCCATGATGCCGGGGCGCTGGTCGTGGTCGACAATGCCTTTGCCTCCCCCATTCTCCAGCGGCCGCTGGAATTCGGCGCCGATGTCGTCGCTTATTCGGCGACCAAGGCGATGGACGGGCAGGGGCGGGTGCTGGCCGGCGCGGTGGTATCCAGTGAACGCTGGATCAACGACGTCTATCTGGCCTTTGCCCGGCATACCGGCCCCAATCTGTCGCCTTTCAATGCCTGGCTGGTGTTGAAAAGCCTTGAAACGCTCGATCTTCGGGTTCGGCGCCAGTGCGAAAACGCCAGCATCGTGGCAGAATTTCTTGAAAGCCGCGTGCCGCGCTGCCTTTATCCGGGCTTGCCATCCCACCCCCAGCATCGGCTGGCGATGGCCCAGATGGCGGCTGGCGGCTCGATCATCGCGCTGTTTGTCGATGGCGGCCGGGCGCAGGCGCATGCCTTTCTCGACGCGCTCGAACTCATCGATATCTCGAATAATCTTGGGGATTCGCGCAGCCTGATGACGCATCCGGCGTCAACCACCCACGCCAGTGTGTCAGCCGATGTGCGCGCCGAGATGGGTATCACCGAAGGCATGCTGCGCCTGTCGATCGGGCTGGAAGACCCCGCCGATCTTGTCGATGACCTTGACCAGGCGCTGGAAAAATCGGGGCTGTAGGGAATCATGGTCATCAACCTGATCTTTCCCCATGCCGCCACAACGCGCGGCATCACGGTCAGGGTGGCGCCGCGATTTCTCGCACATCAGTCAGATCCGCAGCAATCGCGCTATGTCTGGAGCTATCATGTCCGGCTGGAAAACGCGACGCCAGAGGCGGTGCAACTGGTCTCGCGGCACTGGATCGTCACCGATGGCGACGGCCGTGTCGAACATATCGACGGGGCCGGCGTGATCGGCCAGCAGCCGGTGATCGAGCCAGGTGCGGCATTCGATTATATGTCCGGCTGCCCGCTGATGACACCCAAGGGCAGCATGCACGGCCATTATCATATGGTCGGTGAAAGCGGCGGTTTTGATGCGCGCATCCCCGGTTTTGCGCTCGAACTGCCAACCGCCAGCGCCGGACGTTGACCGGTGAAGCGCACCTATCTGCCGCTGAATGCCTTGCGGGTTTTCGATGCTGCCGCGCGGCATTTGTCGTTCACCAAGGCGGCTGACGAACTTGCGGTGACGCCGGCTGCCGTTGGCCAGCAGATCCGGGCGCTCGAAGACACGCTGGGCGTCGTGCTGTTCAAGCGCATGACCCGCAACCTTGAACTGACACCCGAGGCCGAACGCTCGCTGACGGCATTGCGCGCCGGGTTTTTGCAATTCGAGGAATCGGTGCGCATCCTCCAGGACGGGCAGGGATCAAAGGTGCTGACCATTGCGGCGCCGCGCGACCTGACGACCAAATGGTTGAATGCCCGGCTGGCCGCCTATGCCACCATCAATCCGGGCCTGCGTTTCGTGATCGCGGCCAGCGAGACGATGCCGGATTTTACCCAGGCCAATCTTGATCTGGCGATCATATTTTCTGGCGAACCGGCCGAGGAAGGCATTCACGGCAAGACGCTGGCGCCCGAAATGCTGGTCACCATCGGCGCGCCAACGCTGGCAAGCGACGCTTTGCGGATCGCTCATCCCGGCGATCCGGAGGCGCCCGGCTTGACCGTTGCCGATGCGGGGCTGGCCATCGATGCCGCTGCTGCTGGCCTTGGTTTTGCGTTAGTGCCGGCGCTGCTGGCGGCCGCCGATGTTGCCGCCGGGCGGCTGGTGCTGATCGGTGACCCGCAACCGGCGATCGAAAGCTGGTGGCTGGTGGCGCCGACCCCGCAATGGCGGCAGGCCAAGGTCCGCGCCATCGTTGAATTCCTGCTGAACTAGGCATTTTGCATGCACTGGCTGATCAAGACCGAACCGTTCAAATACAGCTGGGACATGCTGGTTCGCGACGGCACGACGATCTGGGATGGCGTGCGCAACAATCAGGCGGCAATCTACCTCAGAACGATGAAATTGGGTGAGGAACTGGCCTTTTACCACAGCAATGAAGGGCTGGCGGTGGTCGGCATCGCGCGCGTCGCGGGCGAACATTTCATCGATCCGGGCGACCCCAAGGGCCGTTTTCCGGCCGTCACCGTTGCGCCGGTGCGCGCACTGCCTACCCCGGTGACGCTGGCCGTCATGAAGGCCGACCCAAGGCTTGCCGGCATGGCCATGTTCCGCCAGTTCCGCCTGTCGGTCGCGCCGCTGACCGATATCGAATGGGCCGTGATCATGGCGCTTGGCGGGGCCTGAACGACAAAAGCCGCCGACCCTCCGGCCGCTGTCGCCGATGCCATGGTGCATCGCTCGCCGCGGCGCTGTATAGGCTTTCAAATGTCGACAACCTTCACGCTTGATACCGCCACCAGCCGCGCCCATCCGGTGCCGGAACCGCTGCGGCGGCTGACCGTTCCCGCCATCCAGAAACGCAAGGGTGGCGATCCTGTGGTCATGCTGACCGCCTATACGGCGCGGATGGCGCAACTGCTCGACCGGCATTGCGACATGCTGCTGGTCGGCGATTCGCTCGGCCAGGTGATTTATGGCCTTGATACAACGGTCAAGGTGACGCTTGAGATGATGATCGCGCATGGCGCTGCCGTGGTCCGCGGTTCCTATCATTCGGTGGTTGTCGTCGATCTGCCGTTCGGCAGCTATGAGGGCTCGCCGCAACAGGCGTTCGAGACATCGGCGCGCGTCCTGAAGGAAACCGGCTGCGCCGCGGTCAAGCTGGAAGGCGGCACTGCCATGGCGGAAACCATCAAATTTCTTGTCCGGCGCGGCATTCCGGTGGTTGCCCATGTCGGGCTGACGCCGCAGGCGGTCAACATGCTCGGCGGCTATGGGGCGCGCGGCCGCAGCGACGCCGAAGCGGCGACAATTCTTGCCGATGCCATTGCCGTTGCCGATGCCGGTGCTTTTGCGCTGGTCGTTGAAGGCGTTGTCGAGCCGCTGGCCCGCAAGATCACCCACAGCATCGCCTGCCCGACCATCGGCATCGGCGCATCGGCGGCTTGCGACGGCCAGGTGCTGGTTGTCGATGACATGCTCGGCATGTTCGAAAGGGTGCCGCGCTTTGTCGAACGCTTCGATGATCTGGCGGTCCGCATCGACGCCGCGGCCGCCAATTTCGCCCTTGCCGTTCGCACCCGGCGCTTCCCGACCGAGAAACAACTTTATCTCTGACCTGTCATCGGGCATTCAGCCGCGCGGGACCATGCGGGGCCATCTTCCATAATAACCGTGTCGGAGCGAATTGATCTTGGCGAACCCCCCACAGGAAATTGACGAAGCGTTCCTGCGCGAAGTGGATGAAGGTGTGCGCCGCGATCAGGTGGCGTCGCTGTGGCAGCGTTATGGTCGTATCGGCATCGTGCTGTTGTTGCTGTTTCTGGCCGGCCTCGGCGGCTGGCTGTATTGGCGTGACCAGCAGCTGCGGCTGGCGGGCGTTGCCGGCGAAGAATTCGTGGCTGCGCTTGACAAGCTCGACGTTGGTGAAGGGCCGGCCGCCCGGGCGACCTTTGCGCGGTTGCAGGCAGATGGCCCCGGCGGGTACACAACGCTCGCCGAAATGATGCAGGCCGCCGATGCGGTGGCCGGCGGCGATACCGCGCGTGCCATCAAATTATTCGACGCGATTGCGGCCGATAGCGCCCGCCCGCAGGCGTTGCGCGATGCTGCGCTGCTGAAATCGGTGCGGCTGGGCTTTGACACATTGCCGCCGGCAACGATCGTGGCGCGGTTGAAGCCCTTTGCCATGCCCGGCAACCCCTGGTTCGGGATCGCGGCTGAAATGTCGGCGATTGCGCATCTGAAGGCTGGTGAGATTGCGCCGGCCAAAACCCTGTTGACGGCCATCGTGCGTGACAATGGCGCCCCACCATCGTTGCGCGGGCGTGCGGCGCAACTGGCGTTGGCCAATGGCGTCGATGCTGCCCTGTTGCAAGCTGCAGCCGGTGCGCCGCCGGCTGGTCCGGCAAAGTGAGGATCGACCGGTCATGACGTCGTTCCACCGCATTTCCATCGGCTTGCTGGTTGCCGCCTCCTTGACCGTGTCAGGCTGTGGGGTTTTCAAGAAAGGCCAGCGCAAAACCCCGACCATCGGGGAACGTATTCCGGTGCTGAATTTTGAAACCCGCGCTGTCGCTGAAACCGAGCTTCAGGAGATGGCGGTCGTCCTGCCATTTCCAGAAACCAATACCGAATGGAACCAGCCCGGCGGCTCGGCCTCCAAATATATGGGCAATCTGACCTTGCCGGAAACGCTGACGCCCGCCTGGTCGGCTTCGATCGGCAAGGGCAGCAGCGGCACCCGCCGCCTGAACGCCGGTCCGGTTGTTGCAGGGGGCCGCGTCTTCACGATGGATACCGCCGGCGATGTCCGTGCCTTTGACGAAAAAACCGGCAAGGTCGCCTGGCAGGCGCGTATTTCGATGCCCAAGAAAAATGACAATTCAGCCTTTGGTGGCGGCGTCAGCGCCGGCGATGGCCGGGTTTTTGCGACCACCGGTTATGGCATCGTGGCTGCCTATGATGCGGCCAGCGGCACGCAGCTTTGGCAGCAAAAACTCGGGGTGCCGCTGCGCGGGGCACCGACCGTGGCGGGCAACCGGATTTTCCTTTTGACACAGGATAATCAGATTTTTGCGATCGGCGCCGAAAAGGGTGATACGCAATGGACTGTCGCCGGCACCGTCGAGGTTGCCGGCCTGTTGGGGGCGGGCGCGCCGGCCGTGGCGCTCGATACCGTCGTTGTCGGTTTTTCGAGTGGGGAATTGAACGCCCTGCGCGCCGAAAATGGCCGCACCGTCTGGTCCGACGCTTTGGCGCGCACCGGGCGATCGACGGCGCTGGCGGCCTTGTCCGATATCGATGCTTCGCCGGTCATTGATCGCGGCCGGGTTTTTGCCATCGGCCATGGCGGCCGCATGGCGGCATTGGAAATGGCCACCGGGCAACGCGCCTGGGAACGCAATTTTGCCGGCACGTCAACGCCCTGGGCGGCCGGCGAATTCGTATTTGTCGTAACCCTTGAAGGGGAAGTCGTCTGCGTGACGCGCAGCGAGGGCAAGGTTCGCTGGGTGCTGTCGCTCGATCGCTATGGCAACCCCAAGAAAAAGGCCAATCCGATCCAGTGGCAGGGCCCGGTTCTCGCCTCGGATCGCTTGCTTGTCTCTGGATCGAACAAGCAGCTCGTGCTGATCTCGGCGCTCGACGGCAAAAAGCTATCGACGATCAAGTTGAAGGCACCAGCCTATATCGCGCCGATCGTCGCCAATAACACCGCTTTTGTGCTGACCGATGATGGCACGTTGACCGCCTATCGCTGAGACATTGTGCGCTGTCATGGCGGCGGCGGCAAGGCTCTGCTACGGGACGTCCATGTCTGAAAATATATTGCCCCGCGTCGCCATCGTCGGGCGCCCGAACGTCGGCAAATCAACGCTGTTCAACCGCCTTGTCGGCCGCAAACTGGCGCTGGTCGACGATACCCCCGGCGTCACCCGCGATCGGCGTGAGGGGCTGGCCACGCTTTTCGATCTCCAGTTCACCATCGTCGACACCGCCGGCTTTGAAGATGCCGATGCCGCTTCGCTGGCCGGGCGGATGCGGGAACAGACCGATGCTGCGGTTGGCGATGCCGTGGTGGCGCTGCTGGTCTTTGATTCCCGCGCCGGGGTAACGCCGCTCGACAAACATTTTGCGGCCTGGTTGCGGCGGCGCGGCACGCCGCTGATCCTCGTCGCCAACAAGGCGGAAGGCCGTGCCGGCGAACAAGGGGTGGCTGAAAGCTATGCGCTCGGCCTTGGCGACCCGGTGCAGATTTCGGCCGAACACGGCGAAGGCATGGCCGATCTGTTCGAAGCACTGGCGCCGCACATCGACAAGCCTGAAGCGACCCCTTTCGCCGAAGCCGATGACCTCGATCTCGACGCCGCAACCGAGCCGGAGCCCGAGGAAGCGCCGGCCGGCCCCCTGAAACTCGCCATCGTCGGCCGGCCAAATGCCGGCAAATCAACGCTGATCAATACGTTGCTTGGGGAAGCGCGGCTGGTTGTCGGGCCCGAGGCTGGCATCACCCGCGATTCGATCGCCATACCCTGGGAATATCATGGCCTGGCCGTCCGGCTGGTCGATACCGCGGGCTTGCGCAAACGCGCCAAGGTCAGTGAAAAACTCGAACGCATGTCGGCCGCCGATACCAAGCTGGCCATCGATTTCGCCGAAGTCGTCGTTTTGCTGCTCGATGCGACGCTCGGCCTCGAAGCGCAGGATCTGCGTATCGCCGATCTGGTGCTGTCCGAAGGCCGGGCGCTGGTCATCGCACTCAACAAATGGGATGTGGCGCATGATCAGTCCTCGCTGTTCCAGGGCGTTCGAAAGGCGCTGGACGATGGCCTGTCGCAGATCAGGGGCGTGCCACTGATTGCCCTGTCGGGCCAGACCGGCAAAGGGCTCGACCTGATGATGAAGGCGGTGACGGAGGCGCGGGCAAAATGGTCACGCCGGGTGTCGACAGCGGCGCTCAATCGCTGGTTCGAGGCCACCATCGACCGCAATCCGCCGCCGGCCGCCGGCGGCACCCGTATCAAGCTGCGTTATGTGACACAGGTTGCCGCGCGGCCGCCGACGTTCGTGATTTTTGGCAATCGCACCGATGCCCTGCCGGCAAGCTATGGGCGCTTTCTCGTCAACAGCCTCCGCGATGACCTGGATTTTGAAGGCGTCCCAATCCGGCTAAGCTTTCGCGGTGGCAAAAACCCGTTTGAAAACGTGCCGCGGACGCCGCGTCGCTGAGGCGTCGCTGCGTCAGACCGGGGCGCACGCCAATCGCTTTGGCGCCACATCGGCGAGGATTTGCAACCAGTTCAGCATGGATTTCAGGTGTAGCAGAGCGCTCTGACGGTAAAAAGCCTGCTACTACGCTTGCTTTAGACGGACAAAGCGATAAAACTGCGCATAATATGATGGAAATATATGCGTTCAAACTTGGGGTGCAACATGCTTGATCTAAATGCCGCCGGCGTTTCCTTGGCCTTTGTCGCCGGCCTGCGTCGCCGGGTTCACCTCGGTGTTTCGCTCACCGGACTGATGCTGGCAGGCACGGCGCTGGCGCCGGCAGGCGCGGTCGATCTTGCTGGCGGCAACGCCACGATCACCGTTGTTGACGGCAACCCCAATGCAACGCCCTATAACAACACCACGGCCGCCACGACCTCGACGCTGACAACCAACACCGCGCCGGGCGATTTCACCTTCACCGGCGATCTGACCGATGCCGGCGGCACGGCACGGCTGGCGTTGTCAAAGATCGGCGCCGGCGTGTTGACCCTGTCCGGGGCGGGCATCAATACCTATTCGGGCGGCACTGCGCTGACAGCCGGAACGGTCCGTGTCGGCAAGGACAGCGCCTTTGGTGTCGGCAATGTTGCACTTGGCGCCGATGCCCCCATCCAGTCGGGTGCCGCCATTATCACGCTGGGCAACGCCATTACCTCGCTCGGCAATGGCATCGTCAATGTGCGGGCGGGTGAGCAACTGACCCTCAACGGTGCTATCGATGGCGCCGGTTCGATCAGCCAGAATGGCCCCGGTACGCTGGTGCTGAACGGTAACAACAGCTTCCGCAATCTTGGCATCAACACCGGCACCGTGCGGATCGGCAGCAATACCGCCACCGGCGTCGGCGGCGTGGCGCTCAATACCAATGCCGTCCTGCAGTCGGGCGGCGCCGCGGTCATGATCAACAATGTCGTCACGACGACCGGCAATGGCATCGTCAATGTCCGTGTCGGTGAAGTGCTGACGCTGAACGGGATCGTCGATGGTGCCGGCTCGATCAGCCAGAACGGCCCCGGTACCCTGGTGCTGAATGGCGCCAATAATTTCACCAATCTCGGCATCAACAGCGGTACCGTGCGCGTCGGCTCGAACATCGCTGCCGGCATCGGCGGCGTCGCGCTCAATACCAATGCGACGCTTCAGTCCGGCGCCGCTGCCGTCACGCTGGGCAATGTCGTCACAACCACCGGCAATGGCCTTGTCAACGTCCGCGCCGGCGAAGTGTTGACGCTCAACGGTATCGTCGATGGTGCCGGTTCGATCAGCCAGAACGGCCCTGGCACCCTGGTGCTGAATCGCAACAATAGCTTCAACAACCTCGGTATCAACGCCGGGATCGTTCAGGTTGGCAGCAACACTGCTGCCGGCATCGGCGGCGTCTCGCTCAACACCAACGCCACCCTTCAGTCGGGCGGCGCCGCTGTGGCGCTGGGCAATGTTGTCACGACGACCGGCAATGGCCTCATTTTTGTCCGCGCTGGCGAAGTGCTGACGCTCAATGGCGTCGTCGATGGCCCCGGCTCGATCAGCCAGACCGGCCCCGGCACCCTCGTGCTCAACGGCGCCAATTCATTCCGCAACCTTGGCATCAACACCGGCACCGTGCAGCTTGGCAGCAATACCGCCGCCGGTGTCGGCGGCGTGGCGCTCAACAATGACGCCACCCTCCAGTCGGGTGGCGTTGCCGTCACGATCGGCAACGTCGTCACATCGACTGGCAATGGCCTTGTCAATGTCCGTGCCGGTGAAGTGCTGACCTTGAACGGCATTCTCGATGGTGCCGGTTCGGTCAGCCAGATCGGCGCTGGCATATTGGTGCTGAACGGTGCCAATAACTTCACCAATCTTGGCATCGGCAGCGGCACGGTTCGTGTCGGCTCGAACATCGCCGCCGGCATTGGCGGCATCGCCATCAGCAACGCCACCCTGCAGTCGGGCGGCGCGGCGATTGCGCTGGGCAATGGCGTGACGACGACCGGCAACGCGCTGATCGATGCGCGGACGGGTGAAGTGCTGACGCTTAACGGTGTTGTCGACGGCGCCGGATCGATCAGCCAGATTGGCGCCGGTACGCTGGTGCTGAACGGTGCCAATGCCTTCAACAACCTTGGCATCAACAGCGGCACCGTCCGCGTCGGCAGCAATACCGCCGCCGGTGTCGGTGGCGTTGCGCTCAACAATAACGCCACCCTGCAGTCGGGCGGCGCCGCAATTGCGCTTGCCAACACCATCACCACGACCGCCAATGGCATCGTCAACGCCCGCGCCGGCGAAGTGCTGACGCTCAACGGCATCGTCGATGGCGCCGGTTCGATCAGCCAGACGGGCCCTGGCACGCTGGTTCTGAACGGCAACAACAGCTTCCGCAACCTTGGTATCAACGCTGGCATCGTGCAGGTCGGCAGCAATACGGCGGCCGGTGCCGGCGGCGTCGCGCTCAACAACAACGCCATTCTGCAATCGGGCGGCGCCGCTGTCATGCTGGGCAATGGCGTGACGACGACCGGCAACGGCCTTGTCAACGTCCGGACGGGCGAAATGTTGATGCTGAATGGTGTTGTCGATGGTGCCGGCTCGATCAGCCACATCGGGGCCGGCACGCTGGTGCTGAACGGCGCCAATCTGTTCAACAACCTTGGCGTCAATTCGGGCACGGTCCGGGTTGGCAGCAATACGGCAGCCGGCATCGGCGGCATTGCGCTTAACGGTGACGCTACCCTGCAATCCGGTGGTGCAAACATCATGCTGGGCAATGTCCTGACGACAACTGGCAACGGCCTCGTCAATGTCCGCACGGGAGAAATGCTGACCCTGAACGGTGTCGTTGATGGTGTTGGCTCGATCAGCCAGACTGGCCCCGGTACGCTGGTCTTGAACGCTAACAACAGCTTCCGTAATCTTGGCATCAATGCTGGCACGGTCCGGGTTGGCAGCAACACGGCAGCCGGCGTTGACGGCATCGCGCTCAACAGCAACGCCATCCTGCAATCTGGCAATGCGAACATCGTGCTAGGCAATCTATTGACAACAACCGGCAATGGCCTCGTCAATGTCCGCACGGGTGAAATGTTGACCCTTAACGGTGTCATTGATGGTGCAGGCTCGATCAGCCAGACCGGCCCCGGCACTCTGGTGCTGAACGGCGCCAATCTGTTCAATAATCTTGGCATCAACAGCGGGGTCGTGGTTCTTGGCAGCAATACCGCGGCGGGGATCGGTGGCATTGCGCTCAACGGCGGTGCGACCCTCAGGGCAGACGCGCTTTCGGGCACAACAGTGACCCTTGCCAACCTGCTGACCACAACCGGTGCCGGCATCATCGATGTGGTGCCGACCAAATCGCTGATCCTGAACGGGATTGTCGATGGCGCGGGCAGCTTGACCAAAACGGGTACGGGTTCGCTGTTCCTGTCCCGTGCCAACCTCTACACCGGCGGCACCGTCCTCAACGCTGGCACCATCGCCATCGGCACTTCGACATCGCTTGGAACCGGCGCTCTCACCGTCAATGGTGGTACCCTGCTGGCCAACGCCAATGGCCTCACCGTTGCAAATGCAGCGACGTTCGCTGGCGCGGGCACGATCGACACGGGCAGCAATGCCCTGGCCTATAGCGGTGTGATCGGTGGTGCCGGACGCATCACCAAGGTCGGTACCGGCGTACTGACGCTGACTGGCGCCAATGTCTTCACGGGCGGCGTCACGATTGCGGAGGGCACCGTGACGGGCGCCGCGGCCAATCTTGGTGCGGGTGGTATCCTCAACAACGCGGCGTTGATCATCAACCAGCCGACCGATGCCAGCTTTACCCAAGTCCTGTCGGGTACCGGCACGTTCACCAAATCCGGTGCGGGCGCGCTGACCTTGACCGCCATAAGCACTCTATCTGGTCCAACGACCGTGTCCGCCGGCCGCTACATCGTCACCGGGTCGGTGGCAAATTCGGCCCTCGCCATCCAGTCGGGCGCGACCCTTGCGGGTACGGGTACGGTTGGCGCGCTTACCGTTGCTTCGGGCGCCACTGTTGCACCCGGCGTTGGCGGTGTTGGAACGCTCAGTGTCAACGGCGCTGTCAACCTCGCGGCCGGTTCGACGTTCGCCGTGGAGATCGGTGGCCTGACGGCTGATCGCATCACCGCCAGCGGGCCGGTAACGATTGCTGGCAACCTTACATTGGCGACCACTGGCAACATCACGTCGTTCAACAGCAACTACACGCTGATCTCATCAAGCGCTCGCACTGGCACTTTTGCGACCGTCACCGGACTCAGTGGTTTTGGCGGTGCCTTTAATTCGACCATTGTCTATGACGGCACATCGGTTTTCCTGCGGCTTGCCCCGACATCGCTGGTTGCCTTTGGTGGCGGCACGCTGACCGGCAATCCGCTCGAGGTCGCGTCGGCCTTTGATCGGGCAGTCGCCGCTGGTTATAACCCGTCGCAATTCTTTGCGCTTTATAATCAGGGTGCAAATCTTTCGAACGCGCTCAGCCAGCTTTCGGGTGAATTGCACAGCGCCGAGCGTCGTGTCCTGCTGGAAGACACGCGCGTGGTGCGTGAGGCAGCCTTTGACCGCTTGAACGCCGGTCTGTCGGCGCTGAGCGGCCAGGCCGTAACCAGCACCGATGGTGAACATTCCATCACCGCCTGGCTGCGGGTTGCCGGCTCATGGGGCGTTGCGTCGGCTGACAAGATCGGCAGCCGCTTCACCACGGAACAAACCGGTTTCCTGACCGGCGTCGATTATGCCAGCAACGGCTTCAAGGTCGGCGGCCTGTTCCATTACACCCATAATAATGTCGAGTTTGCGAGTCTTGGAACATCGAAGGTCGAAAGCATTGGCGGCGCGGTGTATGGCGGCTGGCGTCAGGAAAATGGCTTTGCCGTCGGCGTTGGTGGCGGCATCGCCAGCAACAAGGCAAAGGGCGGTCGGACGATTACCACGCCAGGTCTCGGTCAATCGCTCAGCAGCCAGGTCGATGGCACGACCTATCAGGCCTTTGCTGAAATCGCCTATGACCTTGTCAAGGATGACAATACCCGGGTCGAGCCATTTGGCCGGATCGGTTATGCCAAGGTGGATTCAGGCGCGGTCAGCGAGACCGGTGGCTTTGCGGCCGTCGTCGCAGCTGACCAGTCAGTCAATCTGACGCAGACAACCCTTGGTCTGCGCGGATCCTACACGACCGGCCAGGCAACCTTGATCGGTTCGGCAGGGTGGCTGCATTCCAGCGGCGATCTGTCGGCAGCGACAATCATCGGGATCTCCGGTTTGGGCCAGACGTCCAATATTCAGACCGTTGCCCTCGACAAGGATGCCGTCGCCATCGAAGCCCAGGCGCGCTATGCGGTCAGTGAAAAGATCACGCTTGGCATCGGCTACAGCGGCGTGTTTGGCAGCAACAACAAGGATCATGGTGCCCGCGCGACCTTGACCGTCGGCTTCTGATCGCTGGCAATGCATTGAAAGGCGGCGATACCTGCTGGTATCGCCGCTTTTTTGTTTCCAAATGCTGAGATCGCGCTTGTTTACCGTCGGGGCTGCGCGCCATAGCCAATGACCATGAATTTTCTGTCCGACAATGCTGCCGCGCCATGCCCCGAAGTCCTGGCGGCCATCGGCGACGCTGCAACAGCCAGCGCCGGCGCCTATGATGGCGATGCCTGGTCACAACGGCTGGACGCCGAATTTTCCCGGCTGTTCGATCAGGATTGTGCCGTGCTGCCAGTGTTGACCGGGACAGCGGCCAACGCGTTGGCGCTGGCCGCTCTGGTGCCGCCCTATGGCGCCATCGTCTGTCATGACGACGCCCATATCCAGGTCGATGAATGCGGTGCCCCTGAATTTTTTACGGGCGGCGCCAAATTGCTGCTGGTGCCGGGCGCCGCCGGAAAATTGACCTCGGCCGCTATTGACGGCGCCCTGTCCGCACACCGCAGCGACGTGCATCAGGTACAGCCGCGCGCCCTTTCGCTCACGCAAGCGACGGAATCGGGGACCGTCTATACGCCCACGGAATTGCAGGCGTTAAATGGCCACGCGAAGGCGCAGGGCTGGCGAGTGCACCTCGATGGGGCGCGTTTTGCCAATGCGCTTGTCCATCTCGATTGTCATCCGGCCGATATCAGCTGCCGCGCCGGCGTCGATATCCTCAGTTTTGGCATGATCAAAAATGGCGGCATGTTGAGCGAGGCTCTGGTGGTGTTCGACACGTCGCTGGTCTCCGATCTGCGCTACCGCCGCAAACGCGCTGGCCAGCTTCCTAGCAAAGGCCGGTTTCAGGCCGCACAGCTGCTTGCCATGATCGGCGATGGCGTCTGGCTGCGCAATGCCGCCGCCGCCAATGCAGGTGCGCAGTTGATCGCCGCCGCCGCCGATGACAGGTTGCTGCATCCGGTTGAAGCCAATGAAGTTTTTCTAAGGCTGCGGCCCGGCGAAGCCGAGACGTTGCGCAATCATGGTTTCATTTTTTATGATTGGGGCAAACAGGGTTCGAACGAGGCGCGATTTGTCATCGCCTGGGATACGCCGGCAACGCATATCACGGCACTCGCCGCAAGTTTGCGGTCGTGACGCCAAAGGCGATGCCGGTGCCGCGCGACGGCAAGAAATTCTAGCGCCAGCCATATGAAGTCTGCTTCACCCCCCCAATCGCTCGTCACTGGCCGGTTCGGCTCGGCGATATGGCTGAACTTCATCCTCGTCTCGCTCATCTGGGGCGGCACCTGGCTGGTCATAAAGACGCAATTGGGCGTGGTGCCGGCCAGCTGGTCGGTGACGTGGCGTTTTCTGGTCGCGGCGGCGGTGATGTTCGGCCTTTGCCTGGCCAAAGGCAAAAACCTGCGCCTGTCGCCAGCGCAGCATGGCTTTGCAATCATCATTGGCCTTTTGCAGTTTTCGCTGAATTTCAACCTGGTCTATCGCGCCGAAAATACTGTGACATCGGGGCTGGTGGCGCTCAGCTTTGCCTTGCTGCTGATCCCCAATGCGTTGTTTGCGGCGCTGTTTCTTGGACAGCGTATCACGCGGCGATTTGTGGTCGGTAGCAGCATCGGTGTCATCGGCGTGGCGTTGCTGTTCGTCCGCGATCTGATCCTGCCCAACGCCCCGATCGGCGCGATGCTGGAGGGCCTGGGCCTTGCCTTCACCGCGATCCTTGTCGTCAGCGTCGCGAACGTCTTGCAGGCCAGCGCCGCCGGGCGGGCGATGCCATTGCAGGCCGGGCTCGCCTGGTCGATGCTTTATGGTTGCATTCTCAACGCCGCTATCGCCTTTGCGATCGCCGGGCCACCGATTTTCGACATGTCGCTGTCCTACATGGCAGGGCTTGCCTATCTCGGCACCGTCGCTTCGGCGGGGGCGTTCAGCCTTTATTACGCGCTGATCCGCGATATCGGGCCGGGCCGCGCGGCCTATACGGGCGTGGTCGTTCCGCTGGTGGCGCTTGGGCTTTCGACAATCTTTGAATCCTATGTCTGGTCGCCGCTGGTGGTTTTTGGCGCCGCACTGGCAATGGCGGGGCTGGTCATCGCGCTCAGCAGCCGTTGATCCGCGGGGCTTGTTACAATCCGCAGCAGGGCGCACAACGCCCGCAACAATCAAGGCGTATGGACACGGCCATGTCAGGCCTGATCGACATCGCGGCCATTGCAAACGGCCGCCAAGGAGAGAATTTGATGAAGACGATCCTTGTTCCCATCGAAGCCAATGCCGGCCAGGCTGCCCGGTTGCAGGCGGGATTCGATCTTGCCCGGGCCTTTGGCGGCCAGCTTTTGTGCGTCCAGACGAGCGGCTATGCGGTCTATGCCGCCGGCGACAATGGTATTGGCGCCTTTCCCATCACCGCGCTCGTCGATGCAATCGATGCCGATCGCCAACGCGAGCGAGAGGCGATCGAGGCACAGCTCCACGCCGAGGGTGTTTTATGGCATTGGCAGGCGGGCGATGGCGATGCTGCCGATCATATCGCCCGGGCCGCCAGACTGGCCGATATTATCGTCATGAATTGCGGGGCCTTTGCCCAAAATGCCGCCGCGCAAGTGTCGATGATCGGTGATGTGGCGATCGAGGCTCCGGCGCCGGTGCTCGCCGTGCCCGAAACCAGCAGCGGCGTGACGGTTGCGGGGCCAGTGATGATCGCCTGGGATGGATCGCGGGAGGCAGCTGTCGCGATGCGCGCTGCCTTGCCGATTTTGCAGCTGGCGACATCGGTCGATATTCTGGCGATCGGTGAAAAACCCGCCGATCTTTCCGTCCGCGATGCTGCGACCTATCTGTCGCGCCACGGTATCGCAGCCAATGTCATCGAACGCGGCGATGCCGACGACAGTATCGAAGCC
>JBBRIC010000037.1:0-23767 GCA_038221665.1 Sphingomonadales bacterium
ACTATAGGCCCATCGCATGTTCACCGGCATCATCACCGACATCGGCACCATCAGCAGCGTGGAACAGCGCGGTGACCTGCGCGTCGTCATCGCCACCGGCTATGATACCGCCGGCCTTGCCATCGGCGCTTCGGTCGCGTGTTCCGGCGTCTGCCTGACCGTCGTCGCCAAGGCATCTGGCCAGTTCAGCGTCGATGTCAGCCATGAAACACAAAGCTGCACGGCCGCCGGGCAATGGACACCGGGCCGCCGCCTCAACCTCGAACGCGCCTTGAAAGTCGGCGATGAACTCGGTGGCCATATCGTCACCGGCCATGTCGATGCCATCGGCCGGATTGTCAGTGTCGCCGCCGATGGCGGGTCGCAACGCATCGCCATCAGCGTGCCAAAGGCGCTGGCGCCCTATATCGCGGTCAAAGGCTCGGTCGCGCTCGACGGCGTTTCGCTGACCGTCAATGGCGTCAGCGATCAGCCCGATGGCGCGGCGCATGTCACCGTCAACATCATCCCGCATACAGCGCTGTGGACGACGTTTGCCAGCATCGCTGCGGGCGACAGTGTCAACATCGAAATCGATACATTGGCGCGGTACCTGTCGCGCATGCGGCAGGTCATGGTTGTTCAGACCGCTGCTTGAAAGCCACTGCTTGACATTCAAATGTGATGCCTCCAAATAAATCACATTCTGATGTGAGATTCGCCATGACAACCACATTGACCGAACGCCTGCGCAGCCTGGTTGCCGAGGGCGGTGAAACCCGATCCGGCATCGCGCGGGCCGCCGGCCTCCACGCCAATTCCCTGCGCAACCTTGATGAGGCCGATTGGAACCCGACCAGCGAAACCTTGAAAAAGCTGGAAACCTGGCTCGCCGATCGCAGCACGGGCCCCGCGCTGTCGAGCGTTGCCGAGATCATCAACGAAGCCAAAAACGGCCGCATGTTCATCCTTGTCGATGATGAAGACCGCGAAAACGAAGGCGATCTGGTCATCCCCGCCCAGATGGCGACGCCCGATGCGATTAATTTCATGGCCCGCCATGGCCGCGGCCTGATCTGCCTGACGCTGTCGACCGACCGGGTGAAGGCGCTTGGCCTGCCGCTGATGGCGCAGCACAATGGCACCCGCCATTCAACTGCTTTCACCGTATCGATCGAAGCCCGGGAGGGCGTTACCACCGGCATTTCAGCCGCCGATCGCGCCCGCACCATTGCCGTTGCCGTCGATGCCGGCAAGGGGCCGGAACATATCGTATCGCCGGGGCATGTCTTTCCGCTGGTCGCCCGCGATGGCGGCGTGCTGGTCCGCGCCGGCCATACCGAGGCGTCGGTGGATGTGGCGCGGCTGGCCGGGCTCAATCCATCGGGCGTCATCTGCGAAATCATGAACGATGCCGGTGAAATGGCGCGGCTGCCCGAATTGATCGTCTTTGCCAGGCAGCATGGCCTCAAGATCGGCACGATTCAGGATCTGATCGCCTATCGCCATGCCCATGACCGGCTGGTCAAACTGATCGCTGAAACCGAGATCGAAAGCTGGCACGGCGGGCACTGGGTCGCCAAAACCTATGCCAATACAGCGGAATATGGCGAGCATATCGTCCTCCAAAAGGGCCGGGTCGAAGCGGGCAAGCCAACGCTGGTCCGCGTCCATACGCAATCGATGTTCGCCGATCTGTTCCATGAAGCCAATGACCGCGCCGGGCAGCTGGTGCGCGCCATGGATGTAATCGGGGCGGAAGGCGCCGGCATCATCGTCATCATCCGCGATGCATCGCCAACGGCGATTTCAACGCAGATGAAGCTGAAGGGTGAAGGCCAACCGTTTCAGCTGCGCGATTATGGCATCGGCGCGCAAATCCTGAGCGATCTTGGCGTTTCCGACATGATTCTGCTCACCAACCAGCATCGCAATATCGTTGGTATCCACGGCTATGGCCTGAATGTCGTTGGCGAACGCGCCATCCCGCCGCATCCGGCGCTGGCCTAGGCGCTGCCGGCGATGCTGCGCACACTCGATGACGAGGCTCGGACGCCGAAATATGCCCAGATCGAGCGGGAACGGCGCTGGCTGGTCGATCCGGCACAGCGGCCAGATGTCGGCGATCTGCCGCACGTGTTGATCGAAGATCGTTATATAGCCGACAGCCGGCTGCGCTTGCGGCGGATGACTGACAGTCTCACTGGCCAAACCGCCCTGAAGCTGACTCGTAAATATGAATGTGCCGATGTGCGGGCGCGGCCGATCGTCACCGTCTATCTATCGCCGGTGGAATATGCGTTGTTGGCAGTGTTGCCGGCGGCGACGCTGACCAAGCGGCGGCTGGCAGTGGGATCGGCAGACGCGACCTTCAGTTTAGACCAGTTTTCAGGGCCGCTCACCGGGCTTGAACTTCTGGAAAAGGAATGCCCGGACAGTGCCGGACTATTGGCACTGCTAGCGCCTGACTGGGCCTTGGTGGAAGTTACAGACGACACCTTTTATACCGGCGCCATGCTTGCCCGTGCCGGCATGCCGGAGCGATAAAAATGACTCATATCCTGATTGTCGAAGCTCGTTTTTATGGCGCCATCGCCGATGCCCAATTGGCGGGGGCGGTCGCGGCACTCAAATCCGAACGCGCCAGCCATGACCTGCTGACGGTGCCGGGGGCCCTTGAAATCCCCGCCGCCATCGCTTTCGCCGATGCGTCGGGCCAATATGACGGCTATGTCGCGCTTGGCTGCGTCATTCGTGGTGAGACCTATCATTTCGAAGTTGTCGCCGGCGAAAGCGCCCGCGCCATCATGGCGCTGACGCTCGATGGTCTTGCCATCGGCAACGGCATATTGACCGTCGAGGATGAGGCGCAGGCCTGGGCGCGCGCCCGCAGTACCGAAAAGGACAAGGGCGGCGAAGCCGCAAAAGCCGCGCTGGCGATGATCGCGATAAAGGCGAAATTCGCCTGAATCGCGGCCTGTGCCGGTTCCGCCTGAGTGAAAAATCTACCGCCCGGTCAACTCGAATTTTTCCGGATATTTCGCCGTCGCCGATGCATAGAAGCTCTGGATAATCGGCAAATCCTGTTCATAATCACCGCTTGGCCATAATGTTGCCGGCAGGCTGACGGTTTTCGTTGCATAATCCATGACCGCAAAAGTGATCGGCAAGCCGGCGCCGACGGCGATATGGTAGAACCCCGATTTCCATTTTTCGGTCCGGTTGCGGGTGCCTTCGGGCGGCACGACCAGCACCAGATCGCTGGCGCTGGCGAAATTGGCCTTCATCGCGGCAACGACATCATTGCTTTGGCTGCGATCGATCGGCACGCAACCGCTCCAGCGGACGAGGAAGCCAAAGGGCCCCTCGGTCAGGCGTTTTTTACCCATGTAACGCAATCGCACGCGCCAGACGCCGGCGGCAGCCAGCATCCAGATGCCATCCCAATTCGATGTGTGCGGCCCGGCGGTGACGATAACCTTGCGATCGGCGGGCCAATCGCCGGCGATCTTCCAGCCGCCAAGGGTCAGAAAGGCGGTCGCCAGCCAGTGCCAGATTTCCATGCCAAAGCCGCTGCGGTGGCGCGGTCGCGCGGTTGCAAGGTCATGAATAATAAGGGTACCCGGCGCCGCCATACGAACCCTTAGACTTGATTTCATTCGAACGGAACCGTCCCGCTGGTCTCTGCCAGCTGGACGGTTGCGCTTCAACCAAAATGGTAATGAGGCTGGCAGACAGCTCGGCAAATCGACGAGCCGGAAATTTGACACTGAAATTGCCAATAAACTGTCGGAATTTTTTACACATTCGAAATATCGCAAACTTTATAATTCTGCCAAGCCGTTGAAAAGCTTCGTTTTGGCAGCGTTTTCAACAATTGGCATGAGTCTTGCACGGTGTTAGACAGGCGGCGTGGGGCTGCCGGGAGATCGATCGTGAAAAAATTCCTGCTGGCGGCGCTGCTCGCCGGTGCGTCCGTTTCGGGTGCGAATGCAACCGTCCTTAATTTCGACAATCTGGTTGGTTCCGGCGTTCTTGCATCAAACTATGCCGGCCTGAATTTCGGCAGCGAATTCATTTATTATGATACGCCGCAAAGCCCTTATACGGCGTCATCGCCCAACACGCGGATCTTTTCCAACTACGCCATCCACGGCGTTGGCCTGCTCGATTCGCTATCGCTGAAGTTCACCGCGCCCGCCATATTCTCCGGCGCTTTCATCGCGGGTGACTTTTTCCCCGGCGTGACGATTTCGGGCTATTATCTCGGCAATCTTGTCGCTGTCTCGGCGAGCCTTAACCAGACGGCCACGCCAACTTTCCTGTCGCTCGGTTATGCTGGCAACGTCGATGAAGTACGTTTCAACGGCTATAACGGCTATTATGTCATCGACGATATCACCTTCACCGGCGGCGTTGGTGGTGGCGTTCCCGAACCCGCGAGCTGGGCGATGCTGATCGCCGGCTTCGGTCTTGTCGGTGCCGCCGCGCGCCGCCGCCGCAGCGTCGTCGCAGCTTAACCCTGTTGCCGGTTGCAAAACCGTCCCCTGGTCAAGACTGTCCGTTGAAAAATCGGCCGGGCCGGTGCGCAAACGCATCGGCCCGGCCTTTTGCCATGCCGTCAGGATCAATCGGCCTCATAATCTGCCGCTGTCGTTTCGTCGGTGCTGGCGCGCTGCGACGCCCGCCCCTCTTTATTGCATGGACCAGGCTTCCTACATGACGGGTCCAGCACCCGTTGAAAGCAATGTTCCCCACCATGGCAGATTTTCCCGATTGGCATGGCACGACGATCGTGTCGGTGCGCAAAAATGGCCAGGTAACCATCGCGGGTGACGGCCAGGTGACGATGGGCAATACCGTCATGAAGCCCAATGCCAAAAAGGTGCGCCGGCTTGGCCCCGACCAGGCCGTCATCGGTGGCTTTGCCGGCGCCACTGCCGATGCCTTCACGCTGTTCGAACGGCTGGAGGCCAAGCTGGAGCGCTATCCCGGCCAATTGACGCGGGCCGCGGTCGAACTGGCCAAGGATTGGCGCACCGATCGCTATCTGCGCCGGCTGGAGGCAATGATGATCGTCGCCGACAAGGATGTGACGCTCGTGTTGACGGGGACCGGCGATGTGCTGGAACCATTGGGGGGTATTGCCGCCATCGGGTCGGGCGGCAATTACGCGCTCGCAGCGGCCCGGGCTTTGGCCGATTCGGGGCATGATGCCGAAGCCATTGCCCGCCGGGCCATGGCCATTGCCGCCGAACTCTGCATCTACACCAACGACCAGCTGACGGTTGAAAGCATCGCTGCCGGAGAGGTTGCATGACCATGGCGGCACCCGACAGGCTTGAACCCGCCGCCACCGACGCTGCCGGCCTGACGCCGCGCGAGATCGTTGCCGCCCTTGATCGCCACATCGTTGGTCAAGGCGATGCCAAGCGCGCCGTTGCCGTCGCCTTGCGCAATCGCTGGCGCCGGCAGCGGCTCGGCGATGATCTGCGCGATGAAGTGTCGCCAAAGAATATCCTGATGATCGGGCCGACGGGCTGCGGCAAGACCGAGATCAGCCGCCGGCTGGCGCGGCTGGCCGGGGCACCGTTCCTGAAGATCGAGGCGACAAAATTCACCGAGGTCGGTTATGTCGGCCGCGATGTCGATTCGATCATCCGCGACCTTGTCGAGGAATCGATCCGGCTGGTCCGTGAAAGCCGCCGCGCCGGGGTAAAGGGCAATGCAGAGGCCGCGGCCATGACGCGGTTGCTCGATGTGCTGACGGGCAAGGATGCCAGCGAGGCGACGCGACTGGCCTTTCGCAACCAGTTCGAAGCCGGCAATCTCAACGATCGCGAAGTCGAGATCGAAATCGCCGATTCCGCCCCCAGCTTTGAAATGCCCGGCATGCAGCCCGGCCAGGTCGGCATGATCAACCTTGGCGACATGTTCGGCAAGGCCATGGGGGGCCGCACCAAACGCCGCAAGATGAGCGTGCCGGCCGCCTGGGAGGCGCTGGTCGCCGAGGAATCCGACAAGCGCCTCGATGATGACGACATCAACCGCGAAGCCGTCAGGAACGCTGAAGCCAATGGCATCGTGTTTCTGGATGAAATCGACAAGATCGCGGTCAGCGATGTGCGCGGCGGCAGCGTCAGCCGCGAAGGCGTGCAGCGCGACCTGCTGCCGTTGATCGAAGGCACCACGGTCGCCACCAAATATGGCCCGGTCAAAAGCGATCATATCCTGTTTATCGCCTCAGGGGCTTTTCATATCTCCAAACCCAGCGATCTGTTGCCCGAACTTCAGGGCCGCCTGCCGATCCGGGTCGAGCTGAAAGGCCTGACCTATGAAGACTTCAAGCATATATTGACCGATACGGAGGCCTCGCTGATCCGCCAGTATACGGCCTTGCTGGCGACCGAAGGCGTCACCCTGACGCTGACGCCCGACGGTATCGATGCGATCGCGCGCACCGCCGAACAGGTCAATGCAGCGGTTGAAAACATCGGCGCCCGGCGTTTGCAGACGGTGATGGAAAAACTGCTTGAATCCTTGAGCTTCGACGCCAGCGAACGGCCCGGCGATACGGTGCAGATCGATGCGGCCTATGTCGAACGCGAACTGGGGGCGATCGCCCGCGATACCGACCTGTCGAAGTTCATATTGTGAAACGGCTGACCCAGGCTTTGGGACACGTTGAAAGTTGGCCACGCGCGGACGGTTCGCGACGCAACTTTCCTACACACGCCAGATCGGCTATGGCTTTTTTCGCTGGTTTTTTTGAGAGCGGGGCGTGGTTTGAAATCAGGCACGGTCTGCCCTTCAAAATATATCTTGGCGGTAAAAATCTCTGAAATCTGTCAACTTTGTCACCTTAACCGTCAGAAGGTTGATCGGATGATCCCCGTGTCCGACATCACGCTTTAGAGCATGATGACATCAGGTAGCATCACCATGATTGCCCTTTGGGCAACCCCTGCGGGGCGGTGTTGCTTTTGGCGCATGGCGGCGTCACTTGTCGGCACCGATGCGCTGCATCGCTGCTTTCCTCACTCCTTGCCACGCACCAAAATCAACACCGTCCTGGCAATCCTGCCTAATGTCATCACGCTCTAACGTCATGGTCCCATGCTAGTGGTTGCAGACATGATGACCGACGCACTCTGGCGAGACTATCAGGACAAGGGCTATGCCATTGTCCGGGGGCTGTTCGATCCGGCCGAAATTGCTGCGATCGGCGCCGCTGTCGATGCTATCCATGCAGCGGGGCAGGCGCACGGCCGGTCTTTTCGGCATGGCAATCTGTTCTTCAACATCGCCGGCGATCCACCGCAGGTGCGCATGGTGCAATGGCCGGCCTGGGCCTCGGACATTCTGGCGGCGCAGCGCATCGATCCGCGCTGGCTGGCGCTGCTCCAGCCCCGGATCGGCAGCGATATCAAGCAGATCATCAACCAGTTGCATTGGAAGGCGCCGGGACCGGCCGGCAATTTCGCCTGGCATCAGGACAGCCGGTCGCGCCGCCCGGCGTCGGCATTTCGCAACCTTGGCGACAGCTATGTCCAGACCGGCCTCGCCATCGATCCACATAACGCGCAGTCGGGCGGGCTGAGAGTGATCCCCGGCAGCCATCGCCACGCTGATCTTGGCATGGTCATCGCCGGCGAGGTGCTGGGCGGCGCGCTGGACGCGGCGGCGCTGCGCGCTGTCGGCCTCGACCCGGATGCCGTGGTCCAGCTGCAACTGGCACCGGGCGATCTGGCGCTGTGGAGCCCTTATCTCGTCCATGCCTCCGGCCCCAATCTGGCCGATCATCAGCGCCGCTTCCTCATCAACGGCTATGTCCGTGCCGGCGATTGCGATCGCGGCGAATGGGCTTTTCGCAGCGGTGCGCCGGTGCCGCTGGGGCTGCAACCCCGGCTTGTGCATTATGAAGCATTGCCCGATCGCCCCGGCCCGCATTACCCCTGAGCGATTGCCAACGGCCAGACGCTGCTGCAACAACGGCGTTATTGTTAGAAGGATTGTCCATGCGTCGCCTGATTGCCTGCCTGTTGATCGCTGCTGCCGTACCGGCGTTGGCGGCTGAACTGGAAACGCCGATTGGCAGGTTGCCGGCGGGTGTGACGCCGACGGCCTATCGACTCGATCTGACGGTCGATCCGGCCACATCCGATTACACTGGCCACACCGAAATCGATGCGATGATCGCGGCCCCGACGTCGACCATATTCCTGCATGGCCTGGGGCTGAAAATGGCCAAAGCCAATGTCACCGCCGGTGGCAAGACCATCGCCGCCAAATACAGCGAGGTCGATCCTTCGGGTGTCGTCAGGCTCGATCTCGCATCGCCGCTGCCGGCCGGGAAGGCGACATTTTCATTCGACTATGCCACCGGCTTTCGGACCGGCGCCGAAGGCCTGTTTCACGCCAAGGTCGGCGATGACTGGTATGCCTGGACGCAGATGGAGCCTTTGGACGCGCGCCGCATGTTCCCGGGCTTTGATGAACCCGGTTTCAAAACGCCCTTCACCGTCAATGTCACCGTGCCATCGGCGATCAAGGCTTTTGGCAACGCGCCAGAAACCGGCACCACGGTAAAGGGCGCCATGACGACGCATCATTTTGCGCCGACAAAACCGCTGCCGACCTATCTGGTGTCGATCGCGGCCGGGCCCTTCGATGTCGCCGGCACCACCATTCCCGCCAATGGCGTGCGCAAAACGCCGCTGCAGTTCCGAGTCATCGGCACCAGGGGCCAGGCCCCGCGCATGGCGACCGCAATCGCTGAAACACCCAAGATCGTCGCCATCCTCGAAGATTATTTCGGCATCCCCTATCCTTATGAAAAACTGGATTATATTGCCTCGCCGGTGATCGGCGGCGCGATGGAAAACGCGGGGCTGATCCTGTTTCAGGACACGCTCATCCTGCTCGACACATCGGCACCGCCAAGCCAGCTCAGGGCCTTTGGCAGTGTCGTCGCCCATGAAACGGCGCATCAATGGTTCGGCGATCTGGTGACGCCGACCTGGTGGACGGATATCTGGCTGAACGAAAGCTTTGCCGAATGGATGGGCAACAAGGCCAGTGACCGCTGGCGCCCCGACCTTGGCATTGCACCGCGTGAACTCGATGATGCCGTCACCGCGATGAACACCGATTCGCTGGGCCGTGGCCGGCCCATTCATCAGGAAATCACCCGCAACGATCAGGTCATCAGCGCCTTTGATTCGATTACCTATCTAAAGGGTGCCCAATCGGTCTCGATGTTTGAAAATTATGTCGGGGCCGAAAATTTCCGCAAGGGCGTCCAGAAACATCTGCAGCGCTATGCCTATAAAAATGCGACGGCCGAGAATTTTTTCCAGTCGGTCGGTGAGGCGGCCGGAAATCCCAATCTGGTGCCGGCGCTGCGCACCTTCACCGACCAGACCGGCGTGCCATTGATCACGGTGCGCGAAAGCCCGGCCGGCATCAACCTTTCCCAATCCCGCTATGTGCCGTTGGGCGTTGCTACCGATAAGATGCAACGGCAATGGTCGGTGCCGGTCTGCCTGTCGCGTGGTGAAGCCAAGTCGTGCACCTTGCTGACGGCGGAAACCCAAACCCTGCCGCCGCTGATCGGCACGTCGCCGGCGCTGATGCCCAATGCCGATGGCGCCGGCTATTACCGGTTCAGCCTCGATAAAGCCGGTTGGGACCGATTGATCGCTGCAGGGCCAGGCCTGTCAACACGCGAGGCAATGGCGCTGGGGGACAGTCTTTGGGCCGATTTTGCCGCCGGTCGCACGGATTTTGCAACGGTCGTCCGCGGCGCCGAAGCGCTGGCTGGCCACAAGCATGAACTGGCGGCGCTGCTGCTCGGCACCGAACTGGCAAAGCTTGCCAATAGTCAACTCAGCCCCGCCCAGATCCCCGCCTATCGTCGGCTGATGGGCAGGCTCTATACGGATCGGCTGGCGGCACTCGGCTTTGATCCAGCCATGGCCGCTCGCCCAGGCGATGCGGCACAAACGGTTTCGGCGCGTGAGGCGCTGCTGCCGTTCGTGGCGCTGGAAGCGCGCGATCCGGCGGTCCGCCAAAAACTGGCCATGGCCGCCAAGGCCTATGTCGGGGGCGACAAGACCAGACTCGATCCGGCCTATCGCACCACGGCCTTGGCGGTCGCTGTGCAGGATGGCGGAAAGCCATTTATCGATGCGCTGTTGGCCGGCCTGATTGCTTCGCCCGACCCATTGTTCCGGTCGCAAGCGGCGCGGGCGCTGGGCCGGGCCGAAGGCGATGCTGCGGTGGCCCATGTGCAGCAACTGGCGATGGGCGAAGGCCTGCAAAGCCTTGAACGCACGACAGTCCTCGCCAGCCTCGCCCGCAACCCGGCTGCGCGCGATTCAACCGTTGATTTCACAACGAAGAATTTCACCAAGGTGGTTGAAAGCTTCCCAGGCTTTGCCCGCGCCGGTATCATCGGATTTTACGATGGCTATTGCAGCGCCCCCGACAGCGACAAGGTCGAGGCCTTGATCCGCCCCAATCTTGGCGTGCTCGGCGGCGGCGAACTGGAATTGGCGCAAACCAAGGAACGCATCGGCAAATGCGCCGCGCTGAAAGCCGCAAAAGGCCCCGAAATCGCAGCGGTACTGGCGCGCTATTGAGGCATCGCGTAGCCGGGCCAGCCATAATGCCGGCCCGGCCACGCGATTGCGATTCAAAATGCCAGGATTGGCGCATCCGACAGGATTCGAACCTGTGACCCCTGCCTTCGGAGGGCAGTACTCTATCCAGCTGAGCTACGGATGCAACAAGTCCTGGTAGCAGCGTGGGCGATGCCGCGCCAGAGGGGTTGGAGGTGAGAAATCGCCATCCACAGGACTAACGATGCCGCCGTTCCGGGTTTAACGATGCCGCCGTTCCGGCGGGGCAATCGGTGTGAACTTGCCAAGCCCGCACGACGCGCCACTGCGTAGCCCGCCAGCCTGGACAAGCACGGTGATGATATCGACCGAACAAAGCTGATTTATCGAAGTCTGGTAGGAAAACGCGCGTTCGAACCCGAGTTGCGGGCAGCTGTTGGGCAAAGCGTTGCGAAAAACCCGGCCGTCCCGCATGACAAAATCAATGGTGGAATCGTCAAGAACGTTGGTGTTGCTGACATTTCGCAGGGTCACGCAGGACACCGGGCCGCCGATGACGGTGGCCGGCGGCACTGATTTTGCAACGACAATTGCCGGTGCTGCCAACAGCGTGATGATACCGACCAACAAAGCGGAGCGCATGGATCGAGCCCTCTTACCCAGACTGATAAAATCAATCGACAAATATTTGCGACATGAATTCGCCACCGCATCAAACGCATAAGCAAAGCTACTAATACAGAGAATATTATGCATCAGACAGGCTTAACCGCCACTGAACCCTGGCTTTTTCCCAGCCGCCAAACGCTTAGGCAAGTGTCGTCTTGTCGGGATATTCGCACAGTTCGGCGACAGCGCAAGCGCCACACCGCGGTTTTCGCGCCATGCAGACATAGCGGCCATGGAGGATCAGCCAGTGATGGGCATGGCGGCGCCAAGGCGGTGGCGTTCGTGCCATGATGCCGTCTTCAACAGCACGAACAGTTTTGCCGGGCGCCAATCCGGTTCGATTGGCGACGCGAAAGACATGCGTGTCAACGGCGCAGGTTTCCTCGCCGAACGCGACATTGGCAACCACATTGGCGGTTTTGCGGCCAACGCCCGGCAGCGCTTCCATAGCGTCTCGGCTTTGCGGCACGCGGCCGTCATGGTCGCGCAGCAGAATTTCCGACAGCGCGATGATGTGCTTTGCCTTGGTATTGAACAGGCCGATGGTGCGGATATGGGCTTTCAGGCCGGCCTCGCCCAGCGCCAGCATCGCTGCGGGATTGTCGACGGCGGCAAACAGGGCTTTTGTCGCCTTGTTGACCCCGACGTCGGTCGATTGCGCCGATAGCACCACCGCCACCAGCAGCGTATAATCATTGCAATAGGCAAGTTCGGTTTCTGGCGCTGGCGTTGCCGCGCTCAAGATTTCAAAAAAACGGTCGATCTGCGACGGTGTCATGATGCCGCTAAATTTGCGATCAATTGCGAATTTCCGGTCTCAGCTTGTAGCGGCCGGATTCAAAACCTTCGAACATCTGGATCATCGCCGGGTGGCGCACCGGGTCACCATCGGGGTCCGCGAGCAAATTCTGCTGGCTGACATAGGCCACATAGGATGCATCATCATTTTCAGCCAGAAGGTGATAAAATGGCTGGTCCTTGCGCGGCCGCACCTCCTCGGGGATCGCGTTCCACCATTCTTCGGTATTGTTGAACACCGGATCGACATCGAAAATCACCCCGCGAAACGGGAAAATCCGGTGCCGCACGACATCACCTATCGTGAAGGTGGCGGGGGTTGCCGTATCTGCTGTCGCATTGGTGGCCCTGGGTGTCATCTTGTCGATCCTGTGACGCCGACTGAAGCTGTCGTTCAACCAATATAGGGTGAATTTTGGCCAGTTTAAGATTATGCGACATCAAAGGCTTGGCAAGTGCCTAATCACTCCGCTATGCCCCGCCCCTTCGACCGGCCGTTTCTAACGGCTTGGAGCTTGCCCGGAGAGGTGCCAGAGTGGTCGAATGGGACGGTCTCGAAAACCGTTGTGGGTGTAAGCTCACCGGGGGTTCGAATCCCACCCTCTCCGCCAGCTTTGCAGCACGTTGAACAATAACGGAATTACTCTGTAAAAAGCTTGGTATGCCGCTGTTCGGGACGAATACAGGCAAGCAGTTATCGCTTACACTGTTATGGCCTCAAGCCTTGAAAAAGCGCGCAGCAATAATGTTCGCAAATCCTTAAAAGCCACGTTGCCAGACGCGTGTGAATGGTTGAATATAGCGTAAATCGCATCAGCTTTCGGGGGGATTGATCGTGGATTTCAACCAGCTTGCACCGCAATTGCAGACAGGCGACATCATGCTGTTCAACGGCACGACGCCGATCAGCCTGATTATCGATGAGATAACGCACAGCAAATTTTCGCATGTCGGGATGGTCATCCGGGCGCCGGGCAGCAGCGGCAGCGACGGGCTGACCTTGTGGCAATCGTTTGAACCGGAAAATGGTGTCGTCATCGATCCCCTCGAAGCCTTTGTTGCTGGCTATCCAAAGCTGGAGGCGGGTGCGACGGTCGCGGCCCGATTGCTCAGCGTCGAACGCACGCCGGCGATGCTACAGGGCCTTGCGGATTTCATCCCGAAGGCAAAGGGTTTGCCGTTCCCGGGGTTTGCCGAATGGTTCGCCAATTACATGGCTGGCTGCCTTGGCGTTGAAGGCCCGCAAACAAGCTTTTATTGCTCCGAACTCGTTGCGCAAACCTATATGGCCATGGGGCTGCTGAAGGCATGGCCCCTGGCAACTGTTTACACGCCGGGGCGTTTTTCTGAATATGCCTATGACCTGCAATTGCAATTGGGTGCCAGTTTCGGGCCTGAGATCCCGGTGACCACCAGCAGCTGAAAAGGCGCGCCATGGCCACTCACAATTTGAATGTTGGGGCTTCGGCTCCCAAAGTCATCAGGCTGTTGTCGCGCACAAACGAGAAAGCCCCCGCACATCGGGTCGAAACATTGCTGCAACTGCAAAGGTCAATCCAATGATCGATCCGGTCCCGCCGTCCGCCCTGCCAACCCTGACGCCGGTAACGACACCGCCGCCGACGATGCCCATCGCCTGGTCGGCCACCGTCCTGCTGCACCCTTTCGCGCCGCCGACCAAGGCTGTGCCTGCTGCAGACATGCTGTTTTACCAGATGGGCGTTGCAACGCTCGATTGCCTGCCGGGTGTCTGGTTTTCGGTGCGAGTCGCCGGTTGCGATGGTGTAAACTGGTGGTATCGGATCACCAGAGCCGGCACGGACCTGTCGCTGGATAATGGCAAGACCTGGACCGACATCGACATGGGCTGGTCGCTGCCGGGCGACTGGTATGGCACGCAAGCTGCAAACGCCAACAGCCCGGGCGCCTCGCCGCTGAACTGGATGTCCGACCGCCTGGCGGCCTGGTGGAAAATCCCGGTTCCGGCCGCCGACGCTGGCGATGCGCCGGCGTATGCCACCTGGATGTGGTTCGATGCCCATAGCGGCGCGCCGCTGCGCATGATGTTCGGCAACGGCCCGCCCAGCCCGACCAAAGGCGATCCGGCGCAGCTTGCCTTTCTGCAGATGTTTTCGCTGACCTATTTTGCCAGCTTTCAGGCCTTTGGCAGCGCGTTGGAAATGCCGACCGAATGGCAGGACCCTGTTATCGAGGGTCTGGCCGTCGGCAATCCGCAAAACTTCAAGCTCTTCGAATGGAACCATAATTTTGGGGTGACGTCACTCGATACGCCCGTCAACGAAGCGTATAATCCCTTGCAGACCAGGATGTTGTTTGTCTGGAAATCCGACGCCGAATACAAGGTCTACACCGATCGCGCCCAATCAACGCTAATGCACTATACCTATAATAACCACCAGCCGGCCGGGCAGAAACCCACCGAAGTCGCTGAATCGCTGCTGACCGGTGCCTCGCCTGCAAAAATGCCGGCCGTGCCGCTCGCCGGCCAGGGCTTTCTTTATTCAAAATACCGCGATGGCAGCGAAGATTGCCTTTCTGGTGACAATTTTCCCTTTGGTCAGGAGCCGCCCGACTGGCTGTCGATTCCGGCGGTCAGGGCGACCATCGAAGCGACGATCAGCTACAACCCGGTGCTTGGCCCGGGCCAGGTCGTGACTGTCTGGTCTGTGATGTTTCCGCCGGCGCGAAACTATCCGCAGGGCACCTATCTCTGGGCCTGGTATTCGCCATTTCCGGGCAGCGATGGCCGCCGCAGCCGACCGATCGCCTTCATGCAGTCCGAATCCTCGATCAGCCAGGGCACCAGCCTCGCGCTCGCGGACTATTTTTTCTACAAGGAATTCGATCAGCCGATCGATGCGGCCAATTTCACGGTGCCGCCGGTCTGTCTCATACCTGCGCCGCGCTAGAGCATGATGACATCAGGCAGCATCACCATGATTGCCCTTTAGGCAACCCCTGCGGGGCGGTGTTGCCTTTGGCGCATGGCGGCGTAGCGAGCCAAAGAACCTTGGGGCAGCGATGCGCTGCATCGCTACTTTCCGCGCTTCTTGCCACGCACCAAAATCAACACCGTCCTGGCCATCCTGCCTGATGTCATCACGCGCTACGCTCGCCGCCGTCCGCCAGGTGCAGTTGCAGTTGTGACAGCGTTGCAGCTTCGGCTGTCATGTTGCAGCGCATAGCGTCGGGCTGCGCCTCCGCAATCATTGCGGCCGCCCGGTCGCGATCGCCCGGCGCGTCCCGATCGAGCAGCATCGTTGCATAGGCCCGGCGCGTCGAAACACACAGCACCGTCGCATCGATTGCGCAATGGCTCGACAAGGCCGCCTCGAAGAAATTTTCAGCCGCTTCCCAGTCACCCAGCACCGCCGCCAGAATCCCGGCAGGGTGCGAAAACGAACCATAGCAACGCACGCCCACCGCCATGCCAAGTTGCCCCGTGAACGGCAAAACCAGCGGATACAGCAAGGCCGCAGCGGCAGTGTCGTGCAAGACACCGGTCGCTTCTGCGAGCAGGGCGATCGCAGAGGCCCAGATCGTGCCGAGCGGGATCACCATGCCGGCAGTGACCAGTGCCGATAGCCGCTGCTGCGCCTCGACATGGTCGCCGGTCTGGCAGAGCGCAAGGATCAGCCCCGCATCAAAGGCCACAAGGTCGGGACGGGAGGCAGCGCTTTGTTTCAACATGGGCAGCAATTCGTCCAACCGGCCCTGGCGGCTGCGCAATTCAAACATTTGGGCGCTGAAAATATTGGCGGCGTGGGGCAACCCGATGGCTAATCCGGCCTGGAACACCGCCATGACCTCGCTTTCGGTGTGCGGGTCGCCGCGCATCAAGGCGATCACCAATCGCAACATGCGCGGAAACAGCGCCAGAAAGGGCACGCGCAACCGGGAAGCCTGCTGATCGCAGCGCTCCAGCGCCGCGTCGGCGCCGGCCATATCACCCGCCGCCAACAAGGCCGCAAAGCGCTGATTGGCCGACAGGCAGCCGAGTTCGGCATCGCCCAGCGATTCGGCAAGCGCCTCGAGTTCCGCCGTGATTTCAATCAGTTCGGCCTGCATGCTGGGGTCTTCGATCGCGAATATGCGCGCCATCAGGGCGCGAGCAAGGGTCGGCTGGTCGCCAAGGTTTCGGGCCATCGCCAAGGCATCGGCGGTCAATTGGTGGCGCCGTTCGCGCTCCGACCCGCTGCGCAGTTCCGTTGCCAATTGGCCCATCAACTTGATGCGGAAACGGTCCTCGCCCGCCGGCAGCATCGCAAGGGCTTCGGCATAAAGTTCGACCAGTTGCGCATCGACCGAGGAACCCCATTGCAGCCCGCCGGGATGGCCGCTGCCAAGCGCCGCTTCAGCGAGCAGCCTGCCGTCGCCGGCCTGCCGCGCAGCATCGGCCACCAATGCCATCGTTGTGCGAAACTGCCGATCGCCGGCGCTACGCTGCATATGGCCAAGCGCCTGCAGCAAGCCTGTCCGCTGCGCATCGCCCGCCGGCAATACATCCAGCGCGCGTTGATAATGGGTGGCGGCCCCTTCATAGGCGAGGCTTGCCGCGGCCTTGTCCCCTGCCGCCCGCGCATAGCCGACGGCCTTTGCCGAATCGGCGCGGTCGGCGCCGATGGCCCAGTGAAAGGCGAGTGCATCGACATTTGTCGCGCTGTCGGTGGGGATGGCCTCCAGCGCCTCACCAACTCTGCGATGCATCCGGCGGCGACGGGCGTTGCTGATGCTTTCATACAAGGTGTTGCGAACCAGCGCGTGATTGAACTGGAACATATCGGCTTCGGCCGGCGATTCCGATAACAGGCCGGCTGCCATGGCTTCATCGAGATGATCCAGCAGGCCATCGGCAGTCAGCGTCGGATCGGCGGGATCGAGCACGACCCGTTCCAGCAATGGCAAGGAAAATTGCCGCCCGATCACCGCCGCTGCCGCCAGCAGCTTGGTAGTGGCCGGCAGCAGCCGCGCCAGCCGGCGTTCGATCACTTCCTTGACGCTGGCCGGCACCATGCCATCCGAGCCGTCGCCCTTGTAATGCCAATGCTCCGGCCCTGGATGGGCCACTCCGGCTTCGTCTAAATTGCGCAGCATTTCGGACAGGAAAAACGGATTGCCCGCCGTGTCGCGATAAAGCGCCTTGGCGACAGCGGCCTCATCGGGCTGCAGCGCATGGCCGGCCCGATCGCAAACCAGCGCAAGCACAGCATCCTCGTCAACGCCCGTCAGCGCGATGCGGGTTACGCTCGATTCGCGTCGCAAATCCGCCAGCAAAGGCGTCAGCGGGTGGCCTGCGGCAAGGTCGCTGTCCCTGAACGTGCCGATGATCAGCATCGGCAGTGTCGCCACCGCCCGCACGATATGTTTGAGCAACAACAGGTCCGAAGCGCTGGCCCATTGCAGATCATCGATAACCAGCACGATCTGCGTTTCCGCAGCGGCTTCGGCCAATACGCTGACCACGGCTTCGAACAGCAAAAACCGCTCGGTTTCGGCTTCGGCGCGTTGCGGTTCCGACAAATCGGCAAACCGGATCCGCAATTCCGGCAGCAGGCGCGTCAGTTCCGCAGCATGGACGCGCATGTGCCTGTCGAGGAAATCATCCGGCGCCGATGCGAGATAGTGCCGAATCGCATCGGCAAAGGGTCGATAGGCCAGCGCCACATCCTCATCGCAAAAACCGAACAGGATGGTTGCGCCCGTTGCATGGGCGGCGTGCGCCACTTCGGTTGCCAGCCTGGTTTTGCCGATGCCGGGTTCGCCGCCCAGCAGCACGACGCGGCCTTGCCCGGCGCTGGCGCTGGCCAAGGCTTCATCGAGGATCGCGCGTTCGGCGGTCCGGCCAAAAAATCCCTGCCCCGGGGCCATGGCCAGCCGTGGCGGCATCGGCGGCTGTGTCCGCACCCGGGCCCGGCCCTGATCCGGTATATCGATCGAGGGCAGGTCGATCCGGGCGTCCGTCGCCGGCTTTGGCGATGGCGCCGATTGCAGCAGCGCGGCAACGCTTTCCAGCACCTTTTGCCAGCCGCTGGCACTGCTGTTGCCGGCCCAGCCGCGCATGTCGGCGCATTGGAACTGATCAAAGGGCATCGGCAGCGGCGCGCCATCAAGCGATAACTGGACCAGCTTGCGCTCCTCCCGGCCGCGGTTGGCCTCTGATCGCACCCATTCCGAACGCGCTGCCTCGGCTGACCAGAGCACGACCACGGCCCGCGACGCATTCAGCCGTTCCTCGATGACCTGGCCATAGGCGCGGTGGACGGGAAGCTGGTCATCGCGCCAGACATCATGCCCCAAGGCGCGCAAGGCATTTGTCACCAGCCGGGCTTCAGCCTCATTGGCGCGGGCATATGAGATGAAAATATCCGGCATGCCGATCAGGCCGCCTCCCCTGGCCAGCTACCATCAATAGTTTAACCATCGGGCAGCGCCAAGCCGCGATTGCGGCGTCAACCGCGGAACGCGTCTTTCGCCTGTCGCCGCGCGGCGAGTTCGGCAACATTTCGGGCGCGGACAAAGGGGTTGGTCGCGGCCTCCTCGCCCAGCGTGAACGGCACCGTTGCCTCCCCCCGGGCGCGCATCGCGACGATGGCTGCAACCCGTTGTTGCAGCGCTGCATTGTCCGGTTCGACGGTCATGGCAAAGCGGGCATTGGCTGCGGTATATTCATGGGCGCAATAAACTCGCGTGGTTGCCGGCATTCGCATGAATTTGCCCAGCGCTGTCAGCATCTGGTCGGCAGTGCCTTCGAACAATCGGCCGCAGCCCATGGCAAAGATCGTATCGCCGGGAAACAACACGCCGGCATCGTCAAAGGCATAGGCGATATGACCAGCGGTATGGGCCGGCACATCCAGTACTCGCGCGCGGGCGCTGCCAATGGCGACCATATCGCCTTCCGCGACCCTATGGGTGATGTGCGGGATGCGATCCGCCTCGGCCCGCGGCCCGGTCACGACCGCGCCTGTGGCAGCGACAATGCCGGCGTTGCCGCCAACATGGTCGGGGTGCCAATGGGTATTGAGGATCTGGTCGATATGCCAGCCCCGCTCATTTGCCGCCGCCAGTACCGGATCGGCGACAGCAGGGTCGATGACGGCGCTGGTGTTGCTTGACGGATCATGGGCCAGCCAGACGTAATTGTCGGTCAGCACCGGGATGCGGACGATTTCGAGCATTACCAGACGCCTGTGTTGGGCATCGACAGCCATGGTTCGACGGGCGTCAGGGCGGCGCCGGCCTGCAGCAATTCGACCGAAATGCCATCGGGTGACCGCACAAAGGCCATATGCCCGTCGCGCGGTGGCCGGTTGATGGTGACACCGCCATCCAGCAAGCGCTGGCAGGCTGCATGAATATCATCAACCGCATAGGCGAGATGGCCAAAATTGCGGCCGCCGGCATAGCCACTTTCGTCCCAGTTATGCGTCAGTTCGACCTGGGCGCTGTCATCGCCCGGGGCCGCCAGAAAGATCAGGCTGAAGCGCCCGGCGGCATTATCGTAGCGGCGCAGTTCAGCAAGGCCGAGCAGGTTGAAAAACTGCAAGCTCGCCGCGAGGTCGGAAACACGGATCATGGTGTGCAGGTATTTCATCGGACGTCCTTCACATTTGCGCTGTCAAAGGCTCTGAAGCTGGCGCTGACAGCGTTGAACGGCTTTACCAGCCGGACCATCGATCGCAATCCGGGTTAATAGAGCAGCTCTGGCCTATTGCCTATCGCTCCGAAATTCCAGAAATTCATGGAGTCGAATCGATCATTTTGATTGATCCGGCCGTGGAACTGCGTGGCGTGGTTGGCCCGAACGGCATCTCGGCCAATCGGGAGCGGCACGACCGCCTCGGCAATGCCGAAATCGTCGCGGAAACCAATATGTTGTTTGCCAGCGGCAGCACTGCCATCGCGGCGGATGGTCGCGCTGGATTGCTTGATCTGGCCGCCAAGGCGCTGACGCCGCGTGGCCGGGGCGTTGACGTGACCGGCTTTGCCGATGCCATCGGCGATCCGGTTCGCAACAAGGCGTTGAGCGCGCAGCGGATTTGACGAGACATTCAATCAGACATTGACTCGCGCCGGTTACAAGATCGTCACGGCGCCGGGCATGGATGTGCTGCGCATCAGCGCTTTTGTGGTCAACATCCGGGTCACCGCGCCCGACCTCAGGATCGCTGGCCGAAACCAGACCTTTGCGCGGCAGGCCGGGCAGGCGACGAAGGTGCTCGAATTGCGCGATTCACGGACCAATGCCCCGCTCGGCCGCGCCATCGACAGCCGCAACATCGGCGACAATGGCACGCTGATGCTCAGCCGCAACTGCGTCACCATTCGTTCCGATTTCGGCCGCGCCTTCCAGCGTTGGGCCGATGTCACCGTGCGCGGCCTTGATGAACTGCGCAGCAACCCCCCGGTCGCCGCCAAATAGCGAGAGCCGGTCGAACTGAAACCGATCAGCTGCCAACATCGCGCAGATAGCCGCCTGCGCTTTTTTTGAAGCGGCCAGCCTGCAAGGCATCGCGATAATGCGCGAGCCAGTCGGCAAAGCCTTGAAACGCGGTTGGTGCCGGGCCCAAACCTCGTTCAAATAGAACCACCTGGCCTTTTTTGCCGTTTGGACCGGGATCAAGATCAACACACAGCAGCGCGCCGCCACTGTCTTGGGCAAAGGGAACAAGCCCCTGGTGCCACCACAACGGTTTCAAGGTGTCCGCCTCAGGGGCATCAATCTTCAAGCCCTCGAACGATCCCAGAGATGCTTCCTCGTTCATGGCATCCCGGATTTCACCAGCCGCGTCGACGCCAAGATAGGTGAATTCACTCAGCGACGCATTGCCGTCATGGATTGCCAGCGACGCGCGATAGTCGTCGGGCAGTGGCTGGCCGAGCCGCTTCTCGATCTGGTCCAGCGCCTGCGGTGACGCGCCGGGACGCAATTCGCTGGCACGCTTTGGCGCAAGCTTCTGCAACAGAACTACTATTTCTTCCCAAAGCTTTGAAACGTCCGCTGCACCGGCCATTTTGCCTATCCTTTGTTACCACCAGCTTCGATGACTGCCACGGGACTTCGACGGCACTTCATAGCGTTCCGAGGCAGCACCGGAAGCACTCGATTCGGCTTGATGCTCCGGCCCCTCATAATTGGAAGGGCGTTGATTCCAGGCATTATTTTCGG
This sequence comes from Sphingomonadales bacterium, assembly GCA_038221665.1. GTDB lineage: Bacteria > Pseudomonadota > Alphaproteobacteria > Sphingomonadales > Sphingomonadaceae > Sandarakinorhabdus. The sequence goes on from JBBRIC010000037.1 coordinate 21,259, forward strand.
CACGGGTCTGTCTATGCCCGTCGCGATTCCAATGTCCTGATGCGCCAGGGTCCTTATGCCCAAGAATAGCAACAGCAAAACGGAAGTTGGTTCGCCCCCGCCAACTGTCGTACCGCGCCTTTGTCTCGTGATAATCGACGTCGTTGCGCAAGATCGGGGCCGGGCTATCAAGCCGCAAACCCTTGTTCAATATAGTAATTCCAGCGGGTAACCGCTTGTCCGGATTGCTGCCATAGCCGTAAGTGGCACGATTGTTCGGATTGGTGGCGCGTTGCCCTGATTTGTTCTCGTCGAACGAATATTGTGTTCCGACATCGGTCAATGCCGATGACAGCACAAACAAAACCCGTTTATTGTAAAGCGCATTGATACGAACCATCGATGTCGAGGCAGAAACACCCAAAAGGGCATCGACTTCAGCCCGGGTGAAGAGCCGGGTCCGGAAGGCGTTCCTGATCAAACCCGCATCGGCGCGGGTCGCGGGAGTCAGATTAAGATCGGCGACCCGCCATGGGTTGATTGACAGTCTGACCTTCCAGCGTTCGCCTTCCTGAAACGGCGCTATAGCCGTCAGTCCGTAACGCACGCGAACACCAGACAGCAACGGCGTCAAAAGCGGCAGTGTTATAGCCCGGCCGGCAAGCACTCTGGTGGCGGCGATGCTCGCCTGCTCCGCCAGCCGCAGCCGCTCATTCGGGTCATGCGGGACGCCGGCTTGCGCCACAAAGCGTCCCAGCCGCCGCGCCTGGCTGACGATCCATTCGACCACCCTGTCGAGCGCCCGGTCGATCGGCGCGCGGATGCGATCGATGACATTCTTGACCGCGTCGCTGACACGGCCCAGCCCTGCGATACGGGCAAGGAAGCTGATGACCAACGTCAGCATCCCGGCCATGACTTGTTCGACGCGCGCCGCCGCCGGGCCGATATTGCCGGACGCAATGGTTGCGATGGCGTCGATGAAGCTGGCGGCGACCTGCGCGATCTGGCGCAGCCGTTCGACAAAGAACATGACGGTATTATAGATGGCGATGACCGCCTGGATCAGGGCGCCGGCCGGGCTGAGCATCGACAGCAGCCGGGTCATTGCTGCCTCGACGATACGACTTTGGACAAAGGCCATGACCTGTTCGATGACCATGTCGCGCAGGTTCGACAGCGATTCAACGATCTTGGCCCAGGCCGCCGCCGGCCCTTCGCTGACGAGCGTGCGAACGATGTCAAAGCCTGATTCAAGGCCGGCGACGACGGTTTCATTGGTTGCCCGCACCAGTTTGGCGCGGATATTGGCCCAGGTCAGCCCAAGCACCGACAGGCCGAATTTGAGGATTTCGCGCAGGTTGAAAACTTGCGGGATATAGACGCCGGTGCCGGCCATGCTGCCGGTCAGCCAACCGATCAGCGAGGCGCGCAAATGATCGAGGAAATGGCTGGCAAAACCGCGCAGGCCCTGGATGGCGGCGCGCACCAGCGTTTGTACAAAGCGCACGGGATTGGCAATGATGGTGTTGAAAGCGCCGGCGGCTTTTCTGAGATAGGGCATGACGCCCGGTGCCACGACCTCGACAATGATCCGCAAAAGGTCGAGCACCGTGCCCAGCGCCCAGCTGCCAAAATCGGCAACGAACCCGCCAAACACCCGCGCCAGTTTTAGAAAGGCGCTGGGCAGCACCACGAAATCCATGATTTCAAGGCCGCGCAACGCCGTCATGAAGCGGTCGGGAATGCTGCTCACCAGCCCCATCAGGCCGCCGAGCGCACCCTGGAACCAGTCCCAGGCGCGCGAAATGGCATTGGCCCGCTTGATGTTTTCCCACAGTTCCTGCTGGCCGATCATGGCCATGAAGCCGCCGATGATGGTTTCGGCCGTGCGCGGCACCGATGCGCCGGTGACGGGGTCAAAGCCGATGACGGCTTTCAGCAGGCCATAGCCGGCGGTGCCTTCCGCCAGCGCCGCCAGGGGTTGCAGTACCGCCTCGCGCACGAACCGCAGGATTTCTGAGAATAACGTCCGCGCGAAGGCGATGATGCGGGTAACAGGCGTTGTGAAGATCGATTTTGCCCGGTCCCAGAGCGATCCCAGGGCAAATATGTCGCCCAAGGACAGGCTGTGGAGAAAGGCGTCGACGGCGGCCCGGATGACGGCCGCCGTGATGCCAAGGGATTTCAGCTGGCCTTCGATCCAGCTGCCAACGCGGTCGAAAATACCGTAGGAATCGAGCACCCTTGTGATGACAAGGCCGCCGGGCAGGAATTCGACGATGGCGCGCAGGATGTTGGCGGCGCTGGCTTCGACCGCGCTCATGTTGATCGGGTTGACGCCGATCAAAATGGTGAACATCCGATAGCCGGGAATGGCGTTGGCAGCATCGGCAAAATAGCCCAGCGCATCGGAAACGCCAAGCCGGCTGGCCTCTGCCCCGGTGCGCTGGCTGATCGCCGGCACATCGGCGGCGGCGCGCTGGATCACGGCGCTTTGCTGGATGGTATGGGTCAGTTCATGGGCGAT
>JBBRIC010000038.1:0-23688 GCA_038221665.1 Sphingomonadales bacterium
CGGTGGCGGCGTTTTCGACAGATTTGCCTATTTCGGTCTTGATGGCGTCGGCTCTATCACATCGTTCACGCTTAATTCTGCGCAATATGCCGGTGGCTTCGCCTCGATCGCTGAAATCTCGTCGGGCGCTGTTCCCGAGCCCGCCAGCTGGGCGCTGCTGATCGCCGGTTTTGGCCTCACCGGTGCGGCCATGCGTCGCCGCCGTGTGGCGGTCGCCGCCTGACCTGCGAATTTTTCGCTGATCTGGAACGCCCGTCGGAGTAATCCGGCGGGTTTTTCATTGCCGAAAAAGCGACGGCGGTGCCGCTCTGGCTTCCCATAAAGGCAACCCCTCGCTATAGCCGCGGCGACGCGCGGATTTTGCCGCGCCGGACCCAGTTGGATTGGATCATGGCGAGCTGCCATTGCGCGCATATTCCGGCCCGTGTCGGCCATGCTCTGCCGGGAGCGTGCTGAACCGTGCCCAAGCTGACTGTTGATGGCATCGAGGTCGATGTGCCCGCCGGCGCCACCGTTTTGCAGGCCTGCGAAGCCGCCGGCGTCGAGATCCCGCGCTTTTGTTATCACGAACGACTGAGCATCGCCGGCAATTGCCGCATGTGCCTGGTCGAGATGGAAAAGGCGCCAAAGCCCATTGCCAGTTGCGCAATGCCCGCCGCCGACGGCCAGGTCGTGTTCACAACGACCCCCAAGGTCAAAAAGGCGCGTGAGGGGGTGATGGAGTTTCTGCTCATCAACCACCCGCTCGATTGCCCGATCTGTGACCAGGGCGGCGAATGCGATTTGCAGGATCAGTCGATCGCCTATGGCAAAGGTTTTTCGCGTTATAAGGAAAACAAGCGGGCCGTTACCGAGAAATTCATGGGGCCGCTGATCAAGACGATCATGACGCGCTGCATCCATTGCACCCGCTGCGTGCGTTTTGCCGAGGAAGTTGCCGGCGTCGAGGAAATCGGCGCCATTGGCCGGGGTGAGAATATGCAGATCACCTCCTATCTCGAAAAGGCGGTGACCAGCGAAGTTTCGGGCAATGTCATTGATTTGTGCCCGGTCGGCGCCCTGACCTCCAAGCCCTATGCGTTTCAGGCGCGGCCCTGGGAATTGAAGAAAACCGACGGCGTGGACGTCATGGATGCGCTCGGCAGCAATATCGTCATCGGCAGTCGCGGCCCCGCCGTGCTGCGGATCACGCCGCGCATCAACGATGACATCAATGAGGAATGGCTGGGCGACAAGGCCCGCTTTGCCCATGACGGGTTGGGCGAACGCCGGCTCGATACGCCCTGGGTGCGCGTCGATGGCAAGTTGCAAAAGGCCAGCTGGAGCGACGCCTTCGCCGCGATAAAGGCGGGGCTTGCCGGCCTGCCGGGCAGCGCCATCGCCGGTATCGTCGGCGATCTTGCCGCGGTTGAGGACATGGTCGCGCTGCAGGATTTGCTGGCGACGCTGGGTTCAACGCGCATCGAATGCCGGCAGGATGGCGCGGTGTTTGAAACGGCAAAGCGCGGCGATTATCTGTTCAATTCCGGGCTGGCCGGCATCGAAATGGCGGATGTCGTGCTGCTTGTCGGCGCCGATCCCCGGGCTGAGGCGCCGCTGCTCAATGTTCGCCTGCGCAAAAAGGCCGTGCGGCGGCAATCGCAGGTCTTTGGCATCGGGCCGACACATGACCTGACCTATCCTGTCCGATGGCTTGGCGATGATGCGGCGTTGCTGGCCGATCTGCCCGCTGACGTCGCTGACGCGTTGGCCAAGGCGGAACGGCCGGCGATCATCATCGGCATGGGGGCGCTGAAAACCGAGGGCGTTTTTGCAGCCGCACAGGCGCTGGCGGTCAAATATAATCTGGTGCGCGATGGCTGGAATGGCTGGAACTTGCTGCACACGGCAGCGGCGCGGGTTGGCGGTATCGATTTGGGGCTGGTTGCCGATGGCGTCACTGCGATCACGGGCGATGCGAGCGTCAAGGCGCTGTTCCTGCTTGGCGCCGACGAAATCGACGCCGGGGCCGGGGCCTTTACCGTCTATATCGGCACGCATGGCGATCGCGGCGTCCGCCATGCCGATGTCATTTTGCCAGCCGCAGCCTATACCGAAAAGCCCGGCAGCTATGTGAATATGGAAGGCCGGGTGCAGCGATCGTTGCGGGCTGTGTTCCCGCCCGGCGATGCGCGGGAGGATTGGACGATTTTTCGGGCCTTGTCGGCGGTACTCGGCGCGCCGCTGGCCTATGATGACCTGCCGGCCTTGCGCGGGCGGATTGCGGCCCAATGGCCGCATCTTGGCGGTGGCGAAGCGCCGGTTGCGATGCTGTCCTTGCCCGGCGTTGGTCCGGCATTGTCAGGCCCGCTGGCCCGCGCCATCGACAATCATTATCTGACCAACCCGATCGCCCGGGCCAGTGAGACGATGGCCGAATGCGTCGCGCAGATCGTCGCGCCGCGGCTGGAGGCGGCGGAATGAGCTTTACCGGCTGGTTCCAATCCTATCTCGGCGAAGGTTTTGGCTGGTTCGCGGCCAATCTTGTCCTGGTTCTCGCCATTACGCTGCCGGTCATGGTTGGCGTTGCCATGGCGGTCTATGCCGACCGCAAGATCTGGGCGGCGATGCAGTTGCGGCGCGGCCCCAATGTCGTTGGGCCATTCGGGTTGCTGCAAACCTTTGCCGATGCGGCCAAGCTGTTTTTGAAGGAAACCATCGTGCCATCGGGCGCATCGACTGCGGTGTTCCTGATTGCGCCGATGATTTCCTTTGTGCTGGCGCTGGCGATCTGGGCGGTGATGCCGTTCGATGCGGGGCTGGTGCTCGCCGATCTGAACGTTGGCTTGCTCTATGTTTTCGCCATTTCATCGATGGGCGTTTATGGCATCATCATGTCGGGCTGGGCGTCCAAGTCCAAATATCCGTTTCTGGGCGGGCTGCGATCGGCGGCGCAGATGGTCAGCTATGAAGTCTCGATGGGCTTCATCCTTGTCGCCGTGATGCTGTATGCGCAAAGCCTTAATCTCAGCGACATCGTCATGGCGCAAAAGGGCAATGTGTTCGGTATTTTCAGCGGCAATATCTTCAATCCATTGCTGTTTCCGATGGGCATCATGTTTTTCATCACCGCGCTCGCTGAAACCAACCGGCCGCCGTTCGATCTGCCAGAAGCGGAAAGCGAACTCGTCGCCGGCTAACAGGTTGAATATACATCGATGGCTTTCGCGCTGTTTTTCCTTGGCGAATATGCCAACATCCTGTTCATGTGCGCGCTGATCCCGGTGTTGTTTCTGGGCGGCTGGCTGCCGCCGCTCGATTGGGCGCCGCTTTATTATATCCCGGGTTTTTTCTGGATGCTGGGGAAGATGGCGGTGCTGTTTTTCTGTTTCGCCTGGGTGAAGGCAGCGGTGCCGCGTTACCGTTATGACCAGTTGATGCGGCTCGGCTGGAAAGTTTTCCTGCCGCTGTCGCTGTTCTGGGTCGTCGTCGTATCCGGCTGGCTGATGTTCTTTACGGACAAATTTGCCGCCGCCCCCGGGAGCTTGCCGCTATGACCGCCGTGTTTCGCGCCGCCAAATCGCTGTTGCTGCTCGAATTCATCAACGGGCTTGGCCTGACGCTGAAATATTTCTTCAGGCCCAAGGTTACACTCAACTATCCCTTTGAAAAGGGGCCGCTATCCCCGCGTTTTCGGGGCGAACACGCACTGCGCCGTTACCCCAATGGCGAAGAACGCTGCATCGCCTGCAAATTGTGCGAGGCGATTTGCCCGGCGCAGGCCATCACCATCGAGGCGGAACCGCGCGAAGACGGGTCGCGCCGCACCACCCGCTATGACATCGACATGACGAAATGCATTTATTGCGGACTGTGTGAGGAAGCCTGCCCTGTCGATGCGATCGTTGAAGGCCCGAATTTTGAATTTGCGACCGAAACCCGCGAGGAACTGATCTACGACAAGGCCAAGCTGATAGCCAATGGCGACAAATGGGAACGCAGCATCGCTGCCAACCTTGCGGCGGATGCAAAGTGGCGTTAGCCAACGCGCGTTCCACGGCCGTTAAACCGGTCCGGGCCCGCGATCGGGCTGTATGTCTTTTGACCGGGACAAAGGTCGGTCAGCGCATGCCCGGCGTGACGGAAACCCTGTCGTGACCATTGCCATCCTTGCCTTTTACCTGTTCGCAGGCGTCTTGCTGGCCGCTGCCATGCTGGTCATCACCACCAAAAATCCGGTCCATGCCGTGCTCTGGCTTATCGTCTGCTTTTTCAACGCGGCCGGGCTGTTCGTGCTGCTCGGGGCCGAATTCCTCGCGATGATCCTGTTGATTGTCTATGTCGGTGCCGTCGCGGTGCTGTTCCTGTTTGTCGTGATGATGCTCGATATCGATTTTGCGGTTTTGCGTCAGGGCTTTGCCAAAAATCTGCCGCTCGGCGCGCTGGTCGCCGGCATCATCCTGGCCGAAATCCTGTTCGCCGTCGGTAACTGGACACCCGGCGCAGGCGTCGCCGTCTATGCCAGCGTTGGCGCACCGCCGCCCGGCATGACCAATACGCAATGGCTCGGGTCGCAATTGTACACGCGCTATCTGTTTGTCTTTCAGGCGTCAGGGCTCATCCTGTTGACCTCGATGATCGGCGCCATCGTCCTCACCTATCGCCGCCGCGAGGGCGTGAAGCGCCAGAATATCGCCGTGCAGGTGGCGCGGACGCCGGCCACGGCGACGCACGCGACGCGGCCCGCCATCGGCCAGGGGGTCGATCTGTGATCGGCCTGTCGCATTACCTCGCCGTTTCGGCGTCGCTGTTCATGCTCGGGGTGCTGGGGATTTTCCTTAACCGCAAGAACGTCATCATCATCCTGATGTCGATCGAATTGATGCTGCTGGCGGTCAACATCAATTTCATCGCTTTTTCGGCGTTCCTGCATCAGATTCATGGCCAGATCTTTGCGATGTTCGTGCTGACCGTGGCGGCTGGCGAGGCTGCGATCGGCCTTGCCATCCTCGTCATCTATTTCCGCAATCGCGGCACCATCGCGGTTGACAGCCCCGACATGATGAAGGGCTGAAGCGGTGATCCAGCTGCTCGTTTTCCTGCCGATCATCACGGCACTGGTCGCCGGACTTGGTGGCCGCGCCATCGGGCAGGTGCCGGCCAAGATCATCACAACGGCCGGGCTGTTCCTGTCGGCGGCGCTGGCCTGGGTCATTTTCACGCAATTCTGGCTGTCGGGGGCGGCGCCCTATACAGTTCCACTACTCGACTGGATTCAATCGGGTGATTTGAACCTGCATTGGGCGCTGAAGGTCGATGCGTTGACCGCCGTGATGCTCGTCGTCGTCACCTCGGTTTCGGCGCTCGTCCATCTATATAGCTGGGGCTATATGGCGGAAGATCCGTCACAGTCGCGGTTCTTTGCCTATCTGTCGCTATTCACCTTTACGATGCTGATGCTGGTGACGGCCGACAACCTTGTCCAGATGTTCTTTGGCTGGGAAGGGGTGGGGCTGGCGTCCTATCTGCTGATCGGTTTCTGGTATCACAAACCGAGCGCCAACGCCGCGGCGATCAAGGCGTTCGTGGTCAACCGGGTTGGCGATTTCGGTTTTTCGCTCGGCATTTTTGCGACGTTCCTGGTCTTTGGCACTGTCTCCATCGATGCCATCCTCGCTGCCGTGCCGGGGCAGGCGGGAGCGACATTTTCGTTTCTGGGCGCCCGCGTCGATGTGATGACGACCCTCTGCCTGTTGCTGTTTGTCGGCGCGATGGGCAAATCGGCGCAATTGGGCCTCCACACCTGGCTGCCCGATGCGATGGAGGGGCCAACGCCCGTATCGGCGCTGATCCATGCCGCCACAATGGTCACCGCCGGTGTTTTCATGGTCTGCCGCCTGTCGCCGATGTTTGAAGCCAGCATCACGGCGCAGGCAGTCGTCACCTATGTCGGCGCGGCAACGGCGCTGTTTGCGGCCAGCGTCGCTTTGGTGCAAACCGATATCAAGCGCGTCATCGCCTATTCGACCTGTTCGCAGCTTGGTTATATGTTTTTTGCCGCCGGCTCAGGGGCTTACGGCGCGGCGATGTTTCATTTGTTCACCCATGCCTTTTTCAAGGCTCTGCTGTTTCTGGGCGCTGGATCGGTCATTCATGCCATGCACCATGAACAGGACATGCGTTTCTATGGCGGGCTGCGCAAACATATCCCGGTCACCTTCTGGCTGATGACGGTTGGTACCCTCGCGCTGACCGGGTTTTTCTTTACGGCCGGCTATTACTCCAAGGATGCGATTCTGGAGGCTGCCTTTGCCAGCGGTACGTCGCATGGCCAATTGGCGTTTTTTGTCGGGGCGTTCGTTGCGCTGCTGACCAGTTTCTATTCCTGGCGACTGGTCTTCCTGACCTTTTTTGGCAGCCCGCGCTGGGCGGGGTCTGAACATATACAGCATGCCCTGCACGCCGACAGCCATGGCGATGCCCATGCAGCCACGCACGGCCCTGCCAGCGGCGATGGCGGCTATCATCCGCATGAAAGCCTGGCATCGATGCTGATCCCGCTGCTGTTGCTTGGCACCGGCGCGTTGCTGGCCGGCTGGGTCTGGCACGAAGATTTCGTAGGGGTAGAGGCTGGCGCGCAGTTCTGGCGCGGCAGCATCGCCTTTCGCGAACATCTTGCCCATGCCATGCACGAAGTGCCGCTCTGGGTCGTCTGGGCGCCGGCCGTCGCGTTTTTCGCAGGCCTGCTGGGGGCCTGGTATGCCTATCTGCGCGCGCCCGCACTGCCGGCAAAGCTCGCGGCTGCACTGCCGACGCTCTACGCCTTTTTGACCCATAAATGGTATTTCGATGAGCTGTATGATGCCATTTTCGTGCGGCCGGCCTTTGCCATCGGGCGCTGGTTCTGGGTGCGCGGCGACCAGCAGACCATCGATCGTTTCGGCCCCGATGGTGCGGCGGCGGCGGTGGCCGGCGGCGCGCGGCTGGCAGGTCGTTTCCAATCGGGGTTTGTCACATCCTATGCCCTTGTCATGCTGATCGGTCTGGCGGCGGCGGCGGCCTGGTTCTTCCCCGGCTTTGGTCTGGCCGGTCGCTGATGCCGATCCTGTCGATCATGATCCTGCTGCCGGTATTTGCAGCGCTGGCGCTGGTCGTGCTGCCCGGCGTCGATGCCCCGCGCGCGCGGCTGGTGGCGCTGGTCATAACGCTAATTGAGTTTGTGCTCGGGCTGCTGCTCTGGCAGGGCTTTGATGTCGCGGGGCCGGCCTTTCAGTTCGTTGAAAAACTGCCGCTGTTTGCGCCTTATCTCGATTGGCATCTGGGCATCGATGGCATCGCGCTGATGCTGATCCTGCTCAGCGTGTTCCTGATGCCGCTGTGCATCCTTGCCTCCTGGCAAAGCGTTGAGAAACGCGTGCCCGATTATATGGCGGCCTTCCTTGTCATGGAATCGCTGATGATCGGCACCTTTGCGGCGCGCGACATCTTTCTTTTCTATGTGTTTTTCGAAGCCGGGCTGATCCCGATGTTCCTCATCATCGGCATCTGGGGCGGGGCACGGCGGATTTACGCCTCGTATAAATTCTTCCTTTATACGCTGCTTGGCTCGGTGCTGATGCTGGTCGCGATGATCTATATGGTCGGCGAGGCGGGGTCGACGGATATCGGCGTGCTGTCGACCCATGATTTCGACGTCCACGCCCAGATCTGGCTGTTTCTGGCTTTTTTTGCGTCATTCGCGGTCAAGATGCCGATGTGGCCGGTGCACACCTGGTTGCCCGATGCGCATGTCGAGGCGCCGACGGCGGGCTCGGTCATCCTTGCCGGCGTGCTGTTGAAACTTGGCGGCTATGGCTTTGTGCGCTTTTCACTGCCGATGTTCCCCGATGCCTCGGCGCAGCTGATCTGGCTGGTTTTTGGCCTGTCGATGGTGGCAGTCGTCTATACCAGCCTTGTCGCGCTGGTGCAGAATGACATGAAAAAACTGATCGCCTATTCATCGGTCGCGCACATGGCCTTTGTCACCGCCGGGCTGTTTGCCTTGAACACGCAAGGGATCGAGGGCAGCCTTGTGATGATGCTGTCGCATGGGCTGGTCTCGGGGGCGTTGTTCCTGTGTGTCGGCATCGTTTATGATCGCCTGCACAGCCGTGAGATTGCGCGTTACGGCGGCCTTGCCGATACGATGCCGCGCTATGCGTTGCTGCTGCTGTTTTTCACCATGGCCTCGGTCGGCCTGCCCGCCACCAGCGGTTTTGTCGCTGAATTTCTGGTGCTGATCGGCCTTTATCAGACCTCGACATGGGCGACGCTGATCATGACGACGGGCATTATTTTAGGCGCGGCGTATATGCTGTGGATGTATCGCCGGATCGCCTTTGGCGCTGCTGCAGGGGATGATACCCGCGCCATGCCCGATCTCGATTGGCGTGAAATCGCTATCCTGGCGCCAATTGCTGCCGCGGTGCTGTGGATGGGCATCTATCCCAAGACATTCCAGGCGCCGATGCGGCCGGCCATCGCCACGATCGTCGCGCGGTTGGATGGAAGGGCGCTGGCGACGCTGCCAACCGACATGACGCTGTCGCCGGCATTGCCCGCGCTAGCCAGCCCTGCCGCTGCTGCAGAGGCACAACGTTGATGCACCCGACACTGATTTCCATCCAGATCGCGGCACCTGAGGCGGTGCTGACGGCGGGCGTATTGCTGACGCTGATGCTTGGCACTTTTGGCGGGGGTGACCGGGCGCTGCGCTGGCTGACCTATGTCAGCGTGCTGATCCTTGCCATCGCCGGTTTTGCATTGCTCGACCAGCCGGCCGGCATTCAACGCGGTTTTGACGGGCTGTATGTCGCAGATGCGTTTTCAGGTTATTTGAAAATCATCATTCTGATAGCCGCCGCTGCATCGATGCTGCTAGCGCTGCCCTATTTGAAGGACGTCAAAACCGGGCGCTTTGAATATCCGGTGCTGCTGATGCTGGCGACGCTTGGCATGTGCATGATGGTCTCGGCCGATGACATGCTGTCGCTTTATATCGGGCTCGAACTGACCAGCCTTGCGTCTTATGTGCTGGCGGCTTTCCATCGCGGTGAATCGCGTTCGGCCGAGGCGGGCCTCAAATATTTTGTGCTCGGGGCGCTGGCCTCTGGAATCCTGCTTTATGGTATCACGTTGGTCTATGGCTTTACCGGCACGACTGGTTTTGCCGGCATTCGCGATGTGCTGGCCGGCCAGCAGGAACGCTCGCTTGGGGCCTTGATCGGGCTGGTTTTCATCCTGTCGGGGCTGGCTTTCAAGATTTCGGCGGTGCCTTTTCACATGTGGGTGCCCGATGTCTATGACGGCGCGCCCACGCCTGTGGCGGCGTTTTTCTCGGCCGCGCCAAAGGCTGCGGCTTTGGGTCTGATGGTGCGGGTGCTGGTGCAGGGTTTTGGGCCGATGTCGGTCGATTGGCAGCAGATCATTGTTTTTCTCAGCCTCGCTTCGATGCTGCTCGGCGCAACCGGTGCCATCGGGCAGACCAGAGTCAAACGGCTGCTGGCTTATTCGTCGATTGCCAATATCGGTTTTGCGCTGGTCGGGCTCGCGGCCGCCAGCCCGCAGGGGATCGAGGCGCTGCTGTTTTACATCAGCGTCTATGTGACGATGACGCTCGGAAGTTTCCTCGTTGTTTTGCAGTTGCGCCGGGCCGATGGGGCGCCGGTTGAATTGATCAGCGACCTGTCGGGCCTGTCGAAAACCCGCCCGGCGCTGGCCTGGGGGCTGCTGATTTTCATGCTCAGCCTGGCCGGCATTCCGCCCTTGCTGGGTTTCTGGCCAAAATTTGCGGTGTTCCAGGCAGCGATTGCTGCCGGGTTTTTGCCGCTTGCCGTTATCGGCTTCATCGCGTCGGTGATTGCGGCTTTTTACTATCTGCGCATCATCAAGGTGATGTTCTTCGATGATCCCGACGTGGTCGTGACCAGCGATGGGGGCCGCACCAATGGCGCCATGATCGCCGGCGCCGCGCTGTTCTGCTCGCCGCTTGGCATGTTGGTGATGACGCCGCTCGTGGCGGCCGCGGGCCGCGCGGCGGCGGTGCTGTTCCTGGCTGGCGGCTGATGCCGGCCACCACCCACCTTGCCGAGGTGGGATCAACCAATGACTGGCTGCTGGAACGGGTTGACGAGTTTCCCGACGGGCATTGGCTGCTGGCCGACCGCCAGACCGCCGGGCGCGGCCGCCGCGGTCGCGGCTGGAGCGATGGTGCCGGTAATTTGATGGCATCGGTGCTGGTCATGGCGGCGGGGCCGGTCCAGCAATTGTCGTTCGTGATGGCGCTGGCATTGCGCGAGGCGCTGGTCGCCGTTCTGGCACCTGTGGAAATCGGCGACCGCCTGTGCCTCAAATGGCCCAATGACCTGCTGCTTGATGGTTTGAAAGTCTCGGGCATTCTCCTCGAACGTGCCGGCGCGGCGCTGGTTATCGGCGTTGGCATGAATATTGCCAGCCACCCCGCCGCCAGCGAGCGGCCGGCCATTTCACTTGCCGCCGCCGGGCTGCCTGTTCCGGCAGCGGCAGTACTGCAGACGGCGCTGGCAATTTCCTTTGCAGCGTTGCGGGCGGTTTGGGAGCGGGAAGGTTTTGGCCCCATTCGCAGCCGCTGGCTGGCCCATGCCGCCGGCCTTGGCCAGGGGATCATTGCGCGGTTGGGCGATACAACGCTGGAAGGCGTGTTCGAGAACCTGGCAGAAGACGGCGCGCTGTCGCTGCGCCAGGCGGACGGCCGGCTGCGCGCCATTCATGCCGGCGAGGTGTTTGCGCTGTGACCCTGTGGCGCTATGCACCGCTGACTGATCGGAGGCGCTGATGCTGCTTGCCATCGACGTTGGGAATACCAACATCGTCTTTGCCATCTGCGATGGTGACACAATAAAATGGCGCTGGCGGATATCAACCAACGCGGAACGCACGGCCGATGAATATGCCGTCTGGCTGCACCAGCTGATGCAGATGGAAGGTGTCGACCGTGCCGTGGTCGATGCCGCCATCATAGCGACCGTGGTGCCGCCGAGCCTGTTCAACCTGCAGCGGCTGGTGCGCAAATATTTCCATGTCGAAGCACTGGTGGTCGCTGTTGGCGAGATAAAAATAGGGCTGAGGATCGATATGCCCAACCCCGCAGAAGTCGGCGCCGATCGGCTGGTCAATGCCGTTGCCGGCCATGCCGCGCATTGCGGCAATTTGATCATTGTCGATTTTGGCACCGCTACTACATTTGATGTGGTATCAGGTGATGGTGCCTATCAGGGCGGTGTCATTGCGCCGGGGATCAACCTCAGCATGAACGCGCTGTATGAAGCGGCCGCAAAATTGCCGCGCATCGCCGTTGAACCGCCTGGCGGCGAACGTGGCGTGATCGGCAAAAATACCATCCATGCCATGCAATCGGGCGTGTTCTGGGGCTATATCGGGCTGATCGAAGGGTTGGTCACACGTATCAAGGCCGAAATCGGCGGTGCTGTCACCGTCATCGCGACGGGCGGGTTGGCCACCCTGTTCACCCGTCACACTGCCGCCATCGATCATGTCGATGGCGATCTTACCATTCGCGGGCTAATCCGCATCCATGCCCTTAACGGGCGAACTGATTGAAAAGAAACGAACTGAATGAAACCTGGTAATGAACTGATTTTCCTGCCTTTGGGCGGGTCGGGTGAGATTGGCATGAACGTCAACCTCTATGGCTGCAACGGCAAATGGGTGATGGTCGATCTGGGCATGACCTTTGCCGATCCCTCCTATCCCGGCGTCGATCTGGTGCTGCCCGATCTGTCTTTCATCGAAGACCGTGCCAAGGATCTGCTCGGCATCGTCCTCACCCATGGGCATGAGGACCATATCGGCGCGATACCCTATCTGGCGCAGGATCTGGGCGTGCCGCTGTATGCCACCCCCTTCACCGCCGGGCTGATCGCCAAAAAGCTGGAGGAAGAAGGCATAGCGAAAGAAGTCGAGCTGAATATCATCCCTATGGATGGCAGCCTGACGCTGGGTGATTTCCGCTTTCGCTATGTAGCGCTGGCGCATTCGATTCCCGAAGGCAATGCGCTGATCATCGATACGCCTTATGGTCGGGTGTTCCATACCGGCGATTGGAAACTGGATGATGGCCCGCTGCTCGGCACGCCGGCGTCTGCCGCCCAACTGACGGCCATTGGCGATTCTGGCGTGCTGGCGATGGTTGGCGATTCAACCAATGTCTTCAACAACGAAGCCTCGGGCAGTGAAACCGATGTCCGCGAGGGCCTGTTGAAGGTTGTGAAATCTCGCAAAAACGGCCGGGTGCTGGTCACCACCTTTGCATCGAACGCGGCGCGGCTGGCAACGCTGGGCTGGGTGGCGCGTGAGACCGGGCGGCATCTGGTGCTCGCCGGGCGATCGATGGAGCGCATTACCCAGGTGGCAAAGGCCACCGGCTATTTGAAGGACATGCCGCCGACCCTGTCATGGGAAGCGGCATCGAGCATGGACCCCGCAAAGCTGTTGATCCTTTGCACCGGCGCCCAGGGTGAACCGCTGGCAGCGCTGAGCCGGATCGCCGACAATTCGCACCCGGTGCTAAAGCTCGAAAAGGGCGATCTGGTGATTTACTCATCAAAACAGATCCCCGGCAACGAACTTGCCATCGGCCGTGTGCAGAATGCGCTGGCAACGCGCGGCATCGAAGTCATCACCGAAAAACAGGCGCATGTGCATGTCTCGGGCCACCCGGGCCGGCCGGAACTGGAGGCCATGTACGAATGGATACGGCCTGAAATCGCAATCCCCGTCCATGGCGAACGCCGGCATATGGAGGCGCATGCCGCCCTTGCACTGGCCGCGGGCGTGCCGCGCGCCATGGTGCCGATCAACGGCAGCGCGATCCGGCTGGCGCCCGACGGGCCAAAGCTGCTCAGCCATGAAAAGGCCGGGCGGCTGGTGCTGGATGGCGATATCATCCTGCCTGCCAATGGTGCCACCATCGTTGAACGCCGGCGGCTGATGCTCAACGGCCATATGGGTGTTACCATCGTCCTTGGGAAAGATGGCAGGGTTGCCGCAACACCGGCGATTTCCGCCCAGGGCGTGCCGGTGGAGGAGGACAAGGCGGATTTTCTTGGCCAATGCGCCGATGCCGCCAGCGCCGCTGCCCAGAAGGGCGATTCGCGCCAATCGGACAAATACGCCGAAGCCATCCGCATTGCCGTCCGCCGCGTGGCGCGCGAATGGACGGGGAAGAAACCCGTGACCGATGTGCAGGTGGTGCGATTATAAGGAACCGACGGCCATGTAGCGGGGCTTGCATCGTCAGGCTGGCCCCGCTACCAGCCGCATCCCGATGACCAGCCCAGCCACGCTCCCGCCCCGCATTTTCCCAACGGCTCGCGAGGAGGCCAGGCTCGCGTCAGCACCGACCCATTGTGCCCAGACCGAGCATCCGGCCTATGCGCTGGCGTTTCAGGACAATGATTTCCTGCTGCGCGATGAACTGCGCCCGGTGCGTTTCCAGCTCGAATTGATGAAGGCGGAACTCGCCTTGTCCGAGGCCGGGATCGATTCGACATTTGTATTTTATGGATCGGCGCGCATTCCTTCGCCAGACGAAGCAGCGGGCGTGCTGGCAGCAGCCACCACGCCCGAAGCGCGGGCCATTGCCGAGCGGCTGGCGGCAAAATCCCGTTATTATGACGTCGCGCGTGAACTTGCGGTGCTTGCCTCGGGCATGGGCGGTGATGGCAAACGCTATTACACCGTTTGTTCAGGGGGCGGCCCGTCGATCATGGAGGCCGCCAATCGCGGCGCCCATGATGCCGGGGCACCATCGATCGGCCTCAACATCGTGCTGCCATTCGAACAGGTGCCCAATCCCTATGTGACGCCGGGATTGAGTTTTCAATTCCACTATTTCGCGCTGCGCAAAATGCATTTCCTGATGCGCGCCAAGGCTGTGGCGGTGTTTCCGGGCGGGTTTGGGACGTTCGATGAATTGTTCGAGCTGCTCACCCTTGTCCAGACCGGCAAGGTCGCGGCACTGCCGATACTGCTCTACGGCCGCGAATTCTGGAATCGGGTCGTCAATTTCGAAGCGTTGGCAGAGGAAGGCGTCATCGCCCGCAGCGACCTCAAACTGTTCCACATCGTTGAAACCGCTGCCGAAGGCTGGGACATCGTCAGGCACAGTTTCGCGCCTTGAACTCGATTTTGCGCGGATGAATTCACTATGGTCATCCCGGGCTTGACCCGGGACCCGGTTGGCCTGTCGCTGTAGAAATGACCGATGCCCGGGCCAAGCCCGAGAACACGACCGAAGCGGGTTGCACGCGCTCCCTATGCGCTGGGCCTTATGCCGCAGGCCCATCAGCTGTGGGGGCCGGTTCCGCAGCAGCAGGGGTGGCTTCAGCGGCCGCCGGGG
The DNA here is from genome assembly GCA_038221665.1 of Sphingomonadales bacterium. Lineage (GTDB taxonomy): Bacteria > Pseudomonadota > Alphaproteobacteria > Sphingomonadales > Sphingomonadaceae > Sandarakinorhabdus. Next base: position 14,417 of record JBBRIC010000038.1, read on the forward strand.
CCGCAGGCATCGCCATCGGCGCATCGCTCTTGCTGTTCAGATAGGCCAACAGATTGGCCCGATCCTGGGGTTTTGAAACGCCGGCAAAAGCCATTTTGGTGCCTGGCGCATAGGCCTTGGGGCTTTTCAGCCAAAGGTTGAGTTCGTCCCAGGTCCAGGGTTTGCCCTTCATGGCCATCAACGCCTCTGAATAGGCAAAGCCTGCGGCATGGTCGTGCGGCATGCCGACGATACCATAAAGATTGGGCCCGATGCCGTTGGAGCCACCCTTTTCATTATTGTGACAGGCGCCGCATTTCTTGAAAACTGCTTCACCCTTGGCGGGATCGGCGGCCGCCAGATAGACCGCGATCGGCTGTTCGGCTTCGGCCGCCGGTGCCGCTTCGGCCGAGGCTTCCTCGACGACGCCGGCGACGACATAGGCCTGTTTTGCCGGCTTTACCGGGCGAAATGCCATGTTCGATCCGATATTGACGCCCAGCACCACCAGCAACGCCGCAAGCGTCGCCCCGGCGATCTTGTTCATTTCAAAACTGTCCACGCCGCGGCTCCTGAAACTACGGTTCGAGCGCCCCTGGCATGGGCGCTACCGTATATATATTGCGATGCAGCGTTGCTATAGCAGCGCGGGCCTTCAGGGCAAGCAATTGCATTGCGGTTTGCGCCTGACCTGTGCATCCCCCTGGCATCCAGCACGGTGCTACCAGCGTCGATTAACCACAACAGATTTAAGGCGATGCAATCATGAGCAACTACCCGCCGCTCGCCCAAACCCTGGTCGCCGAAATGGCCGGGCTTGCCAATGCCGATCCCGCCGCTGCCGTGGCCTTTCAGGGCGCACCCGGCGCCTATTCGCACCAGGCCGTTCGCGAATTATTTCCCGACGCCGCTGCGTTGCCCTGTGCGTCCTTTGAAGACGCCATCGAAGCCGTTCAAAGCGGCAGCGTCGGCCGGGCGGTGATCCCCATCGAAAATTCGCTGCATGGCCGCGTTGCCGATATTCATTTCCTGCTGCCGGAATCGGGCCTGTCGATCATCGCCGAACATTTTGTCAGGGTGCGCCATTGCCTGATGGGGATCGGCAGCCAGCAGGATTTGCAGACCGTCATCAGCCACCCGCAAGCCCTTGGCCAATGCCGGCTGCGGCTGCGTCAATGGGGTATCGAGGCGATCGGATTTTTCGATACCGCCGCCGCCGCCGCCGAGGTGGCAGGGGCGGCGGATGCAACCAGGGGCGCGATTGCCTCGGCGCTGGCCGCCGAACTTTATGGCCTCAAGGTTTTTGCGTCGGGCGTTGAAGATGCCGATCATAATACGACGCGGTTCGTGGTGCTGTCGGCAATGCCAGCGCCGCCACCGCCAGCTGGTGCACTGACCATGACCAGCCTGAATTTTGAAGTGCGCAACGTGCCGGCCGCGCTGTTCAAATCCCTTGGTGGTTTTGCAACAAATGGAGTCAATATCACCAAGCTGGAAAGCTATATCCGTGACGGATCGTTCGCTGCCGCCGAATTCTATATAGAAATTGTCGGATCACCGCATGAAGAAGCCGTGGCGCGCGCATTGGAGGAACTGGAATTTCATACCAAATGGGTAAAATTGCTGGGTAGCTACTCTTGTGCCCGGCCACGGACCCTGTGAGCGCGTATATTTTGACCGTTCAGGCGCCGGCGCGCAGCAGGTGCAGCCGGGCCTTGCCGTGATCGCGAACCGCCAGCACTTCATAGTCGGATTCAAGAACCTCCTTGCGGCCGGTTTCGACTGAAATCAGCGCAAAGGGCGCGATCCAGCCCTGCGCCGCCAGCCGGGCCAGCGTGGTGGCGCCAAGACCGGAGCCATAAGGCGGATCGAGCAGGATCAGATCGGCCGGCATCATGGCGCGGCCGATGCTTTCGATCGGCGCCGGTATCACATCGGCGCTGGCGGCCATGGCGGCAATGTTTTTTCGCAAGGCCTGTACGGCGGTCGCGTCGCTTTCGATAAATACCGCATGGCCACAGCCCCGCGACAGGGCCTCCAGCCCCAGGGCGCCGGTGCCGGCAAACCCATCGAGCACGCGCAGGCCCTCAAAGCTCCCCAGCCGACTGACAAGCATCGAAAACAAGGCCTCTCGAACGCGATCGGCGGTGGGGCGGGTGGCATCGCCGGCGGGGGCGATCAGATTGCGGCCACGCCAACGGCCCGAGATTATCCGCATCGGTCCTCGGATGCTTTACGATTTGGCGAGTGATTTGCGCAGCGCCGCGACAACCCCGTCGGGGACTTCATCGGCATCGCGTGGTGGCAGGTCACCCAGTTCGATGCTGCCATAGGCCACGCGGATGAGGCGCGACACCTGCAGGCCCAGATGTTCGAGGACGCGGCGGATTTCGCGATTCTTGCCCTCGGTGAGGGTGATGGTCAGCCACAGGTTGCGCCCAGTGCGGCGTTCGATTTCGGCATCGATAGGTCCATAACGCATGCCATCGATGGTCAAGCCTTCGATCAGTGCCTCTACCGCCGGCTGGCTGATTTCGCCATAGGCCCGCACCCGATAGCGGCGCGGTACGCCGCTCATCGGCAATTCGAGGGCGCGTTTCAGGGCGCCGTCGGTCGTCAACAGCAAAAGGCCTTCGGTATTCATATCGAGCCGACCGACCGGCACAACGCGCGGCAAGCCCGGCGGCAATATATCCATGATCGTCGGGCGGCCGCCGGGATCGCGCGCCGTTGTCAGAAACCCTGCCGGTTTGTGGAAGCGGAACAGACGCGATGGTTCGAGCGCGGCCACCGGATTGCCATCGACGGTGATGCCATCAAGGCTGGCGACGATGGTGGCAGGCGTCGCCAATACCTGGCCGTTCAGCACCACCTTGCCATCCGCGATCATGCGTTCGATGTCGCGGCGCGAACCGATGCCGGCGCGTGCCAGCAGCTTGGCTATGCGCTGGGGTTCGACGGGCACGTTGCGGCCGGTGCGTTCGGCAACACGGGCAGCGACCCGGGCATCGCCGCGGCCACGCCGGCCGGTCGGGGCTGCGACGGGAAGATCGCTGAAGGCCGCCGGGTTGCGGGGTCGACGATCGCCACTGCGCGGCGGCCGCGGCACCGGCTTGGGCTCGCTTTTGGGCAACGTTGGCCGCCGGCCGCCGGGAATATGGCGGCGCCGGTCGCCTGCTGGCGCATCGATCGCTTCGGCTTCGCGGCGGCTGTGGACGATCACTTCATCGGCCGCGCGGGCAGGGCGGGCAGGGCGCGGGGGCGTGCCGGGGCGAACTGGCGCTGGCGTGCGGCCTGTGCGCTCGGCTGGGCGGTCCGTCGGCCGGCCGGTCGGGCGGCCGCCGTCGCCGTCGCTGGGTTTTCTCGGGGGTCGCATGGTTCAGCCATGCGACGTCGGGCGGTTGAAGTCCACCCCAAACGCAAAAAGGGCCGGTCTTGCAACCGGCCCTTCTGGCAATATTGCGCTTGTGACGGATCAGAATTTGGCAGTCACACCGATGTAGAGGAAGCGACCAACGTTGTCATAAATCCCGCTGCCGTCGCCGGCCCCGGTCAGGCCATAAGGTGGCAACTGGTCAAAGGCATTGTCCACACCGCCATACACCTGAATCTGCTTGGTGACGTCATAGGAGACCCGGAAATCATGATAGGTAATTGCTGGCAGGAACAACGGGTTGCCCCAATCCGGATTCTGCGGTGGTGTATTATTGATGGTGATGACGTCTTCGATCGTGGTGCCCGCATACATCTTGTCGAGGTAACGCATGCGATAACCAAAGGCGAATTTATTGTATTTCCAGTCAAGGCTGTAGTTGAAGGCCCAGCGCGGATCACCGAGTTCACGCAAAATCTGATCCCGGAAAGTCTGGTCCGTGATGATCGGATAATTGTCACGCGTCTTCACATAGGTGAGCACCAGGCGGTTCGAGAATGAGCCATATTTCGACGTCGTCAGATTATAGGTGACATCGACGTCAACACCTTCGGCAATGCGCTTGGCATAGTTGAAGGATTTGGTGAAAACACCGGGCCGCTGGAAAAAGAAGGTAACAGGATCGCGGACGATGTTGGGGCAAAAGGCATTGGCCAGCGTCGGCGCATCATAGCAGAGATTGACCGTATTCTGAGCCGACACTGACGCGATCACATCCTTGATCTCGATGTGATAATAATCGGCGCTGATGGTCAACCCTGGCAGAAATGCCGGCTGCACGACGCCGCCCAGAGTCAGCGATTTCGAGCGTTCTTCGGTCAGCGTATTGTTACCGCTGGACAAAAGTTCAGTCGATTGGGCGCGTGCCGGGGCATTGATGAAGCCCGAAGGAATGCCGGCGGCGGCGCAGTTCCGGGCGCGATTGGCCGATCCGGCACTGATCTGCTGCACATCGCAGGCATCGGTGATGTTGGAAAAATTCTGGGTTGGCGAAGAATAAAGATCCCCGAGCGTAGGCGCACGAACGGCAACCGAATAGTTACCGCGCAGGCGCAACCCAGAAAATGGCGAATAGATCGCCCCGGCATTCCAGGCAAAAACACCGCCCGTCGCATTATTATAATCGGAATAGCGAGCGGCTGCCTTGATCGTCAGTTCCTTGATAGCTGTCACATCCTTGAACAATGGAATATTGACTTCCCCAAAGACTTCCTTGACCTCCAGCGCCGGTGGCGCAAAATCGGGGATGGCGTTCAGGAATGTCAGACCGCTCTTGACGGTGTCACCATAGCTGTATGACGCGGTTTCCCGGCGATATTCACCACCGATAGCAAAGCCGATCGGCCCACCTGGCAGCTCGAACAACTGGCTCAGATCGCCTGACAGGAAGCCCGAAATATCAAACTGGCTCTGCTTGCCGTCATAGCGCGTGGTCGTATTGACGTAGTTCAGGGCAGCAGCGCTCGGCGAGCTATAGCCAAATAGATTGATCGGCTGACATTGTGCGATGTCATTGGCGAGCTGAGCATTTTTTGCCACGTTCACAGGGATCGGCCGGCCGTTGGCATCCACAACGGGGAGCGGTGCCGGCGCCGTCAAGCGCGAACGGCAGACGATCTGGTTCGTCGTTGGATCGCGTGCCGCATCGGTCGCCAGTTCAAAACGCTGTTGCAGCCGATTGTTCAGCGAAAAGATGCGGTTCTTGACTTCGGCATAATTGACCGAAACGTCATAGCTCCAATCATCGTTGAAAGTTCCCTTTACCCCGATGACGCCGCGATAGGTCTGGCGGAGGCCATCTTCGCCGCGCGAACCCAGATCGACGTTATTGCGATTGATGCGGACGAACTGGGTGTTGGCCGGGGTGATCGACTGTAGCAGTGTGCGTTGCGCGTTAGACAGATAGGCATTGTCGAAACGGATGGGGATGCCGCCCGAATTATTGGCAAAGGTCGCACCTGTGACGTTGGTCCCCGATGAAGTGCCCTGGCCGAATGTTGGCGAGCTTTCCTGCAGCGTTTCAACGCGGGCATAACGTGCCTCGAAATAGGGCACAAAGGCTGGCGATACTTCGTAATGGCCCAACGCGTTGAAGCCGTAGCGCGTCAGCTGTGGTTGCAAAAGGCCATAGTCGCGCAGGCTCTCACCATCGCCGCCCAGCGTGTTTGTACCCCCGGCGGCGTTGAATACGCCCGGCGTAAGTGTGCCGAAGCGGAAATCCCGGGTGCCGTAATCGGCTTCGCTGATAGTGCCATCGGCGTTGAAGCGATAAACGCGTCCGACGCGCACGATTGAGCCATCGGGGTTGGTGCGCGCGATGAATGTCGCTGGATTGGCGCTGTTGACGGCGGGCACATAGGTGCCGCCCTTTGATAACAGCAGCGAGCGGACATTGGTGAAGAATTCACGGTCGGGCGTGCCATCGGAATTGGTGCCGGCCGGGTCAAACTGCACCTGCTGGAACTGCCAACGCTCCCGCGTCGATTTGCGGTTGCGGATCGACAGGGAATCACTGTTGGCATATTCGATGTTGCCAGCGATGTTGCCGCGACCATCGCTGAAATTGGTGCCGGCCGTAGCGCTGAGGAATTGCGACGGGCGATCACCCTTGCTGGTGATGCCCGATTGGGCACGCAGCGAAATGCCTTCGTATTTGTCCTTCAGGATGAAATTGACGACGCCGGCGATGGCATCGGAACCATAGATCGACGACGCACCGCCGGTGACGATCTCGACCCGCTCGACAAGGTCGGTCGGGATCGTGTTGACGTCGGGGGTATTTTCACCCTCCTGTGCCGAAACCAGGCGACGACCGTTCTGGAGGACCAGCGTTCGCGACGTACCAAGGCCACGCAAATCGAGGAGGTTGAGGCCAGTGGTGCCGATAAAGCGCGTCGAGTTGCCAGACGAAAAGGTCGAGCGCAGCGCCGGCAGATTGTTGAGCACATCGCCCAGCGAAACATTGCCCGTATTGGCCAATGACGTGCCGGACAGAACGGTAACCGGCGCCTGTGAATCGACATTGGCGCTGCGGATGCGCGAACCTGTTACGATGATGGTGCTTTCGTCTGCCGCGTCGGACGCGTCTGCAACGGCTACCTTGGTTGGTTCAGGTGCCGGTGTCTGCGCCTGTGCAGGTATAGCAGCCATCGCCAGCGCCGAAGCGCCAGCCAGAATTATTGAACGCATTTGAAGCCCCTCAAAGCGGATGTTGATTATTTACAGTGGCCAATTGTCGGCGCCTAGGAAAGGGCCAAGCCATCGAAAATGTCATCGTCACGCAATATTGGTGCCAATGTTGCAAAATGGCATCATACACTGCGGGCGATGCAGCGCCGACCGTTGAAGCCGGCGCCAAGTTGCGCTAGGCGGTGCCACGATGCCCCTGTGGTGAAATGGTAGACGCGCTCGACTCAAAATCGAGTGGAGAAATCCGTGCTGGTTCGAGTCCGGCCAGGGGCACCAATGTTCGCTTCGTTCGATTGCCGCGCAGCGGCTGCCGTCGCCGGCTGCCGGTCAATTTTTGTCGCGCCAGATGGCCAGGTCGCGTGCACCGATCAGGCGCGTGCCAAGGATAAAATCTGCGCCATCAGGTGCCGGCGCCAGCACCGGCGCGTCGCCATAGTTGAGGCCAAAGGCAAACGCCCCGCGCCGCCGCAACCGTAGCCCGGCAGCAACCCGGGTGACGGCGACTCCCGCCGCGAGTGCGAGGCTCTCGATCAAGGCGATCATGCCATCGTCGCTGGTCAAGGTTGCCAGATAGTGCACCCGGCCATGGCGCAACAGCGTCGGGTTGCCGTTTTCGAGCACCCCCAATATGTCGCAGTCGCCCGGGTCGATGCTTTCGCGCCAGGCAATGCTCGGAAAGCACCCGCCGGCCATGCTCACGCTGCCGGGGCAATCGGGGCGCAGGGTTTCGATGGCCAGCACCCGCATCGGCAGCAGCGGCCGCAAGGGCCCCGGCGGCAAGCCTTGGGGGATGCTCAGATCCCTGGTTTTGGCACCTGAACGCGGGCCAATGAGGACCAGCGCGGTGCAATCCCGCAGCCGGGCAACGGCCGCAGTATCGGGCATGGCCAGCGCCGGCGCGAGCACCAGTCGATAGCCGGCAAGGTCGGCACCCGGCGCGACGAAATCGGCATCGATCCCCAATTGCCGCAAGGCACCATACCAGCTCGCAACAATGGCGTTATAATCATAGCCGCGACCCTGACGTTCGATTTCCGACAGCCATTGCGCCTCGATATCGATGATGATGGCGACGGGGGCAGGGGTGGTTTCGGGCAAGGCCAGCGCCGCCAGTTCAGAGGCAAGCTGGACGATTTCGGGCCAGGCCTCGGCCTCGCTCGAATCGGGGTGCAACAGGCCGGCATGCATCTGTTCCTGCCCGAAAGGCGCCTGCCGCCAACGGAAGAAACTGACCAGCGCCGCGCCATGCGCAAAGGCCTCCCAGCTCCACAGCCGCACCATGCCGGGCGCCGGGCTCGGGTTGTGACGGGCCCAGTTCACGGGGCCCGGCTGTTGTTCCATCACCCAGAAGGGACGGCCGGTCAGGCCACGCGTTTGATCGAACAGGATCGCCTGCATATCGGGATGGCCGGTGCGCATCAGCGGGGCGAAATCAGCCGCGGCTGCTTTTGCCAGCGCCAGATCGGCGCGGCCGAGCGGGTAATTATCATAGGAGGCAAAATCCAGCGGCGCCGCCAGCGCATGATTATCGACGCCGGTTTCGGGCATCGGAATGAAATTATGGGTCACAAAGCGCCCCGGCGCATGGGACCGGATGATGGCGACCATTTCACTGTGGAAACGCACCACGGCATCGGAGGCGCAGCGCCGCCAGGCCAGCCGGGCGGCGGGGCTGGTTTCAGTGACGGCGCCGACCGGCAATTCGATCTCATTGAAGTCTTGATATTCCATCGACCAGAAAACATTGCCCCAGGCGCTGTTGAGCGCGGCGATGTCAGCATAATGATCGCGGCACCAGGCCTGAAAATCGGCCCGGGCCGCCGGCGAGGCGCTGAGCGTCGTTTCGTGACAACAAAGCTCATTATCGGTCTGCCAGCCGACAATATCGGGATGGCTGCCATAGCGGGCGGCAACCGCCGTACTGATCCGCATTGCTTCGCGGACCCAGGTCTGGCTGGCAAAATCGCTGTGCCGGCGAGAGCCAAAGCCGCGCACCCGGCCTGTGTCGGGGTGGACCGGCAAGATATCGGGGTATATGTCGATCAGCCATTTTGGCGGCGTTGCGGTTGGCGTCGACATGACGATCTTCAACCCGGCGGCGCCCAGCGTGTCGATAGCGCGGTCGAGCCAGCCCCAGTCGAACTGCCCGGACGATGGCTCGATCCGGCTCCAGGCGAATTCGCCGATGCGGACATGGCTCAGGCCCAGCGCTATCATGCGTGCCGCATCCTTGGCCCACCAGTCTTCTGGCCAATGTTCGGGATAATAGCAGACACCGAGCATTTCAGGTCCTCAGGGTTCGACAGCAGGTGGACAAGATTGGGCTATCGTGCAGATGATGTCCGGTGATGACAAGCAATGCCTTGCCCGAATTTCTGCGGCTGGATGGTCGATCGACGACGCTGCTGCTGTCGTTGGCCGATGGCATTCCGCAGGTCCTCCATTGGGGCGCGAAACTGGCTGTGGATGTCGATGCGGCAACGCTGCTGCGGTTGTTGGAACGTGGTGCGACACATGCGTCACCAACCCGCCCGGCGCCGCTGGCCTTGACGCCGTTGGCTGGCAGCGGCTTTCCCGGCCGGCCCGGTCTGGCGGCCCATCGCGGCGGCCAGGATTGGGCCCAATATGCGGTTCTGACACGCGTCGAAAGCAGCCCCGGCATGCTACGACT
>JBBRIC010000039.1:0-23531 GCA_038221665.1 Sphingomonadales bacterium
CGGTGCAGGAGGTCTATGCGGCGGACCGGTTTCCAGCGCCTCAGGTCCTGCGCGAAGAATCACCGCCGGTCGGTCAGACCAGCGCCGATGTGTCGGCCGAACGCTATTTTTCGCGTGCGTGGCACGATCGCGAGGTTGAGAAAATCTGGCGCAAGACCTGGCAAATGGCCTGCCGGATCGAGGATATTCCCGAAACCGGTGACCAGATTGTTTATGATATTGTCGATGATTCGCTGCTGCTGGCGCGCACCGGCCCCGACACGGTCAAGGCCTATGTCAATTCCTGCCTGCACCGCGGCACCATGCTGCGCACCGAAACCGGCAACGCCCGGCAGATCCGTTGCCCCTTCCATGGCTGGACCTGGAACCTTGATGGCACGCTGAAGCTGATCCCCGGACAATGGGATTTCCCGCATGTCGACAAGGCAAAATTCTGCCTGCCCGAAGCACAGGTCGCCACCTGGGGCGGTTTTGTGTTCATCAATTTCGATCCGGATGCAGAACCGTTCGCGTCCTATCTCGAAATCCTGCCGGCGCATTTCGACGCCTTTCAGCTCGAAAACCGATATAAGGCAGCGCATGTTGCAAAGATTATGCCGTGCAACTGGAAGCTGGGCATGGAAGCCTTTATCGAAGCCTATCATGTGCCCGTCGCCCACCCGCAGGTGACGCGCTATTATGGGGACAGCAATACCCAATATGACATCTGGCCGGGCGTTCGCCATGTCTCGCGCATGTTGAGCGTGCAGGGCCTCGCCAGCCCGTCGCTGCGCGGCATTTCCGAACAGCAAACCGTCGATGATTTGCGCCGCGACGCTCCGTTTTTTGCCGGGCGGCCGATTATCGTCGGCGAAGGCGAAACGGCGCGGGGCAAACTGGCGGCGCGGGCGCGCGAAAAGATCGCCCGCTCATCGGGAACCGACATGTCGCAGCTTTCGGACGCGGAAAGCCTCGACCTTATCGAATATCTGCTGTTTCCCAATATGGTGCCATGGGGCGGCCAGGCGCTGCCGATCACCTATCGTTTTCGCCCCAACGGCAATGACCCTGACAGCCATATCATGGAAATCATCTTCCTTTTTGCCAAGGCGCCGGATGGCTCGCACCCGGCCCCCGCCAGATTACGCATGCTGGGGCCGGAGCAAAGCTGGACGGATGCGCCCGAGCTTGGATCGGCAGCGATGGTCGCCGACCAGGATACCGACAATCTGCGCCGCATCCAGAAGGGCCTGAAGGCATCGCGAAAGCCGGGCGTCACGTTGGCGCGCTATCAGGAAAGCCGCATCCGACATTTTCACGAAACGCTTGACGCCTATATGGCCGCCGCGTCGGACTGAGGCGTTTTTTGCAAATACGGTCGGCACCGGCCCTATTTCGCCGGCTCCGCGGCTGAAAAGGCGTGAAAGGCGCGGCGGATATGCCCAGTCATCACAGCGCCGGCCCATGCGGCATCACCGGCGGCAAAGGCCTGGATGAGTTCGCCATGTTCATGCGCTGACCGGCGTAGTTCGGCGCGGCCATATCGGGCGGCGGTGCGGCGAACCACCGGCTGTTCGACCAGCGCCGCAAGCATGGCAGCCAGGCGCGGGCTGGCGGCGGTGGCAATGATGATATCGTGAAAATGCCGGTTTTCGGCCAGAAACGCCGGCACATCTGGCATATCCGGCGTCACGGCAACGATGATGCGATCGTTTGAGGCGCGCAGATCGGCAAGCGCTTTGGCATCGATGCGGGTCGCGGCACGGCCGGCGGCATGGGCCTCCAGCATGGCGCGCAGGGTGAACATTTCGGCATAGTCGTCGCTGTCCCAATCGGCGACGAACAGCCGCTGACTGCTGGTGCGCACGACATAGAGTTCGCTTTCAAGCCGGCGCAGCGCCTCCCGCACCGGCGTGCGCGACACGCCTGAAAGATCGGCAAGTGCGGATTCGGTCAGCGGCGTCCCGGGCAGGGCATCGCCAGCAAGGATCAGGCGACGGATTTCAGCATAGGCGCGATCCGAGGCTTTTGACATCAACCACCCTGTTGCACAAAAAACGCAAAGGCACCGCAAAGCAGCAGACTAGCAGTTGCAGGCCTTGACCGTCGCAATTTGTATACAATAGCCTAATCCTAACGTCGAGCCATCGGGGCGCGGCATGGAAGACAGGAATTATGATGGGCACCAGGAGCCGGTTTTTGCGAGCCGTCGGCGGCAGTTTGGGAATTGTCCTTGGCATGTCGACGACAGTCAGCGCCCAGACAGCGACGACACCCGCCGCCACAAACACCGCAGCCAGCGCCAATACCAGCGCCAATACCAGCATTGAAGATGGCGACATCATCGTCACGGCGCGGCGCGACAATGAGCGGTTGGTCGATGTGCCGGCGACGGTCAATGTGCTGACGGCCGAAACCCTGGCGCGCACCGGCGTCGTCCGCGCCCAGGATTTCCTGCAGTTGACGCCCGGCGTCACCATCGTCACCGGCACCGCCGAAGCGGGTGATACCCAGATCAATATCCGCGGCCTCAACGGTGCCCGCGATGCCGAAAGCAGCGTTGCGCTGGTTATTGATGGCATTTTGAAGACCAATACCGCCCAGCTGAACCAGAACCAGGGCACCGTCCGCCAGATCGAAGTGTTGAAAGGGCCACAGGGCGCCATTTATGGCCGCAACGCCGCCGCCGGCGCTATCGTCATGACGACGCTGAAACCCACCAAGGAATTTTCGGGCGCCCTTCGCGGCAGCTATGGCGAACTGAACACCGCCGAGGTCAACGGCCATATCGCCGGCCCGATCACCGATACGGTGGGTTTTGTTCTGGCCGGCAATTATCGCCACACCGATGGCTTTTGGCGCAATGAGTTTCTGGGCAATTCAAAAACCGTTGACAATCAGGAAAGCTATGGCGTCGATGGCCGCATTCTGGCGGATCTGGGCAATAATACCGAACTCGACCTGAAAGCCCGTTATGCCAAGCTGACCGGGGCGTCGATCAATTTCAACGCGAGTTTTCATCTGCCCAATTTCGCCAGCGTCAACAAGGCGTTCTATGAAAACGTCAATGACCATCCATTTCGCTATTATTCCAACATCAAACCGACCAACGAGCAGGAAACCTATGAGTTTTCGGCCAAAATCAGCCATGACTTCGACACCGTAAAGCTGACCGGCTGGGGCCTTTATACCAACACCAGGCAAAGCCTGACCGCCGATGGCACCTCCGCCGATTTTGCGCGCTACACATTTCCGGGCGCAACGCCAGCCAGCGTTGCCGCCAGCAACAGTTGTTTTGCAACCACGGCACGGCTGACCGGCTATCCGGTCAACCCGCCGACCTTTATCGGCAAGGTCCCGACGCCGTTCATTTTCGATCCTGCCAATGGCTCGACCTTTGGCGCCTATAGCCCGACGACCTGCGACGGCACCCAGTTGCAAACGCGTGACCAGCGCGACATTTCAGCGGAGGTCCGGCTGTCCTCGGTTGGCAATGAGGTGCTTAGCTGGTCGATCGGGGCCTATTATCTCAATCTGCGGCGCACGACCGGGATCAGTCTTGGTGCCGATCTTGGCCAGGGTGTGCTGCCAACGCTTTATAACGCCCCCAACAGCAGCAACCCGACATCGCAATTGTTCAATGATCGCTTTAATACCGATGTTTATGCGGGCTTTGGTTCGCTCGATTACAAACCCAATGACAGCCTCTCGCTGGGCGTCGCGCTGCGGTATGACCATGAGGCGCGAAAGGCCAATAATCTGGTGCCCTTCGTCAGGGACCCGATCACCGGCGGGCCGATCAACCCCGGCCAGGCCAATGGGCCGATTGGCCCCAAATCCGAAAACTTTGGCCAGATTCAGCCCAAGCTGACGGCAAGCTACAAGCTGTCCGAGGAAGCCGTGATCTTTGCCAATTGGGGCATCGGGTTCAAATCCGGCGGATTCAACAACAGTGGCTCGTCCGCCATCGTCAACCAGAATTTCAATAACGGCATAACCCCTGGCACCATCAATGCCGGGGTCAGGATCAACGATAAATATGACAAGGAAACGTCCAGCGCCTTTGAAGCCGGGCTGAAGGGCAGCCTGTTCGATGGCCGCGTACGCTACGACCTTGCCGGCTATTTTACCCGTGTCACCGACATGCAATTCTTTGAATTCTTTGTGGGGTCGTTCGGGTTGCTGCGGGTCGTCTCCAATATCGACAAGGTCGATTTATACGGCGGCGAATTGAACATCAACGCCGAAGTCCTGAAAGGCTGGACGATATTCGGCTCCGGCAATGTCACCGGCAGCGAGATCAAGAAAAACAGCAGCCGCCCCGATACGGTCGGCAACAAATCGCCCTATACCGCGGATTATACGCTCAACGCCGGCACCCAGCTGGTGCTGCCATTGACCGAGCATTTCAAAGGCGTGTTCCGGGCGGATTATCGCCTGACCGGGCCGACATGGTTCCATTCGGTGCAGGATCAGGTGAAACCGACCCTGTTCAGCGGTCTGCTGCCGATTTCGGCGCTTCAGCTGCCGGCCTTTGTCGGCGATGCCAGATATGATGTGACGCAGCGCCAGGCCTTTGGCGTGTTCAATTTCCGCGCCGGGGTGGAGGGCGATAACTGGACGCTGACAGCGTTTGCCAACAACGCCTTCGATAACAAATATCTGAACGAGGTTATTCCGGCGATCGAATTCGGGGGGTCGTTTATTTCGCCGGGGCAGCGCCGGGTGATCGGGGTAGAGGCCGGGTTGCGGTTTTAGGCGCAGCGCCGCGAGCGCGCGTGCCGCGCGCCGGCAGGCGCAAGCCCGGCCAGCGGGTCGCCGGGCCCTTCCCCCGGCGAACCCGTCTGACGCCAGCGCGGGCTTTGCCCGCGCCCTCCCCCTGAACTCGACAATATTCCAGCCAAAGGCTCAACCCGGAACCCAAATCCCTTCGCAACGGAAGAAAACCGGGTCCCGGGTCAAGCCCGTGATGTCTCTATAAGATCACCAAATTTCCAGCCTCAGCGCACACTGCCACGTCGGATCAGATTGACAATCGCCAGCAGGATAACCGCCCCGACCAGTGAAACGAGAATTGACTGAATGCTGATACCGCCACTGGTAATCGGCACGCCGCCGATCAGCGGTGTGACCAGAAAACCGGCGAGCATGGCGCCAACGATGCCGACGACGACATTGAGAAAAATGCCCTGTTGTGCATCGGTGCGCATGATCATGCTGGCTACCCAGCCGATAATGCCGCCGACGATGAGAAGAATGATGATATTCATTTGATGCCCTTTTTGTTGTCCCTGCCCCGTTGGGCATGCGCCTATAACCAGCACAGCCGCAATTGGTTCAATCGGCACGAGATCTGCGGGGCGCCCGCGCTCAGCTGTAGTTGAAACTGATGCTGATCCGCTCGGTTTTTGCCGTGCCTGCCGTTACTTCGTGGCGCAGCCAGCTTTCCCACAGATAGATCGCGCCGACATCGGGCGCCATGTAAACAAAGGGCCGGCTATCGTCGGGGGCGGCGGGCGTGCGGCCGGGGGCATTCATCATCAGCGGCAGCCGTGGGTCTTCGATCTTCAACCGCCCTGACCCTTCCGGAACCGCAATATAGACTGTGCCCGAAATGATGCTGTGCGGGTGGATATGACCGCTATGGCTGCCGCCGGGTTTGAGGATATTGACCCAAAGGCTGTCGAGCCGGGGTTTGCGCCCGCCCAGATCGAAGTGCACCGCCTTGACAAAGGCGCGGGCATGGGCATCAAGATGGCGTTTCAGATCGGCAAAGGCCGGATCGCGCTGCGGCAGGTCGGCAAGCGAGGCATAGCTGGTATAGCCTTGATAGCCATTGGCCTTTGCCCAGGCCCGGCCGGCGCGATCATCGGCAGCGAGGCTGTGGCAACTATGCGCGAGATCGGCGAGCAGCGCCGTATCGCCGATGCGGTCGGTGTAAAAGGGCGTTGCAAACAGATTTCGAATGGCCATTGGCCGTCATGCCAAAAACCACTGCCAGCGTCACCTTGCTGTATCGTCTTTTGCTGGTTTGTCGTCGATTTTGGCCGCCGCCTGTGTTTCGCCGCGGATCGCTGCCATGACGGCCATGGGGTCAGAGGGTGCGGCCATGGCCTCGGCCTCTGCATCGCTGCGGTTCGAAAGGTGCGGACTGTCGCGCCGCAATTCTTCGATAAGGGCGATCGCCTTGGCAACCTTTTGTTCCACCAGCAGTGATATTTCGAGGGTCAGCTGATCGCGATGGGTGTTGAGAACATCCTCACGCCGCTGGCTCGTCAAAATCAGAAATGTCATTATCAATGCCAGAATGGAAATGCTGATATGCATGGCATTGAACGGCGGCGGATCGAAAGCTGCGCTGCCAAAGCTGTTGCTCGCCACCCAGCCGACGATGAGCATGATGACCAGCGCCGCTGAAACCGGGCGTCCGGCAAAGGCGATGATGGTATCGATCAGGCGCTGCAGCGGCGATATTGCGGCGAAATGCTCCCGATGCATCTGCATGATCGATGAAACACTTTGTTCGACATGGTCTGGCAGCGGGTTGACGTCGGGCATGGCCGATCCTTGTGGAATTTTACCTGAACGCAGCTTGCCCGCGCCAGGTTCCCGAAACCTGCAACCGCGACTGGGCCCGGCTGGTCAGGCCTCGGGCTTTTCGGTCGCGGCGATCGTCATGGCTGCCCTTGCAGCAGCGATCCCCGCCAAGCGGCCGAGCCCGGTCGCCGTCAGCAAGCCGTTGCCGGCGATATAGCCCGTGGCGCCAGCGCCGGACACGCCGCGCGCCGCGCCGCCGCCGGCATATAGATTGGGCAGCGCCGAACCATCGCGGCGCAGCACCCGCGCCTCGCTGTCAACGACAAGGCCGCCCTGGGTGTGGAACAGGGCGCCATTGACCCGCGCGGCGCGATACGGCGGCGCGAGTTCGGGCTTGCCGCTGAAATTCCGGCCAAAGCTGCAAACCGCCTCACCGCGGGTCATTGCCGCGACATCGGCCAGCGTCGCGTCGAGTGCCGCCAGCGGCAAGCCGGTCTGTGCCGATAGCGCGGCGACATCCTCTGCCTCGATCACCGCGCCGGCACGCAGCGCATCGTGATAATCGTCAAAATCCAGCATCAGCCGGTGCAGGCGTTCATCAAAGATCGAAAACGCGACGCCATCCTGCTGCGCCACGATCCTCGCCGCCTGCCCGGAATAGCCCAGCGCCTCGTTGGCAAAGCGTTGCCCGGCGCGGTTGACCTGAAATCCGCCCTCCATGATCAGGGGCCAGAGAATGGGAATGCCATGGCCGGCGGCAAGCCCGCCATGGCCCTGATAGGCAGCCATGTCGGCCGTCGCCGCGCCCAGCGCGACGCCCCAGTCGATGGCATCGCCGCGGTTGCCCGGATGGCCGTGAAATACAGCGCCGGCGATCTCGGGTATATGCCGCGCCACCATTTCGGCGTTGCCGGCAAAACCTGAACAGGCAAGGATCAAGGCCCCGCAGCCGATGGTTTCGCGCTGGCCATCGGGGCGGGTGACGACGACGGCCGTGACGCGATCACCCGTCGCAACCAGATCGGTCGCCAGCGCCTCGGTCAGAATATCGACGCCCGCCACGCTCGTCGCTGCCAGCAATGCGGCCATCAATTCGCTGCCGGTGCGGTGCGGCGTCCCCATCATCCGCATGACGCTATGGCCTGGATATAAAAAGCCCGTGACCAGCGACAGCGGCACGCCATGTGCCGCGCGCAGCCAGGCAATGGTTTCGGCCGATTGCGCCGCCAGCCGCTGGATAACCGCCGCATCGCCGCTGTCGGCTGTGCCACCCGCCTTTGCCATGATGTCATTTGCCAGCAATTCGGCGCTGTCGGTGATGCCGGCGGCCAGCTGTTCAGGCGTTCCGGCGGCGGGGATCAAGCCGGTGGACATGGCGGTGGTGCCGCGTGGGGATGCGTCGCGTTCGATGACCAGCACCTCGGCCCCGGCATCGCGCGCCGCCAGCGCCGCGACCAGCCCACAGGCGCCGCCGCCGACGATGACGACAGGATAATGGGCAATCGGATCATCAGGGGCAACGGGCAGGATCGGCATTCGTCCCTGTGTAGCGTGCCTGCGGTGGGCGGGGCAGGCTGGCGGCAAATTGTCCGCATGGCGGAGCTTTGCGGCAAATTGTCATGCCACACGCCGCGAGCCGGAAACATGGCCGGCATGGCACAGGCAATGACCACAGGCGATGAATTCAGACGCGGCTGGCGGGTGATCGTCGGCGGGGCCATCGGCGCTGCATTTTCGATCTCGGCCTTGCCATTCTACACGCTGGGCGTGTTTCTAAAGCCCATCGCGGCCGCAACCGGCTGGAGTCGCGAGGCGATTCAATGGGGCTTTGCCGTCCAGATGCTGGTGCTGGTCTCGGTCAGCTGGGCCTGGGGGCTGGCCATCGATCGCTGGGGGGCGCGGCCGGTGGCGCTGGTCTCGCAACTGGGGCTGGGGGTGGCCCTGTTTGTGCTGCCATTCCTCGCCACCAGCATTTCGGGCTGGTATCTGGGCTGGGCATTGGTGGCGTTGCTGGGGGGTGGCACCGGGCAACTATCCTGGACACGCGGGATCGGCGGCTGGTTCGACCGGGCGCGCGGCGCCGCCCTGGGCCTTGCGCTGTTTGGCACCGGTATCGCTGCCGTTTTCGCGCCGCCGGTCGTTACCGCGATCATCGCACGCAGCGGCTGGGCGATGGGCTATCATCTGCTTGGCGCCAGCGTCATCATCCTGGCCATGCCGCTGGTGGCGCTGCTGTTCCGCGACGCACCACGGGCCGCCGCCGGGGCAGCCGCCATGACCGGGATGACGCGCGGCGCAGCGCTGCGCGATCGCCGGTTTTGGACGATGCTGCTGGTATTTTCGGCCGTGACGTTTGGCGTTGCCGGCATCATCCCGAGCCTGGTGCCACTGCTCACCGATCGCGGCCTCGACCCGGCGACGGCGGCGCTTTATGCGGGTTTTGCCGGCCTGTCGGTCATGCTCGGGCGTGTCGGAGCGGGGTTCATGCTCGACCGTTTCTGGGCGCCGGCGGTCGCTGTCGGCTTTCTCGCGATTCCGGCGCTGGCCTGTTTTCTATTGGCGGGCAGCGCCCTGCCATCCGGCCCCATTATTGCGCTGGCAGTGACGTTGGTGGGCTTGGCCGCCGGGGCCGAATTCGATCTGATCGCCTATATGGCCAGCCGCTATTTCGGCATGTTGCACTATGGTTTCATCTATGGCCTGCTGCTGGCCGGTGTGCTGGCCGCGACGGGGCTGGCGCCGCCGATATTTGGCCATGTCCATGGCCTGACCGGCAATTATGACGCGGCGCTGATCGGGTCGGGGTTGTTGTTCCTGCTGGCGCCTTTATTGTTGCTGACGCTGGGGCGGACTCCGGGCCGGTTCGAAGCCCGTTCGATGCCCGGTTCGAAGCCCGGTTCGAATCAATGCCGGCATCCATAGCATGACCGAAACCGCCGTCATCGGTGCCGGCATCGGCGGCCTTGCGCTGGCGCTGGCACTGGCGCGCGCCGGCCGCGAGGTCATTGTCTATGAACAGGCGGCGGTGCTGGGCGAATTGGGCGCCGGCATCACACTCAGCCCCAATGCGGTCAGGGTGATCGACTGGCTGGGGCTGGCCGAACCGTTGCGCGCCATCGGCTATGTGCCCGATCGGCAATGGACCCAGCATTGGCAGACCGGCGCCGTGCTGCGTGAAAGCAGCAGGGGCAGCGATTTTGCCGCCCGCCACGGCGGTGCCGGCTATTATCATGTACATCGCGCCGATCTTTATGCGTTGTTGCTGGATGCCTTTGCGGCAGCGGCACCGGGTTCGCTGCGGCTGGGCAAGACGCTGACCGATGTGACGGCCGCCGGGGAAATGACATTTGGCGATGGCAGCAGCGCCGCCGCCGATGTCGTCATTGGCGCCGATGGCGTCAAATCGGCGGTGCGCACCGCCTTGTTCGGCAATGACAGGCCGCATTTCACCGGCCAGGTGGCGTGGCGCGGGCTGGTGCCGGCCGCGGCCCTGCCGGCCGCTGTCGCGGCAATGCCACCCGGCATTCATATCGGCCCCGGGCGCCTGTTCCTGCGCTATCCGGTGCGCGGCGGCGCCATGCTTAACTATGCCGCCTTTGTCGATCTGAACGGTTGGGAGGCGGAAGGCTGGTCGATCCCTTCGACCATCGCCGAGCTGCGCGATCATTTCAGCGGCTGGGATCCGGCGGTGCTGGCAATTATCGCGGCAACGCCCGAAAACAGCCTGTATAAATGGGCGCTGCACGCGCGGGAGGCGTTGCCCGGCTGGGTCAAGGCCCGGGTGACTTTGCTCGGCGATGCAGCCCATGCCATGCTGCCTTTCATGGGCCAGGGCGCGGCGACGGCATTGGAAGACGCCGCCGTCCTTGCCCGCTGCCTGTGTGCCTTTTCGCCAGACGCGGCGCTGGTGCTTTATGAAACGCTGCGCCGCGAGCGCACGACAATGGTGCAAACCCAAGCGCGACTGCTCGGCCTGCAACTTCAGGGCCGCGATCCCGAAAGCCTTGGGGCCGGGCCGCTGCAGAACGAGGAAACGCTTGGGCTGTTCGACTATGACGCGCCGAACATTGCGCTTGCGGCTGAGGGGGTGCCAACCGCCAACAGCCCCCGAAAATCGATTTCGCGAACGTGAAACGCTACCCGTCTTCCCGGGCTTGACCCGGGACCAAGGTTCACTTTCGCGCAAGAAGAACAACTGGATCCGGGGTCGAGCCCGGGCAGACGAACCAGGCTATTTGCGACGAGATTTTAAAAAACGCCGCCTGCTTGTCCCGCAGCCTTAGCCTGCGAAGCCTTCCACCAGCCGGGCAGCGTGGGTTCCGGAGCGCGCGGCACCGGCTGGCCGGCGGCAACGGGGGCGGGCGTCTGGGTGCGGGCGAACCATTCGAGGCTGGAAAGGCTTGGTTCTTCCCATTTGTCCGGCGCTTTCAGATATTTGGGGTAGAATTTCTGGACATGGTCGAGTGTGGCGCGATCGACGCGGTTGATATCGTCATAGGCACCCATGAAGGTTGCATATTGGCAATGGCCGGGCGTTGGCCCCATCAACAGCCAGGGCAGCCACGGCGTGGTACGCGACCAGCTGCCGCCATATTCGACGCTGGTTTTCCTGGCGTCCTGCATGGCGGCCCAATCGATCTGATACAGGAACATCTCGGTCACCTGGTTGAACGGATTGCCATTTTCGCGCGGCCATTTGGCCGGCTGCAGCGCGGATGGATAAAACAGATTGATATGGCCCATCATGTTCAGCGTGTTGCCGCGTCGTGACCAATCAAGCTGCAACGGCTTTGGCGCCGGCTTGACGCGGTTCAGCCCGCCATAGCCCGGCGGTTCCGGCGCGAATTCGGTGATCAGCTGGTTGAACGGATCATTGGTGATCGGCACCACCTTCACCGTTTCATTCAGATAGGGGTTGACCATTTCGGTGATGATCGCCCCCGATTTCAGATCGGTGTAAAGCCCTATTTCACGCAATATCTTGCGATATCCGGGGCCATTTTCATAAGGGATCAGCCGCGCGCACGACAGCATCGTGAAACCGCAAAGATCGCGCACCGCCTCGCCGGGCTGAACACCCTGCACAATTCCCTGCGCCCAGCCATATTTGGTCGATTTCATGTCGGTATTGCCGAGCAGCCTCGCCCAGGCATCGCGGTTGCCAACGGGCGTCATCAGATCGAGATAGCGGCCCTTCAGGCCATTTGTGTCGCTTGCGGCACGCGCCGGCGCTGCGGCACCAAGCAAGGCCGCACCGGCAGCAAGAGCACCCCCTGCGGCAAGGAATTCACGACGTTCCATCGACAGCTCCTGTCAAGACATGGGCACCCCCATGTTTTCTGCGACACATTGACCATTGCTGCCATTTGACGGCAAGCTGTGTCGGCATGATCTATCCATCAGTCGGATACTCGCGCGACGACTTCACAGGCGATGCAGCAATGACCATGTCCTACCCTGATGAAACCGCCATGGCGGCGGGACTGACAGCAGGGACATCTGCGGGACCGGACCGTGACGGCAATGTCCGCGCCATCAGCCGTGGCCTTGCCGTGCTGCAGGCGGTCAACCGTGGCGGATCGATCACCATGATGGAAATCTGTCGTCAGTCGCATATCCCCTATCCTACCGGCTGCCGCATCGTCCAGACGCTGATCGATGAAGGCATGATCGAACGCGAACCAGCGCGCAAACGCTATCGCCCGACGGCGCTGGTCAGAACGCTGAGCCTTGGCTATCAGGAGGAAGGCGATCTGGTCGCCGTCGCCCGCCCGCACATCGTCGCCCTGACCGGCAAGCTGGCCTGGCCGGTCAGCATCGCGACACGCGTCGGCCCGATGATGATGGTGCGTGATTCAACCCACAAGCTGACCAGCCTCACCCTGCATAATTACGCCCCCGGCTTTACGCTGCCGATTATCGAATGTTCGTCGGGAAAGGCCTATCTGGCATTTTGCGACCCCGAGGAACGACGCGGCGTGCTGAATGGCCTGCGGCATCTCGATGGCCCGGCCGAACGCCTGGCCGTGCTGTTGACCAGCAGCGAGAAAATGCTCGCTGACATCCGCGCTCGGGGTTACGCCACCCAGGCGCGCAACGCCTATACCGCAACCCCTGGCAAGACATCGTCGATTGCCCTGCCGCTGTTTCAGAATGGCAGGGTGGTCGGCGCGCTGGCGCTGGTCTTTTTTGCCTCTGCGGTCAGCATGTCCGAAGCGGAAAATCGCTATGTCGCCGATCTCAGGGCTGTTGCCGAGGCGATTTCGGTGGCGCTTGGCTGATCCTGCGGCAATGGCGTAGCGGCCGGATTATATCCGCCTGCTGGATAGGTGCGGCTAATCCGCCTTGCTGCCATGTGACATTGTGCATCGTGTCAATCGTGTGACACGCCGGAGGTGAGCCATTGGGGGGCTGGCCCGACGCCTTGAGGAGGGGATATCATGGGTAGCCGCAACAACTGGAATTTTGGCAGCAGCATCGTTGCAATGGCCATCGCGATCGTTTCGGGCGCGACGCCGGGCGGGGCGCTGGCCCAGCAGGTCGCCAGTCTCGACACCGGCAACGACATTGTCGTCACGGCCCGGCGGACCAGCGAACGCCTGCAGGATGTGCCGCTGTCGATCAGTGTGGTGACCGCCCAGGATCTGCGCCGCAATGGTATCGATGATTTGTCGGATATCGGCCAGCGCGTGCCGGGATTTGCCTTTGAAGCGATTTCGCCGCTGGTCGTCCAAACCTCGATTCGCGGCCAGCTCAATCTGCGCACCACATCGCCCGTGCAGAATGTGCCAGTCAACATCGACGGCATCTATCTGCAACGTGGCTATATGGTCGACCAGACTCTGGTCGAACTCCAGCAGGTTGAAATCATCAAGGGGCCGCAATCGGCGCTTTATGGCCGAAACGCCTTTGCCGGCGTCGTAAATTTGACAACGCGGGCGCCGAACCTTGAAAAGATCGAGGCCGAAATTCAAGGCACCATCGGCAATTATGATCGCTACGACGCGCGCGGTTTTGTCAGCATCCCGATCATCAAGGGCAAGCTGGCGGTGCTCGCCGCCATCGGCCATTCGCAATTCGATGGCACCTGGGAAAATACCCACCCGCTGGCAAATGCCGAAGGCGCGCCGACCAAGGGCAATCTTGGTGGCTGGAACAAGGAAACCTACCAGGTCCGGGTCATCGCCAAACCGATTGAATCGCTGACCATCGATGCTCTCTATATCCGGACCGAGCGGTTTTTTGACCAGTTCGCCAGCTATGCGCTGGGCACGACGGCGGCCGCCACCACGGCCGGAAACACCTTGAACGCCTCACCGGTTACCAATCCCAGCCCGTTCGCCTTCCCGCCAGCCACCCAGAACCGGCTGTTCGTCGGCGAGGTGCCTGTCACACCGGTCCTCGCGCCCGGTGAAAACCGTGGCCCGGGCCTGCTGATCGATCCGCGCGCCTATGGCCTTGAAGGGCCAACCGATGTCGTGTCCGCCAAGGTTGAATGGAATGATGGCGGCCCCTGGTCGGCATTGTACCAGTTTGGCTATACGGCGGCTGCGGTGACACAGCGCGGCAATGCCATGCGCAATCCGCTGATACCGGCAACGCTTGCGTCGTTCGCACCGCCCCAGACCTTTGTCGGCACGCTGTTCGATTCATCGGGCAGCGATTCAAGCTTCAAGGGTTACAGCAACGAAGTGCGCTTCAGCTATGATAATGAAGGCCCGTTCCGGGTCATGTTCGGCTTCAACTATTCAAATACCTCGGATGTTGAATCCAATGCCAATGAAGTTCATCCGGTAAATTCGCTGACATTGTTGCCGCGCACCAACTTTTATTTCCCGATCGGGCCAGGGTTGCCGCGCAATGCTGCTGGTGCACCCGGGCGACTGACCTATCTGAAGCGCGACGAAAACATCTACAGCGGCTTTGCTTTCGTCGCCTATAAACCCAATGAAAAACTCGAAATCACGCTGGAAGGGCGCTACACGATCGAGGATCAAAAGATCATCGATTTCCTCGGCGCCAATCCGACCGCGCCGCTTTTGCAGCTGGTCGTCGCACCGCGATTGTCGGATTCAACAAATTTCGTGACCCCGCGTGGATCGATTACCTACCGCGTCACGCCCGAAAACCTGATCTATGCGTCAGTAGCGCGCGGGGTCAAATCGGGCGGCTTCAACGGCGCCACCTCGATCCCGCTGGCCTCGCAGCGGACCTATGAGCCGGAAACCAACTGGACTTATGAAATCGGCTCGAAGAACCAGTTTTTTGACCGGGCCTTGACGGTCAACGTCGCGGCCTATCACACCAATTGGCGCAGCCTTCAGACCAACGCCGTCCGGCTGCGGGCAAACGGCACGCCCGATACAGCCTTTATTGTGCCAACGCTTGTCGGCAATATAGGCGGCGTCAACGTCTGGGGCGGCGAGGTCGAACTGGCCTGGCACGTCAACAAGCTGATCACCATCGACGGCGGCGCCAGCTACAACAGCTCCAAATATACCAATGAAACCGTGTCGCAGCGCTTTGGGGCGTCCGGCAATTGCGACGGTATCGTCTGCAGGCCTGTTGCCGGCCCGGCAGGAACGGTCCTGCCGATCGGCGGCAACAATGTCGAACGGCGTCCGGACTTTGACGCCTTTGCCGGTGCTACGCTCAACGGTGATTTCGGTGAAAAGAACAGCTGGTTTGCACGCGGCGATTTCACCTACCAGACCAAGCAATATATCGATGAAGCCAATCTGGCCTACACGCCCGGACGGTTCATCCTCAACGCCGGCGCCGGCGTGACGCTGGGCATCTTTTCGGTCAATGCCTGGGTCAGGAATCTGGCTGACAAGAAATATGTCTCATCCTCGCTGTTTCTGATCGGGACGGGCGGGACCTTGTCGGCATCCTATGTGCCAACGCTTGGTGACCGCCGCACCTTTGGGCTGACCGGCTCGGTTCGCTACTGATGTCTGTCGCTGCACCCAGGCTCGAACCAGCCGGGTCGGGAGCAGCGACAGTATCGGGTTTTGAAGTCGGCGCCGCGCCGGCGGGTCTCGACAAGGCCATTTTCATGTCGCGGCGTACCGCCACTGCCGCGCTGATCGCCATGGCGGCTGGCTTCCCCGGTGTTGCCATGGCCGCTGAATCCACGAGCCTCAGCCTTGGTGATGGCCGCAAAATACCATTGTCTTTGTGGCGCGCGAAACGAAAACCAAAGGGCTTGATCGCCTTTTCGCATGGCGCCAATTCGGCACCGTCAAAATATGATCGGCTGGGGTCGGCACTGGCCGCCGCCGGCTATGACGTCGCGGCGCCTTTGCATTTGGATTCGCCCGATCACCCGGGCGGTGGCAAGGTCGATCGGGCCCTGGCCAACGGCCTGCGCCTCGCCGATATGCGGGCGATATTCGAGCAGCGTGCCAGCCTGGGCATGGCGTCGGGGCCAAAAATCGCTGCCGGCCATAGTTTTGGTGGCATGATTGCCCAGATGTTGGGCGGTGCCGCGATCGGCACGCCAGCGGAATCAAAGGCGCCGTTGCCTGAGCCGGGGGTGGCGGCGGTGCTCGCCTGGTCTCCGCCCGGGCCATTCCCGCCGCTGATCAACCCCGGGGCCTGGAAAAGCATAAATCTGCCGATGCTCGTTGTCACCGGCACCGCCGATACGCTGCCGATCATGGCGCTGCAATGGCAGGCCCATCGCGCCAGCTTTGATGAGGCAAAGGGCCCGGCCGCGCTGTTTGTCGGCATTGGCGTCGATCATTATTTCGGCAACATCATCTGCCGGCCCGAACGCACCGAAACAGCGCAGGAGGCGCAGTTTGCCGATGCCGTGGCGGTGTCCGTCGCGTTTCTGGGTCTCGCTCTGGCGGGCAAGCCGTTGACAGCGCTGGCCCGCGCCGAACTGCCAGGGCGCAGCTTTGTCGAGGTGCGCAACTGACGATACGCCGGCGTTATGTCGACGGGCGCTGGGGCCAGGTGCATCTGACCGAGGCGGGCGACGGGCCACCAGTCCTGTTGCTGCATCAATCGCCGCTGTCGGGCAGCCAGTTTCTGCCAGCGCTGTCACTGCTGGCCGATGCCGGTTTTCAAAGTGTCGCTGTCGATACCGCAGGCTTTGGTGCCTCCGATCCGCCGCCGGCACCGCAATCCCTGGTCGATCATGCCGAGGCGCTGTTGCCGGTACTGGCGGCGCTGGGGGCCGATCGGGCACATCTGCTCGGCCATCACACCGGGGCAGGCATCGCCGCAGCCTTTGCAGCGCGGCATCCCGGCCGCGTCGATCGCCTGATCCTCAACGGTGTGCCGCTGTTCGATGCGGCAACGCGAGCGCATTTCGCCGGCTTTCGGTTCGAAGCATTGGTGCCGCAGGCCGATGGCAGCCATTTGCTGGCCGCCTGGGATCAGCGCTTGCGCGCCAGCCCCGGCTGGTCAGACATTGCCGCCATGCACCGCCATGTCGCCACCATGCTGGCCAATCCCGATCGCTATCACTGGGGCTTTGACGCGGCTTTTGGCCATGACATGGCGGCCGATCTGGCGCGCATCAAGGTGCCGACGCTGATCCTGACCAACAGCGGCGAGGATCTTTACGCCGCCAGCCTTGCGGCCGCTGCTTTACGGCCGGACTGGGCGTTCACCGTTCTCGCGGGCGGCACCCATGACATTGTCGATGAACAGCCAGCGGCATGGGCGGCGGCGGTTGCGGCGTTCCTTGCCGCCTGACGCCATGGCAGCGGCCGCTGCACAGGTTTACAGATGCGCTGCAAAAAATGCGGCGCTGTCATCCAGCGCCGTCGCCTTGCCGCGAAACGGCTTCGACAATGCCAGAATGATGCCCATATGGCCGATGCCGGGATAGAGTTTCAGCGTTGCCTTCGCACCCAGCGCGGTTTGGGCCGCAGCAAGTCGCTGCGAATTGCCGGGCTTTACGGTCGTGTCGGCGTCGCCCGTCAGCAATAGCAGCGGCGGCGCATCGGCACGGGCAAAATGGATCGGCTGGGTCTCGCGGGCATCTGGCCATTGCCCGAAAGCGGCGGCGGCGGCACTGCCCGCATCGAACGGCGCAAAATCATAGGGGCCGGCAAGACCGACCGCCGCCTTGATCGCACCGGGGGCACCGGCCTTTGCCAGCCACTGCCGATCGAGCGTCAGCAGCAGCGCGATATGCGCGCCGGCGCTGTGACCGGTAACGCCGATGCGCGAAGGATCGCCGCCATGGTCGGCGATATGGCTTTTGGTCCAGGCGATGGCCGCCGCGCCGTCTTCGACAAAGGCCGGGAAACGCACAGCCGGGACCAATCGATAATCGGGCACGACAACGACAAAGCCTTTTGCAGCGAGAGCATGGGCGGCAAAGGCATAATCCTGCCGCCGGCCGCTGGCCCAGCTGCCACCATAGAAAAAGACGATGACGGGCAGGGATTTCGCTTCGGTCGGGGCGTAGATATCCAGTTTCTGGCGGGGATCGGCGCCAAAGCCGATATCGCCGGCAACGCGCCTGACGCCGCCATCGCCCGGCGTAATCGCGTTGAGGCCGTTGAGCGTCCCCAGCCCCGAGCAACCGGTCAGGGCCGCCAGTGCCACCACGCTGCCAAAGCCCAGAATCCATCGCCTGTTGAATGCCATTGTCATGCCTTTTTTGCTTTGCCGTGCCTAGGGCAGAGCCAGTTCCCTGCCAAGTCGCCGCCTCGGCGGCGGCGCAACGCAGTGCGTGACAGATACGTCAGGCCGCCCGGAATTGTTGCAGGATAGCCCAAGCGCCTGCCCGAACGATGGCGGCGGCACCGACCCAGGGTCAGGATCTAGCCAACCGCTATCGGCGGATCGGTCAGTTTCAACAATTGCTTGCCGACATTCTTGCCTTCGAACAGCCGGCGCAGCGTCGCCGGGCAGTTTTCAAAACCATGCTGCACATCTTCGGTCGTGGTCAGCTTGCCTTCTGCCATCAAGGCGGCCAGCGCCTGCACAGCTTCGCCAAAACGCGCCGCGTAATCGAGGATGATAAAGCCTTCCATCCGCGCCCGCATCACCGTCAACTGCATGTAATTATTAAGGCCCGACCGATTGTCGCCAGTGTCATTATAGGATGAAATGCCGCCGCACAGCACGATCCGCGCCCCGCGGCGGATGTTGAGCAGCGCCGCATCGAGGATAGCACCACCGACATTTTCAAACACCACATGAACGCCCTTGGGGGCCAGTTCCCTGATCCTGGTGGCGACATTTTCGGTGCGATAATCGATGGCGGCATCGGCGCCCGCCTGTTCGACCAGCCATTTGCATTTGTCCGGCCCGCCGGCGATGCCGATGACGGTGCAACCAAGCGCCTTTGCCAGTTGCACCACCACGGATCCCGTTGCGCCGGCCGCGCCTGAGACCAGCACGGTATCGCCGGGCCTGGGTTTCCCAACATCGGTCAGGCCGAAATAGGCCGTCAACCCGGTGATGCCAAAAACGCCCAGCGCCTGTTCGGGCGTTATGCCCTTGTGCAATTTTGTTACCGGACCAGTTTCGGTTTGCCCCGCCGAGACCGCATATTCCTGCCAGCCAAATGTGCCCTGCACCATATCACCGACCAGAAAATCCGGATGCCGCGACTGGACGACCTGGCCGATGCCGCCGGCCCGCACCGGATCGCCGATCCGCACCGCCGGCAGATAGGTATCACCCCCCAGCCAGCCGCGCTGGGTCGGATCGAACGACAAATGCGTCACGCGCACGATGAATTCGCCATCGCCCGCCTCGGGGATCGGGCCATGGTCCAGCGTGAAATCGCTGTCCTTGATCATGCCATGCGGGCGCGATGCCAATAGCCAGCGTCGATTCTGTTCGGTCATGCCCAGTAATCCTTCAGGCCGTCAGGCGGCGCGCATTTTTTCCTGCACGATCAATTCTTCTGCCACCAGTTCCGACACATTTGGCATGGCGGGGCTGAAGGGTGCGTCGCGATCCAGTCGATATTGCCGCCTCAGATCGGCCAGCGGCTGATGGATCATGTTTTCAAAATCGATGAATTGCAGGCTTTTGGCGCGCCGTCCGAGCTGCCAGCCATCGGTGATGGCATCCATCGCCGGCTGGATCAGCCAGGGGTCGATCAGCGTCATATGGCCCATGATCACCGCCAGCGTCATTGCCGAATAAGGGAAATCCATCTGCGCGAGCTGAAACGCCTGCAGCGCCAGTTCATGCGTCGGCGCGGTGCTGTAGCCCGTCAGCACATGGTGCAGATCATGCGACTGATACCCGCGCAACACCTTGTATTTCATCACCGCCGGCATGCGATCAAGCTTGCCGCTCGCTGTGAAATCAGCGGTCAGTTCGGCATAGCCATCGGCAAGTTTTTCAGCGAGGCCATTTTCAACCATATGCCGTCGCCAGGCGGCACCGAGCGTTCCCGGTGCGCAATCATCCAGATGCGCCAGGCTGAACGACGGGGCATACCAGGCCGCGCGCGCCAGCGGGCCATGTTCAGGATGATCCTCGATGGCGGCGGCATATTTGGCAATGGCGTCGGCGGGGGCGGTTTCCCACCATTCATTGAACAGCAGATGGACGCCATAGGCGTAGAAATTATCGACAGATGTCAGATATTTTTCACCAAAAGCGCGATCGACACCGGGCAACATCGCAATTCTCCCCAAACTGGCTGGCGCTATTTCGTCGATGGATTGGCCTGAATGACCTTTTTGGGCGGCGCGGCCTTGGGCTTGCGCGTTTCCTTGTTAGATTTCATTTGACCCTTGGCCATGGCAAACCTTTCCGGACACCCTCATGTGTCGTCCCATAAATGCGCGTTTTTTGCAGCGCTGTCGCGCAAAAACCGCAAGCCCGCCAGCCTGCCGGCTTTACCGTTTCCCATCGCCGCGTTATGGCCGGGCCAAGCCGGAAGCGCGTTGCGCGAACCTGTCCGGCCCATGTTAATTCGGCGCTGCCGCCGCGCCATTGCCGGGATCCGAGCCTTCAGCCCTATGTCGTTACGTGCCGCTCTATCAAGACGGTTTGGCAGCGGCGCGGGCCGTTATGGCCAGATCCTGCAAACCGTGATGGCCTTTGCCATCAGGGCCTTTGGCGCCGCCGCGAGCTTTGCCTTCAACCTGTTGATTGCACGCCATTATGGTGCCGCTGGCACCGGCAGCTTTGCACTGGCGCTGAGCACGGCGACGGTGGTTTCGACGGCAGCGCTTTGCGGGCTCGATCTCATTCTCATCCGCACTGTCGCCGGCGACCTGCAGATGGGCGAACAGGCGGCGGCGCGCGGCGCCATCCGCACGGTGGCAAAGGCTGTGGGCCTGATTTCCATTGCCATGGCCATCATTCTTACGGTGGTCGGCGTGCCGCTGATGCTGCGCCAGCTTGGCACCGACGCCAGCCATGCCCTGTTATGGCTGTCGGCATTGCTGGTCGTGCCGATGGCGATGATGCGCATCGGCGTGGCGGCAATGCGCGGCATGGGGCGGATATTGCTGTCGCAATTCATCGATGGGCCGCTGTCGATGCTGCTGGGGCTCGGCGTTTTTGGAACCATGTTGCTGACCGGCACGACCGGCGATACCAGCCGGTTGTTTCTGGTCTTTGCCGCCACCACGGCGCTTGCCACCAGCATCGGCTGGGCGGTATCGACCCGCGATGCCCGGCAATGGCCGGCGCCCGAAAAAGTGCCGCTGCTGCCGCTGCTTGGCCAGGGCTGGCGGATTTCGCTGACGACGCTGTCGATGTTCGTTGCCGACTGGCTGGTCCTGATGATGATCAATTTCAACAATTCGGCGGTCGAGGTCGGGCAGTTTCGGACCGCCCTGCAGATCACCATGCTGATCCAGATGATCGTCGTTACCTTTGATTCCGTCGCCGGTCCCCGGATCGCTGCCGCGCACCGGGTTGGCAACATGGCTGAAATCCTGCGCAACTGGCGGCAGTCCATCGTCATCATGACGGTTATGGCGATGCCGTTGCTCGCGGCCGCGCTGATCGTGCCGGAATGGCTGCTGGGGCTGTTCGGGCCAGAATTCGTTGCTGCTGCACCAGCGCTGCGCATTCTTGCGCTGGGGCAATTCGGCAATGTGCTGACCGGGCCGGCCGGCTCCATCCTCGTCATGACCGGCCGCGAAGTCTGGTCGCTGCGCATATCCTGGATGGCGCTGCTTTTGCTGCCGGTGCTGGGGCTGACGCTCATTCCGGCATTCGGCATTGTCGGCGCCGCGCTGACCGTCAGTATCGTCATCGTGGCGCGCAAGCTCGCGGCCTGTTTCGTGATCCTGCGACGCTAGAGCGTGATGACATCAGGTAGGATTGCCAGGAGGTGTTGATTTTGGTGCGTGGCAAGGAGCGCGGAAAGCAGCGATGCAGCGCATCGCTGCCGACAAGCGACGCCGCCATGCGCCAAAAGCAACACCTCCCCGAAGGGGTTGCCCAAAGGGCAATCATGGTGATGCTGCCTGATGTCATCATGCTCAAAAGCGTGACGCCATCAGGCAGGATCGTGATTTAACCGCGCCCGGCGAGGCCGCGTTGCTGAAAACCGACGAAGTCATCATAGCGTTCGGACAAAAGCGCCAGCCGTTGATGGACTTTGGCGGGCCCGATGCTGCGCACCACATCGTCGACCAGCAGGTTGAGCAAGGCCACCAGCGCGGTATTCATGTCCCAGAAATGCCCCAGCGCCACTTCGGCGGTGAGGATATGCGGTGTCAGGTCGCGCGCCCAGGGGCAATACGGGTCGGTGACCACGACCAGCGGCACGCCCTGCGCGGCGGCGGTTTCGGCAAGCCGCCGGAAATGCCGCGAATAACGCCGCAGATCGACAAGCAGCAATACGTCATCGCCGCCCGCTTCGAGAAGGTCGGCATAAAGCCCCGTCGCAGCGTCCATGCCCGTGACCCCCGGGCGGACATAGCCAAGATGATGGGCAAAGCCCGCCGCCAGCCCCTGTTCGGTCTGAAATCCCGCAACCAGCACGCGTTTGGCACCGGCCAGCAGAGCGACGACGGCGGCCCATTCGGCGGTTTCAGCCCGTGTATAGACATCGGCGATGGCGGCGGTTTCGCGGCGCAGGCGTTCATCGGGGCCAGCCGCCGGCTGGGGTGCCAGCAACCAGGGCGGGTTGCCCATTTCGCCGAGCAGCATGTCACCGCGCAGATCTGCCTTCAACGCCGCAAGGCCCGAATAGCCGATGGATTTTAGAAACCGCCCGACCGTCATCGCCGAAACACCGACCCGCTGCCCGATGCTGGCGGCGGTTTCAAACGGAATCGCCGCCATATTGTCGAGCAGCCAGCCAGCGATCATGCGTTCCGAAACGGTCAACCCGTCATAACATTGGCGCAGGCGTTGGGCGACGTTGCTTGACATGATAGCTGGCTAACATGGCCCGGCACGTGGGGAAAGCGACCCCAGCCGCCAAATCAATAATTCTGGCTCGATTCAATATGAGGTTGCAGGCTGGCGCTGCTGAACCACACCGATTTCCATTGTTGCTTGACGAACAACGGGGATTGGTCGGCGTAATGCGGTGACAGGCTGCGGATCGTGGCGGCGCCATATTGATGGATGCTGCGCGACTTAACGCTGCCATCGGGCGCCCATTCGATCAGCATGATGAAGCCATCGCCGTTGTTACCGACGCGGCGGCCATCGTCGGCGATGCTGCCGATGATGGCGCGCAGTGTTTCAGGGCCGCCGCAGACCGGCAGATCGAGCTTGCCGCGCCGCAGCCGCTGAAAATCCGCCAGCGGCACATCCAGCCTGCCAAAATGCGTTTGCAACAAATCGACCGCCTCGCGCAGCGCCGCACGGGTGTCGGGTTTTGGGTGGCTAAGATAGGCAAAGCGCGCCGCCTGGGCAAAGGCCGTGGTCACCAGCGTATCGGCCGGCCCCTGGCAATCCAGCGTCCAGTCCCATTGCCCGATAAGCTTTTGTGCAGCGGCGAGATCAGCTTCCTTCGATGTGTCGAGCGCCATCACCTCCCGATACCAGTCACCGGCCCAGCCGGTCTTGTCATAACCCTTGTCGAATTTGATGCCGAGCAGATCGTC
>JBBRIC010000040.1:0-21209 GCA_038221665.1 Sphingomonadales bacterium
GGCGTCACTTGTCGGCACCGATGCGCTGCATCGCTGCTTTCCGCGCTCCTTGCCACGCACCAAAATCAACACCGTCCTGGCAATCCTGCCTGATGTCATCACGCCCTAGAGCATCGTGCCGGTAGACCGCGTCGGGCGAGATGCCCCGGTCATCGGCGCGGCGTTGCAACCGCCGATGGCAGGATCGCCGGCGCTTTGGAAAACGGATCGCTGCGCTGCTGCGGCATCGCAGAAAACACTGCCTGTGCAGCCTCCAGCTCGGCCTTCAGTGATTTGACGATTTCGGGGTGGCGGCCGGCGACGCTGAATCGCTCACCCGGATCGGCCGCCATATCGAACAGCAGCGGGTAGCCGGCTTTTTCGAGCGGCGCGAAATAGGTCAGATAATAGGCGCTGACGACAAGCCGATATTGCTGGTTGCGGATTGCTGCAATCTGGTCATTGGCGAAAAACAGCAGCGTTTCATGCGGTGATTTCGGGCTGCCCTCAAACAACGCCCAGATGTCCCGGCCATCAAGCGCTTCGCTGGCAGGCAGCGCTGCGCCCGCCAGTTTTGCCAGCGTCGGCAGAAAATCGATGTTCATCGCGATGGCGCTCGAATGCACCCCGGGGCGGATATTGCCCGGCCAGCGCACTGCCAGCGGCACGGCATAGCCGCCTTCAAAGCTGCCACCCTTGTTGCCGCGACGGTTGCCGGCCGAGCCTTCCCACCACGGCCCATTGTCTGACGTGAAGATGATGATGGTGTCGCGATCCTTGCCCGCCGCCTTTACCGCCGCGCTGATCTGCCCGACCGTCCAATCCAGTTCCTCGACGCTGTCAGCATAGGCGCCGGCATCGGATCTGCCGGCAAATGCCGGACCGGGGCGCAGCGGCACATGCGGTGCTGTCGGCGCGACATACAGAAAAAACGGCTTGTCCGACGGCGCAGCGATGACGGCCTTTGCCTCCTCCGCCATGCGGCGCGCGAATGTTTCCTGACTCAGCACCGGCTCGATGATGGTGCGGTCCCGAAACAGCGGCAGCGGCTTCATGTCATTCGACCATGGCACGCCCCAGAATTGATCAAAGCCATGCGCCAGCGGCCATGCCGCATCGCTTGCCCCCAGATGCCATTTCCCCAGC
This sequence comes from Sphingomonadales bacterium, assembly GCA_038221665.1. Classification (GTDB taxonomy): domain Bacteria; phylum Pseudomonadota; class Alphaproteobacteria; order Sphingomonadales; family Sphingomonadaceae; genus Sandarakinorhabdus. The sequence goes on from JBBRIC010000040.1 coordinate 1,126, forward strand.
ATTGCGGTTCGGTATCCGGTATTTCGCAGCACGCCGGGCAGCGTTGTTACGCTGGCCGGCAAGCCATACGCCGTGTGCGGATAGGCAACCCCGACGGCCAGCCCCGAGCGCGCCGCATAGCGACCTGTCAACAGGCCAGCGCGCGACGGTGTGCAGACATTGGCGCTGGCAAAAAAATTATCAAGCCGGGCGCCCTGCCGCGCCAGCGCATCGATATGGGGGGTGCGGATGCGCGTGGCGCCAAAGGCCCCGACATCGCCCAGCCCCAGATCATCCGCCATGATCAATATGATGTTAGGCTGTCTGGCGCCGGCAGCCGACCCCGGCAGCATTGCCAGCAACCCCGCCAAAATCGCGCCCAGCCATCGCAGCATCGATCAACCCCGCCTGAATTACAGTCGACCCGAACATCAGCCACAGGCCGCGCAACGGCGCCTCCAAAACGGCGCACCTCTTTCTAATGTGCCGATCCCGAAATTGCCATTGTTGCAGCAAGTGTGTGACTTTCCTCGAAAACAAGGCTGGGCAAGCCCGATTCAGCTATCCAAATCCCGCTGAACCATGCAGATTGCACCATGGCCAGCCAGAATGATCGGCTGCGCAGCGGCGATCGGTGCGGTGCGAGCCGCGTTTGACCTGAAGAAGGCCATTGTTCTTATTATCATAAATTCTGCCCGGAGCGCGTTGCAATGACTGATCTGGCGCCCGAGAAGGGCCTATCGCCGGCTGAGATCGCTGTGCGCATCGACGCCATCATGGCCAGCGCAACGTTGGCCGAAAAAATCGGCATGATGTCGGGGCGGGGCTTTTTTGCCGATATCAAGGCCGATGGCGGTGTTTGGGGGGCGCGGCCGTATCGCGCCGGCGGCGGTATCGAGCGGCTGGGCGTGCCGGTCTTTTATTTCACCGACGGCCCGCGCGGCGTCGCACGCGGGCAATCGACCTGTTTCCCCTGCACCATGGCGCGCGGCGCGTCGTTCGATGTCGATCTCGAACGCCGTATCGGCGAAGCGATGGGCATCGAAATCCGCGCCCAGGGCTGTAATCTGAACGGCGCCGTCTGCGTCAACCTGTTGCGCCATCCGGCCTGGGGCCGGGCCCAGGAAACCTATGGCGAAGACCCCTGCCATCTTGGCGCCATGGGGGCGGCGCTCGGCACCGGCATCCAGGCCCATAATGTCTGCGCGACGGTCAAGCATTTTGCGCTGAATTCGATGGAGAACACGCGCTTCAAGGTCGATGTGACGATCGACGAACGCAGCCTGCACGAAATCTATCTGCCGCATTTCAAGACCATCCTCGACGCCGGCGTGATGAGCGTGATGAGCGCCTATAACAAGCTGAATGGCGAATATTGCGGCCAGAATCAGCATCTGCTGACTGACATATTGCGCGGCGAATGGGGATTTGAGGGCTTTGTCCATTCCGATTGGGTGATGGGTGTCTACAAACCCTATGGCGCCGCCGCTGGCCTTGATATCGAGAACCCCGAGCCTTTGGTCTTTGGCGATAAACTGCTGGCCGCGGTCGAAGCCGGCACCATTGCGCCCGGGGTCATCGATACGGCCTGCCGGCGCATCCTCAAGGCGCTCTATCGCATCGGTTGCGCCGAGGATCCGTTGCCGGATTATCCGCTGTCACTGGTCGCCAGCCCGGCCCATGTCGCTCTGGCCCGCGAGGCCGCCGAAAAATCGGCTGTGCTGCTGGCCAACAATGGCGTGCTGCCGCTCGATCGCGATATCGGCCGCCTTGCTGTACTGGGCAGACTGGCCGGGCTGGAAAATACCGGTGACAATGGCTCCAGCCGGGTGCGCGCCCCGCATGTCGTCACGGCGCTCGACGGGCTGGTGGCGGCGCTGGGGGCAGATCGCATCGCAACCGGCGACGAAAGCGATCTCGCTGCCGCAGGCAACGCCGCGGCATCCGCCGATGCCGTCATCGTCGTCGTCGGCTACACAGCGGCGGAGGAAGGCGAATTCATTCCGGGCGACTTGACCCTTGGCCAGGAAAACACGCCTCGATCCGATGATGACGCGATCCCCGATGCCATCAAGGAAGCCCGCAAGCGCCGGCCCTTTTCGATCGGCGGCGACCGCGTCGAGCTTGGCTTGCCGGCGGACCAGCTGGCGCTGATCGATACCGCCATCGCCAGCGGCAAGCCCGTCATCGTGGTGATCGTCGCTGGCTCCGCCGTGATGGTCGAAGGCTGGCATGACCGGGTCGCCGCGATCCTTCTGACCTTTTACAGCGGCATGGCGGGCGGCACGGCGCTTGCCGCTTTGCTGTTCGGCGCGGTCAGCCCGGCCGGGCGGTTACCGTTCAGCGTCGCCCGCAGCACCGCCGATTATCCCGCATTCGATCGCGATGCGATTGCGGTCACTTATGATTATTGGCACGGCTATGCGAAGTTGCTGCGTGATGGCACCGCCGCGCGCTATGCCTTTGGCCATGGCCTGTCCTATAGCCGGTTCGCCACCCGCGCCTTGCAGTTGCGCGTGGCCGGCGACCGCATCACCGGCAGCGTCGCTGTCTGCAACACCGGCGCCGTTGCGGCCGACCATGTCGTGCTGCTTTGGGCCGAGGCACCCGGGCATATTCAGCCGATGTGGCAGCGGCGGCTTATTGCCTTTGCGCGGGCAACGCTTGCACCCGGTGAGACGCGGATCGTGCCGCTGAGCCTTCCGCTCGCCGATCTAGCTTATCGTGACCCCACTACGCATAGCTGGCGGCGCGAGCACGGCGCCTGGCGCTTCGTCCTCGCCAATACCGCCGAAGCCCTGCCGAGCCAGTCTGTGGTGCTCAAATTGTGACTGCCGCAAATCTGATCGGGCGCCAAGGAATGGCGCCGGCTTCTCTGCTTTCTGCTATACGCGCCGAACCGGAATGCCAGCGCTGACAATAGCGTAGCGCGCGTTGGAGATCGTTTTCGCAACCATAGTCAGGATGGTGCGTTAAGGATTTTTGAACGTTGGCACGTGCCGGCTCTGGAACTTTCAATGTCTAACGCGTTTGTTGAAAAAATTGGTGGTTATGCGACGCTGAGCGCGGCGGACAAGCTGCTTTTGACGGCTGCCTGTGTCACACAGCGTGAGCTACCGCCGCGCCATGATCTGATTCGTGAGGGCGATAAGCCGGTATCGGTTTTCGTCATGCTGGAAGGCTGGGCATTTCGCTACAAGATGCTGCCCGAGGGTGGCCGGCAGATCACCGCGTTTTTGATGCCAGGTGATTTCTGCGAACCGCACGTCGCCATATTGGATAAAATGGATCACAGCATTGCGACGCTGACCAGGTCATGTGTCGCCATGATTCCACGCGAAAAGATGGAAGAACTGACCGAGACAAGGCCTCATCTGAAACGCGCATTCTGGCGCATGCAGCTGGTGGACGAAGGCATTTTGCGAGCGTGGATCGTCAGCATGGGCCGGCGCAACAGCATTCAACGTGTCGCCCACCTGCTCAGTGAGCTTTGTGTCCGCGCACAGAACATGGGCCTTGCCACGGCGGAACGCTGTGAATTCCCGATCAGCCAGATTGTGCTTGCCGATGCGCTTGGCCTCACGCCCGTCCATGTCAACCGCGTCCTTGGCAAGCTGCGCCTGCTGGGCATAATGCAGCGACACGCCAAAATGCTCGTCATCGTTGATATTGCAGAATTGGGTGTCGTTGCTGGATTTGACGCGAATTACCTCCATACACGTCCAAGACTCGCGGCGTAGAACGTGTATGGCGGCGGGGCTGCGCTGCCCGCAGCCCCGCTCCAGAACTGCTGGCAAGCGGCCGAAATCAGCTGGCGATCAGCGGGCGCCGTTGCTTGCGGAGGCTGGTCCCCACGGCGCCAAATCCCAGCAGCAGCAATCCCCAGGCCGATGGCTCGGGAACCGCAGCAAAAAAGTCATGGTCTCGATCATCGATCGAAAGACCTTCGCCCGCAAGATATTCTGGATCCGCAAACAGCAATGGTGTGCCCTCCGGCGTCGCATAATTGGCATTGAGCGCACCAATATCGACCGCGTTGGGTGCGGTGTTTGCGAGTGTGCCATTGGTGCCGAGCGTACCCGAGGGGTCGTTGGTATAATCCATGCAGCTGCCGGTGTTGGCGTCGGTGCGCGCGGTGTTGGTGTGCGCCAGCCCCAGCGTATGGCCCACCTCCTGGCAGATCGTCATGTTGCGCCAGGCCTCGGTATTATATTTGACCTGCCCGAAATAATAATCGTTGAGCCGGACCGTTGCTTCGACGATAAAACCATCGAATAGCCAGACATAGGCATAGCCCAGCCAGCCGGTTGCGCCATAATTGCCGTTGCAAACCTGTACGGTATTCAACACCGGATCGCAGGCCGATGATGTTGACCGACCGGCAGTTGGCACGAAATCGATCACATTGGCAGCCGACCAGGCAGTGGCCACGCCGCCGAGCCTCGACGCCCATGTGCCGGTCAAATTATTGCCCAGCGTGATCGACAGATTGCCGGTCCGCGCCCATTTATAGCCATTCCAGGACTGGACAAGCGCGCTCGCCGGCGTGGCGGCCAAGACACCCGCAAAAGCTGTAAGGCAAAGTAGCAGCGACCGCGAAAACGCGGTGATTTTTTTCCGAGTCATTTCTTGGATCCCCATAAGCCCGTGCAACAGCCCGACACCGCGCCGAGCCTGCGGTCCCGTGGAACCAGCCGCTATCCTGTTCTCGCAGCATGATCTCAGTTAAGAGTTAACAAGACTTCGGCGTGTCGTGTTTTTCACTCGGTCCGCCGCTAAAAATCGATGAGTCGAGTTTAAGAGTGATTTCAGATGGAACAAAATGGCCGGTGAAACGTTAACTTTGCAACTTTTAATCTTGTCAGTCGACGGATGCGCAACGTGGCGCGGCAAACGCAAGGGTGACACGGCGGTCATCGCCGAGCGACCGCTGCCATTAGTATCGCAGCCATGGGCCGGTATATTCGAGGCGTTGACGCTGATCGCCGCTGTTTGCGGGAAGACTCGGCTTTTGGAAAACGGCTTTACAGCCCAAGCAAGTGTATTGATCTGGATTAAGGCGGTGGCTTTGAAGCAGGTTAATTTTCGTTCATTTTCGTGGTGTAAATATGCTACCTCCAATCGCTACCCCGATCGGCGTCAACTCTCTGAAATTGACATTCATTCTGCAACTTTATAAAAAGTGTTAGGCAGGCTTTACACTTTCAAAATCGAGCGCTGGGAGTTTCGTTGATTTCGTTGGAAAATTAAATTTGGCATGAAATTTGTATGACAATTGGTTTACGAGTGCGCGGGAAGGGATTTCAAAATGAAGACGTCATTTTTTCTGGTGGCTGCAGCAGCCAGCATGGCGTTTGCCGCCAGTGCCGGTGCAGTCACCGTCAGCGGGACTTTTTCAGCGGCGTTGGCCGGGGTCACTTCATCGACGTTCGGCATTGGCGCCGGCTCGACGCTTTCGAACCTTGGCGGGTTCGTGACGAGCACCACGGGGGATGTCTCTGTCATCCCGATTGGTACGTTGCTGACATTTGCGCCGGTCGTCGCAACGAACGGCATGATAGTCAATTTTACCAGCAGCTTCGGTAATTTCTCCGGCACGCTCAACAGCTTGGCGACCGTTTCGGCGCCGAACGCAAAGGTAAACTTCGACGCGATCGGCAATTTCACGCCGACGGGAGCGCTTAGCGGCTTCACAACCGGGCTTGCCAATCTGACCGTCGGCTTCACACAGACCGGTGCGCTGCGCCCGGGCAGGCCGCAACCTTCTATTTCGGGCAGCTTCACCTTCTCTTCGGTGCGCGGTGGCGGATCAGGGTCGAATACGCCCGAACCGGATGTCTGGGCAATGTTTATCATCGGCTTTGGCATGATCGGTGTCGCGTCACGCCGACGCAAGAGCGCTGTCGCCGCCTGACGGATGCGGCGCGGCCGCGGTGCTGCAAGGAAACTGAAGCTCGCCCGGACCGTCCGGGCGAGCTCGACGAAATTGCCGATTTGACGCACTATGGGCTTGGCAACATGTGAAATCCATTTGCCCCGATGATGTTCTGTATTGTTTTTTTGGGGGTGCATGGCGTTTCGCATGAGTTGGTGACGGGACCGCCGGGCAACCAGGATATTTGACCTTTTCGCTGCAACGAGGTTGATCGCGGCGAGATGGTTTCTCCGCTCGGCATTTCGGATCGGGTTGCGACGGTTCGGCAGTTTTTGATTTCGCTGGATCCTTTACCGATCAAACGTCGCCGGTCCCGATTCCATTTAGACGCGCGACAAGCTAGTGGGCGTCGCCCCAGCTTGGCCCTTGGCCGATTTCGACGCCCAGCGGTACCGACAGATCGACAAGCGGGCGATGGGCATCCACCATCACCGCGTTTATCACCACCTTCGCGGCTACGGCCTCGGCGTCCGCAGCTTCAAATACCAGTTCGTCATGCACCTGGAGCAGCATCCTTGTATCGGACAGGCCCGCCGCTGCCAGCGCGCCGGGTATCTGGACCATGGCGCGCTTGATGATATCGGCGGCGGTGCCCTGGATGCGGGCGTTGACCGCGGCGCGTTCGGCGAACTGGCGCTCAGCCTGATTTTTGGAGGCGATCAGCGGCACATGCGCCTTGCGCCCGAACAAGGTAGTGACAAAGCCATGCTCCCTGGCAAAGGCGATGGTTTCGCCCATATAGTTGCGGATGCCCGGAAAACGGCTGAAATACAGCTCGATATAACGCGCCGCCTCACCGCGATCGATGCCGAGCCGCTGCGCCAGGCCAAAGGCTGAAATGCCATAGATGATCGAAAAATTGATTGTCTTGGCGCGGGCCCTGGTATCGCGGGTCACCTCCCCGAACACCTCCCTGGCGGTCAGCGCATGGACATCCCCGCCGGTCGCGTAAACCGCCTTTAATTCGGGCACATCGGCGATATGGGCGACCAGCCGCAGCTCGATCTGGTTGTAATCGGCGGCCAGCAACACATGACCGGGCGCAGCAACAAAAGCATGGCGGATACGTCGACCCATTTCGGTGCGGATCGGAATATTCTGCAAATTGGGATCGTTCGACGAAAGCCTTCCCGTCGAAGCCACCGCCAGCGCATAATTGGTATGCACCCGGCCGGTCTCGGGGTTGATCTGGGCCTGCAGCGCATCGGTGTAGGTTGATTTCAGCTTTGAATGCTCGCGCCAGTCGAGGACCTTGCTGGCGATTTCGGCGCCGTCATCCGCCAGCCGGGTCAATTCCGTCACATCGGTCGTCCAGGCCCCGGTTTTTGAGGATTTCTTGCCGGATTTGAGGCCCATGCGTTCAAACAGCACCTCGCCCAGTTGCTTGGGGCTGCCGATGCCAAAGGGGCCGCCGGCGAGCGTATGGATTTCGCCTTCCAGCCGCGTGATTTCGATTTCATAGGCGGCAGAAAGCCCGGCAAGCGCGGCGCGATCGACCAATATGCCGGCCATTTCCATATCGGCGATCACCGGCAGCACCGGCCGATCGACCTGTTCATAAATGCCTGTCACCTGTTCGCGCCACAGCCGGTCACGAAAGACCCGGTGGAGGCGCAGCGTCACATCGGCGTCTTCGGCGGCATAGTCGGTCGCGGCGCGGAGCGGCACCTGGGCACAATCATATTTGCCCCTGGCGCCGCCGGTGACGGTTTTGAAGGCGATGGGCGTATGGCCGAGATGGCGGGTCGACAAATCATCCATGCCATGGTTCCAGCGTCCGGCATCGAGCGCATAGCTGAGCAGCATCGTGTCATCGAAAGGCGCCAGCAAAGCGACGCCATGGCGGCGCAGCACGATCATGTCATATTTGATATTCTGGCCGATTTTGAGGATGCCGGCGTCGGCCAGCACCGGATTCAGCGCGGCGATAACTTCGGCCAGCGCCAGTTGCGGTGCCTTTTCCGCGAGCAGCCCTTCGCCCGAAACATGGCCGATCGGGATGTAACAGGCCCTGCCGGGTTCGGTGGCGAGGCTGACGCCGATCAGCCGGGCCTGCATCGTATCAAGGCTGTCGGTTTCGGTATCGACCGCAACAATCCCAAGCCGCTGCGCCTCTGCCACCCACCAGGCCAGCCGGTCGGGCGTCGTCACAGTCTCATAATCGCTATGCACAAAGGCGATGGCTTCGGCTTCCGCCGCCACCGGCATCGCATGGGCCGCCTCCGCCTCACGCCCCAATTTTGCCAGCATGCCGCGAAAGCCGTGCTTGGCGAGAAATTTTGCCAGTGGTTCGTGCGGCGGGTGGCGCAGAGTCAGCGCATCGAGCGGTTCGGCGAGCGGAATATCATCCTTCAGCCGCACCAGTTCCCGGCTCAGCCGCGCATCGGCAATCGAGGCCGCCAGCGTTTCCTTCAGCTTTGGCTTCTTGATGTCGTCGATGTTGGCGATAACGCCTTCGAGATCGCCATATTGTACGATCAGTTCCGCAGCGGTCTTGGGACCAATACCGCGCACCCCCGGCACATTATCGGCGGTATCGCCCATCAGCGCCAGCACATCACCGACCTGTTCGGGTGGCACCCCGAATTTTTCGATCACTTCGGCGCGATCTATGCGCTGGTTTTTCATGGTGTCGAGCAAATCGATGCCCGGTTGAATGAGCTGCATCAGATCCTTGTCGGACGAAACGATGGTGACGTTGAAACCCGCAGCCTTTGCCGCCAGAGCATAGCTGGCAATGATGTCGTCTGCCTCATACCCCGCTTCCTCGATGCAGGGCACGCTGAACGCCCGCACCGCATCGCGGATCAGCGGGAATTGCGGGATCAGATCCTCGGGCGGTGGCGGCCGGTTTGCCTTGTATTGGTCGTACATGTCGTTGCGAAACGTGTGGCTGCCGGCATCAAGGATGACAGCGAGATGGGTCGGCGCCTCGGCATTGGCGAGTTCGGTGATGAGTTTCCACAGCATGGCGGTAAAGCCATAGACGGCGCCAACCGGCGTGCCCGCAGGGTCGGTCAGCGGCGGCAGGCGGTGATAGGCCCTGAAAATATAGCCTGAACCATCGACGAGATAGAGATGCTGCTGGGTCATGCGGGCAGTGATAAAGCAGGCGGCCGGGGCGCGGAAGGGCGCAATCGCGCTCAGCCTTCGGCGGCGATGCTGCGGATGGCCTTTTCAAAGGCAGCGACCGGTTGGCCGCCGCTGATCAGATATTTGCCGTTGATGATGATGGCGGGGACGGCGTTGATGCCCTGTTCGCGCCAATGCGCTTCATCGGCGCGGACGTCGTCGCCATAGCGGTCGGAACTCAGGATTTCGCGGGCGGTATCGGCATCGAGCCCGACGCTCGCCGCTGCCGCCACCAGCACATCGGGATCGCCAAGGTCATTGCCATTGCTGAAGTGCGTTGTGAACAACGCCAGTTTCAGCGCGGCCTGATGGCCTTCAAGCCCGGCCCAGTGCAACAGCCGGTGGCAATCGAAAGTATTCCAGATGCGGCTGTCGCGACTGGTATTCATGGCAAAACCAAGCTCGGCGGCCGAATTGCGGATATGATCCCGGGTGGCACTGGAACGCTCGGGATTGGCGCCATATTTTTTTTCGATGTGCTCAGCGACATTTTCACCGGCACGCAGCATGTCGGGGTTGAGCTCGAACGGCTGGAAATGCAGATCGGCGGTGACCACGTCCGCTGCATTGGCCAGCGCCTGTTCAAGCGATTTCAGCCCGATGACACACCAGGGGCAGACCACATCCGAAACAAAATCGATCCGCATCGCCGTCATGACATCCTCCAGCACCGCGCGCAAAGGCAGCAACCGCGCCCGCTGGCGATAGTCTAGACCGCGTCGTTCGCCCCGACAAATCTGGCCGAATAACGGCTGGTGATGCGATCGACCGGCATCAGCACGAATACATCGACAGTGTTGAACTGATGGTCGACAAAGCCGCCGTCGCCAACCATCGCCCCGACCCTGAGATAGCCCTTGATCAACGGCGGCAGCGCACGGGCCGCCGCGCGCGGATCGATCGCGGTGGCCGCCAGCTGGTCCATCGGCACATGGTTGCTGTCATGAGCGCGGGCGCGCAATTCGGGCGGGGCGAGATGATTATGATAAAGATAGGATAGTTCCGCCGTGTGCAGCAACGGATCGGCGCCGTGCAGCGAGGCGCAGCCAAACATATGACCGATATTATAGGTCTGCAGATAGCTGGCGATCCCCCGCCACAACAGGGTGATCGTCGCATTGTTGCGCCAGGCCGGGGCAACGCAACTGCGCCCCAATTCCAGCAACTGGCCGCCAAAGGCCGATTGGGCAATCAATCGCGACAGATCATATTCACTGGCCGAATAAAAACCCCGATGCGCCAGCGCCACATCCTGGCGCAGCAAGCGATAGGTGCCAACGACGTGAGGGCAGCCATCAAGGCCATGGTCAACAACCAGCAGATGGTCGCAAACCGCGTCATAATCATCGATATCCCGGCCGACGCGCGCCATCGCGGGCGTTGGCGTGGCGCCCATTTCATCATAGAAAATCTGGTAGCGGAGCGATTGGGCAGCCGCGATTTCTGCCTCCGACACAGCGAGACGGACATCCAGTTGGCCGACGCGGTGGATGAAGGGCGCGTTGGCCAGCAGATGGGGGGCTACATCGGTCGGACGGCTGAGAGCGAAACCCATGAAATTCTACTCCGCTTGGGCTGGTACGCGCTATTGAGGATGCCCTAGCCGATGATTGTTACAAAGCTGGTGTCTTTGTGTTTCAGGCTGGCGACGGTTGTGTGTCGGGCAGGCTGTCATCGACCAGGCTTTTTTTGAGCATATACAAAAAGATAGCGATTCCCGGCAAAGCGAGCACTGTCGTCAAAAGGTAAAAATTCACATAACCCATGGTTTCGATCAGCGCGCCGGTCGATGATGCGCTGAACAACCGGCCAACGATCGATGCCGCCGCCGACAGCAGTGCGAATTGCGTTGCGGTAAAGCGCAGGTTACAGAGCGCCGCGAAATAGGCCCCGACGGCGACCCCGCCAATCCCGCTGCTGAAATTTTCAAAGCCGATGGCCAGTGCCATGCCAAGGTTGCTGTGGCCCGCGCTTGCCAGCCAGGCAAAGCTGAGGTTTGAACCCGCCATCAGGATCAGGCTGATGAAAACACTGCGCTGCATGCCCAGCCAGCGATACAGCCAGGTGCCGACCAGAATGCCAACCAGCAGCGCAATCAGACCGATGCCGACATCGTAAAAGGCGATTTCGTCCTTGGTATAGCCAAGATCGTTGAACAACAGTCGGAACGACAGATTGGCCACGGTATCGCCCAATTTGTGAAACAGCACAAAAGCCAGGGTCAGCGAAGCCCCCGGTCGCAAAAGAAAATCGGCCAATGGCTCGATGACGGCGGCGCGGGCCGCCGCCCAGCCGCGCAACACCGGCCCAGCGATCACCCGGCGGCGTTCGGGTTCGCCGAGCAGCGCGGCCGCCAGCAGCGCCGGCAGCACAAAAATCAGCGTCGTCAGATAGGCCGTGCTCCAGCCGGCACGGCTGGCGACGAGCAGCAACACCCAGCCGGCGGCAAAATTACCAAGACGCCAGCCATATTGGGTCATGCCCGAGCCGGTGCCCAATTGTTCGGGCGTCAGATTTTCGATGCGATAGGCATCGATGACAATATCAAAACTGGCGCCGGCAAAGCCCACTGTCACGGCCGCCAGCGCCACCATCCCCAAATTGCTGACGGGGTCGAGCACGCCAAGCCAGCTGACCGCCAGCGCCACCGCCGCCGCGGTCACCACCAGCCAGGCCCGACGCTGGCCGATCGCTGCCGCCAGCAGCGGAATGCGATAGCCATCGATCAGCGGCGCCCATAGAAATTTGAAATTATACATCAACAGCGCAAGGCCAAAGGCCGTGACGGTTTTTTTGGACAGGCCATCCTCGGCGAGCCGGGTCGACAGATTGGCAGCGATGGTGGCGATCGGATAGCCCGACGACATGCCCAGCGCCAGCGCTCCCAATGGCCCGGCTTCGAAATAGGGTCGGATCGCAACCGGCAGGAGCAGGCGCCAGCCGGCGGGGGTATTCTGGGTCATGCAAGACACTGTAGCGGGCTGGCTGGCCCTGTCACCCCGGCCCCGTGACGTCTCATAACCCGCCACAACTGCCGGTTTGCCAGCCGCGCGTATCAGCGTATCATCTTGTCATGGATGTTTATCGGCCCCGCCGCCAACCCACCCCCGGCCAGCTTGCGCTGGCGCAATCGATTGCCGCCGCCGGCAGCCGGCCGGCGCCCGCCGTGACTGCAACCCTGGCCGCGAGCAGCTATACCTGTCCCGATCGTTTTCAACGCGAACAGGACCGGCTGTTCCGGGCCCGGCCGGTGGTGCTGGCGCCATCGGCGCTGTTGCCGATACCCAATTCCAGCCTGCCCCATGATGGCTATGGCATCCCGCTGTTGCTGACCCGTGATGGCAAGGGCGTGGCGCGGGTTTTCATGAACGTCTGCCGGCATCGCGGCACAAGGCTGGTCGAAGGCTGTGGCGTTGCCCATGGCCCGGCACTCGTCTGCCCCTATCATGCCTGGAGCTATGGTCTTGATGGCCGGCTGAAGGCCTTGCCGCGCAGCGAGAGTTTTCCAGGGCTCGACAAGGCGACGCATGGCCTTGTCGAAATGCCCAGCCTTGAAGCCGGCGGGCTGATCTGGGCCGGGCTCGATCGCCAGCGCCGCTATGATTTCAGCGAGGCCGCAGGCGCCCTTGCTGCCGATTTCGACGCGCTCGAATTTGGCGGCCAATATCTTTACGCCCGGGCAACGCACGATGTCGCTGCAAACTGGAAACTGATCATCGATGCCTTTAGCGAAAGCTATCATGTCGTCCGCCTGCACGCCGCGACAATCGCCCCCTATTTTCAGGATGGCGTCACGTCGGGAGACTGGATCGGGCCGCACAGCCGGTCGCTGGTGGCGCGCCTGACAGCGCTGGAGGCCGGCATCGATGTGACCGATATGGCACAATTGCGCCGCACCATGACCTTTGCCTATACGTTGGTGCCGGCCACCGTCATCGTCGCCTCGCCCGATTACATCAACATCTTGACGATCATGCCGCGCGCCGTCGATCGCACCATCGTTGAGGATTTCATGCTGATCCCGGCAGCGCCGGCGACCGAAAAGGCCGAGCGGCATTGGGCCAAAAGCTGGCAATTGCTCGATCAGGGCGTTTTTGCCGGCGAAGACTTCCGCGCCGCCGCGCTTGGCCAGCAGGGCCTTTCCTCAGGCGCTGTCGACCATGTGCTGCTCGGCGGGCTGGAGCAGGGGGTGAAGCGCTTTCACGATATCGTCGATGGGCTGATTGCCTGATTTAGAGCGTGATGACATCAGGCAGGATTGCCAGGACGGTGTTGATTTTGGTGCGTGGCAAGGCGCGAGGAAAGCAGCGATGCAGCGCATCGCTGCCGACAAGCGACGCCGCCATGCGCCAAAAGCAACACCGCCCCGCAGGGGTTGCCCAAAGGGCAATCATGGTGATGCTACCTGATGTTATCATGCTCTAGCCTAGCCCAACATCGGCATCACCATGGGTGACACTTCGGTCCAGCCTTCATAGATCATCTTGATCGCGACATAGAGGATGACGGCCAGTCCGAGATAGGCGATCCAGCGGAATCGCTCGATATATTTGGCAATGATATTGGCAGCAATTCCCATCAGCACGACCGACAGCAGCAGCCCCACCACCATGATTCCGGGATGGGCGCGCGCCGCGCCAGCCACGGCAAGCACATTATCAAGGCTCATCGAGACATCGGCCACAGCCACGGCCCAGGCGGCCGCTGCAAAGCTTTTGGCCGGCCGGGCGCCGCCATGGGCGGTAAAATCCGCATCGCCGGCGCCATCGATGACGCTATGGCTATGCCTGATTTCGCGCCACATCTTCCACGCCACCCAGACCAGCAGCAACCCGCCGGCGAGGATCAAGCCGACGATCTGCAGCAATTGCGTCACCAGCAGCGCAAAGGCGATCCGCAGGACCAGCGCCGCGCCGATACCGATCAGGATGACATTGCGGCGTTGCGCCGGTGGCAGCCCGGCCGCCAACGAGCCGACAACTATCGCATTGTCACCGGCCAGCGCCACATCGATCAGCACGACCTGCACGAACGCCGAAACAGCACCCGGCTCAAATAATGACGCAAAATCCATGTCGGCCAATTAGTGGCGTCCCTGCGATAGCGCCACCCATAATCGATCAATCAGCCAGGCTGTGGACCAGTTCATTGAGGTAATCGCGGCCTTCATACAGCGATTTGACGCGCAAGCGTTCGTTGAGTCCATGGACTCCATTCCCATCGCTGTCACCAAAAATGCCCGGCACGCCATAAGTCGGGATGCCGATTGTCGCGAGATATATGCCATCGGTGGCGCCCGTCGACATGGTCGACAGAAACGGTACATCGGGAAAATATTTCTGACCGAGTCTTTGCATCGGGCCGATCACAGCCGGGTTCATCGGCGGCGTCTGGGCGATCGGTCGCAGCGGCGGGATCAGGCTGACCTTGACGCCCGGGTTGTCGATGATCCGGGCCAGTTCGGCGCTCACTGCCTCGGGGTCGCTGCCGGGGAACATGCGGCAATTGACGACCGCAGTGGCGCGCTGGGCGAGCGCATTCATGGCATGGCCGCCCGACACCATGGTCGTGACGCAGGTCGTGCGCAGCATCGAGTGGAATTGCGGATCGCGATTGACGATGGCGTTTGCCCCGGTATCGGCGGGGGTGACGGCGATCGTCGCCAGCGCCGGGCCCATCGGTGCTGGCGCGATTGCCGCCATGACCTTGAAAAAGCTGCGCGTGGTGTCGTTCAGTTGCGGTGCAAAATCATGGGTGTTGACGCGCACGATCGCGCCGGCAAGATCGGTCATGGCGTTGTCGGGGCGCGGCACGCTCGAATGGCCGCCGGGGTTGGTTGCCTCCAGCTTGAAATTCTGCACGGCCTTTTCACCGACCTGCACCGCCATGCCCATCGGCTTGCCATCGGGTGACAGCCGACCGCCGCCGCCTTCATTCAGGGCATATTCGGCAGCGATCAGATCGGCCTTGTTCTTGGCCAGCCATTCGGCGCCATTAAAGGCATCCGTTGATTCCTCACCGCAGGTCAGCGCCAGTTTCAACGTACGCCTCGGCGTTTTCCCGGCGGCTTTGTAACGGATCAGCGTGTCGGTCCAGATGGCGGCCTGCGCCTTGTCGTCGGTCGCGCCGCGCGCATAGAAATAGCCGTTTTCGTCGACAAGGACGAAGGGATCGCGCGTCCAGTCTTCGCGCTTGGCTTCGACGACATCGAGATGGGCGAGGAGCAGGATCGGCTTGGCGCGCGCGTCACTGCCTTTCAAAATGGCGACCAGCCCGCCTTCCCTGGGTTTTTCAGGCGTGGCGAACAGGGTGATGTCGCTATCCTTGAAACCTGCCGCCTGCAATCGCGCCGCCAGCCGTTCGGCCGCAAGCGTGCAACTGCCGGCCGACAGGCTTGTATTGGTCTCGACCAGCTCCTTGTAGAGCGCGCGGAATGCCGCCTGATCGGGGCGCACCGGCGTGTCGGCAAGGGCGGGCGCAGCGGCGATGACGCAGAGGCCGGCAAACCACAAGGCTTTGAATGTCATTTTTGGGCTTTCGAATTGGCGTAGACCTGGATGAGATCGAACAGATAATCGCGTTCGGCATAAAGCCCGGCGACGGATTTGCGCTCATTCAGACCATGGACGCCATTGCCATCGGGATCGGAAAACCGGCCCGGCACGCCATAGGTCGGGATGCCGCCAGCGTTGAGAAAGCGGCCGTCGGTGGCCCCCGTCGTCATCGCCGGCAACATCGGCACACCGGGGAAATGCCGGGCCGCAATAGCTTTCGCATTACCATAGACCAGGGCCGTCAAGGGCGGCGGCGGCGGTGTCGGACTGATGTCACCCGTGGTGGTAATGGTCAGCGAGGCATCCGCCGCCGCCGTGACCAGTTGCGCCCTGACATTTTCGATCGGGTCGCCGGGAAACATGCGGCAATTGATATTTGCGCCGGCGCGTTGCGGCAGCGCATTGGGAGCATGGCCGCCGTCGAGCATGGTGGCGACACAGGTCGTGCGCAGCATCGAATGAAAGGTCGGATCCTTTGAAACCAGCGCATTGGCGGCGGCATCGCCCGGATTGGCGATCAGACGCAGCATTGCGGCCCCCGCGTCACCGCCGGTCAGTGCCGCGGTCTGGCGAAAATATTCGCGCGTCGTATCGCTGAATTGCACAGGAAATTCATAGTTGCCGATGCGAGTCAGCGCCGCCGTCAAGCTGTAGATGGCGTTATCGGGGCGCGGCCGGCTGCTATGCCCCCCAGGGTTGGTCGCTTCGATGCGGAAATCCTGATAGATTTTTTCGCCGGCCTGCATGCCCAGCGAAACCGCTTTGCCGGCGGCATCGCGGATACCGACACTGCCTTCGTTCAGCGCGAAGTCGGCATCGATCCAGTCCTTATGCTCCTTGACCAGCCATTGCGCTCCGTTGAAGACGTCGCCGGTGCCGCCTTCCTCGCCGCAGGTCAGCGCCAGCTTCACTGGTCGCCGCAGCCGCGTCGCCGCCGTTTTCAGCCGGATCATCGTATCGGTGAAGATTGCTGCATGCGCCTTGTCATCCGACGCTCCGCGGCCATAGAAATAACCGCCCTCCTCCACCATGACGAATGGATCGCGCGTCCAGTCGGCGCGCTTGGCCTCGACGACGTCGATATGGGCCAGCAGCAGGATCGCCCTGGCCTCAGGATCGCTGCCGGGCAGCACCGCTACCAGCCCGCCTTCACGCGGGTGCGCCGGCACGCTGAACAGGCGGATATCGCTGTCCTTGAAACCGGCCGCCTTTAGCCGGGTTGCCATTTTTGCCGCCGCAATCGTGCAACTGCCATCGGAAAAGGCGGTGTTGGTCTCGATCAGTTCCTTGTAAAGCCCGCGAAATGTCGCCTGATCGGGGCGGATGTCAGCCGATACCTGCGCCGCAGACAGCAGCGCCGCCAGGAAAATCAGCTTCATTTCACCCCCGCATAGGCTTTGACGAGATCGAACAGATAGTCGCGTTCGCGCAGCAGCCATTTGACCGAGACGCGTTCATTAAGGCCATGGGCGTTGGTTTTGCCATCCTCCATCGCGCCCGGCACGCCATAGGTCGGGATGCCGGCCTTGATGAGGAAACGACCGTCGGTCGCACCGGTCGACATGGCAGGGATCATCGGCACGCCGGGGAAATGTTTTGCCGCGACTTTTTTGGCCGTGCCATAGACTTCATCGGTCAACGGCGGCGGCGGATTGACAGGGTTGACCGGCGGCAACGTCGTGACTGTTACCGGTACATCGCCGATCGCCTTGATCAATTGGGCCTGCACGTCTTTTGGATCATCGCTGGGGAACATCCGGCAATTGACCGAGGCCCGGGCGCGCTGGGGCAAGGCGTTGATGGCGTGGCCGCCGTCGAGCAAGGTCGCGACACAGGTGGTGCGCAGCATCGAATGATAGGCCGGGTCCTTTGAAACAATGGCATCGGCGGCCTTGTCGTCGGGATTGGCCAGCAACCGTGTCATTGCCGCCCCCATTGCGCCCCCGGTGAGCGGCGCCATTGCCGCAAAGCTGCCACGCGTGACTGGGTTGAAACGGATGGGGAATTCATATTGCCCGACCCTCACCAGCGCTTGCGACAGCGCATAAATGGCATTGTCGGGACGCGGCACGCTCGAATGGCCGCCGGGGTTCGTGGCTTCGATCTGGAAATTCTGGGTGACTTTTTCGCCGGCCTGAAAGCCCAGCGCCAGCGGTGTGCCATCGGGTTTCAAATCGCCGCCGCCGCCTTCGTTCAGGGCAAAATCGGCCTTGATCCAATCGGGATGCTGGTCGATCAGCCAGCGGACATTGTTGATCCGGGCCTGGGATTCCTCACCGCAGGACAGCAACAGCTTCAGTGTGCGTTGCGGCCGCGCGCCCGATGCCTTCAGCCGCGCCATGATGTCGGTGAAGATCGCGGCCTGCGCCTTGTCATCGGCGCTGCCGCGCGCGTAGAAAAATCCATCTTCCTCGATCAGCGTGAAGGGATCGCGCAGCCAGTCTTCGCGCTTTGCTTCGACAACATCGAGATGCGCCAGCAGCAGCACAGCACCCCTGGATGGATCGGAACCTTTTAAAACCGCAATCAAGCCGCCGTCGAGCGGCAAACCTTCGGGCTGAAAAACGTTCAAGTCACCAGCGGCAAAGCCCGCAGCCTGCAACCGCGCCGCCATGCGCGTTGCCGCAAGCGTGCAATCCCCGCTGCTATGGGTGGTATTGGTCTCGACAAGCTCCTTGTACAGCGAGCGGAACGCCACCTCATCCGGGGCGAGTGCCGGTTTCGCGATGACCGACGTTGCAAGGCTTGCCGACAACAGGGCAATGCTCAGGACCTTGTACAATGATGACCCCCTTTTGGACTGCCGCCATGTGACGACAAAGTGACGGCGGGGGCAAGCGCCAATCAATCGCGCAGCAAATCATTGATGCCGGTCTTGCTGCGCGTGCGGGCATCGACGGTCTTGACGATGACCGCACAGTAAAGCCCTGGCCCCGGCGATCCGTTGGGAAGTGCTTTTCCGGGCAGCGTGCCTGATACCACCACCGCATAGGGCGGCACCTTGCCGATATGGATTTCACCCGTGGCGCGATCGATGATCTTGGTCGATGCGCCCAGATAGACACCCATAGACAGCACCGCGCCCTCGCCAACCTCCACACCTTCGGCGACTTCGGCGCGGGCGCCGATAAAGGCGCCGTCGCCAATGATCACTGGCCCCGCCTGCAACGGTTCCAACACGCCGCCAATGCCGACGCCACCCGACAGATGGACGTTTTCGCCAATCTGGGCGCAGCTGCCGACCGTTGTCCAGGTATCGACCATGCTGCCGCGACCGACGCGGGCGCCGATGTTGACAAAACTCGGCATCAATATGACGCCGGGCGCGATGTGGGCGCCATGGCGGACGATGGCGCCGGGGACGCTGCGAAAACCGGCGGCGGCGAAACGTGCCATATCCCAGCCGGCAAATTTGGACGGCACCTTGTCCCACCAGAGGCTGCCGCCGGGGCCGCCGGGGATAGCGACATTCGGGTTTAGCCGGAATGACAGGAGCACGGCCTTTTTCAGCCATTGATTGACCTGCCAGCCACCTTTGCCATCGGGCTGGGCAACGCGCAATTCGCCGGCATCGAGCCCCGCCAACGCCGCCGCCACCGCGTTGCGCAATGGCCCCGTCGTCGCGGCGGAAACAGCATCCCGTGTTTCCCAGCCGGCATCAATTGCTGCCTCGATGTTCATTTGGTCTCCAGTTCGGCAACAACCCTCGTCAGCCAGGTCCCGACATCGGGAATGATATGGTCGATATGGTCGCGGCGTTCATCCGGCCCCTGTTCAGAGCCATTGTCGATCCAGACTGTGGTCATGCCGATGGCCTTGGCCGCGATCAGATTGCGCGCCATGTCTTCGACAAACACGGCCCGCTGCGGATCGATGCCGTGCACATCGCAAAGCTGATTATAAGCCGCCGGCTGCGGTTTGGGCACACAGCCGAGCGCATGGATATCATGGAGCGCATCAAAACTGCCCGACAGCCCAAGCCGCGCCAGCACGCGTTCGGCATAGGGCGCATCGGCGTTGGTAAAGACGAATTTGCGGCCGGGCAGCCTTGCGATCAACGCCGCAAGTTCGGGATGCGGGGCGATGAGATCGAGCTCGATGTCGTGCACATCGGCGAGGAATTCATGCGGATCGACGCCATGTTCGGCGATCAGCCCCGACAGCGTCATGCCATGCGAATGGAAAAACCCCTTTTGCACCCGATGCGCGGCTGCGGCGTCGAGGCCCAGCAGGCGTTGGATAAAGGCCCCCATGCGGGCATCGATCCGGGCGAACAAATTGCTGCTGGCCGGATAAAGCGTATTGTCGAGATCAAAAATCCAGCTGTCGATCCGGCCAAAATCCATCAGCCGAGCCGCGATCTGACCAGCGCCTGCAGGTCGGTTTCGGCGCGGGCGCCATAATGGCTGATGATTTCAGCCGCCAGCAGATTGCCCATGCGGGCACAATCGACCAATGGCCGCCCCTCGACCATCCCGGCCATG
>JBBRIC010000041.1:0-20973 GCA_038221665.1 Sphingomonadales bacterium
CGCGCCATAATTCGCCTGGCCGAAATTGCCGTAGAGCCCGGTCGAACTCGTCGTCATCAAAATGCGGCCATAGGCCTGTTCGCGCATCAATTCCCAGACCGCCTTGGTGCAGATGACGCTGCCCATCAGATGCACATCGAGCACCTGGCGAAAATCATCATGGCTCATTTTGACGAACGTCTTGTCACGCAAGATGCCGGCATTGTTGATGAGGATATCGATGCGACCCCAGCGTTCCTTGACCAGTGCCACCATTTTTTCAACAGCGGCCGCATCGGTGACACTGGCGCCATTGGCCATGGCTTCGCCGCCGGCCGCGGTAATTTCATCGACGACGCCCTGCGCTGCCGAAAGCGAACTGCCCGATCCGTCGCGGGCGCCGCCGAGGTCATTGACGACGACCTTGGCGCCACGGGCGGCAAGTTCCAGCGCATAGGCGCGGCCAAGGCCACCACCGGCGCCCGTCACAATGGCAACACGATCGTCAAAACGCAAAGTCATGGTGTCAAAAGCCCCTGTACAGCCCTTGCGTCTAGCCGACCCCGGCAAAGCCGCAAAGACCTTTTGCAGGCCGGACCATGGCATCGCCTCGCGGCGAAAGGCCGCGATGGCGGGTCATCAACAGCTTGATCGTCAGGCGCGCATCAATTCCGTATCGGTATCGAGCGCATAGCCGGCCGAGCGCACGGTGCGGATCACATCGGGCAATTCCTCCCCGCCGGCGATGCTGTTGACGGCCTTGCGCAGGCGGCGAATGTGCACATCGACGGTACGCTGTTCGACATAGACATCGCGCCCCCAGACGGCATCGAGCAATTGTTCGCGCGAAAAAACCCGGCCGGGATGTTCAAGGAAGTGCCGCAGCAGCCGGAATTCGGTCGGCCCCAATTGGACAGTGCGGCCATCCCGGGTGACGCGGTGCGCCGATGTATCCATCGAAATGCCGCCATAATCCAGATTGCCCCCCGACAGGGCCGGGCGCAGGCGACGCAGTACGGCGCGCAGCCGGGCGACAAGTTCACGCGGCGAAAACGGCTTGGTGATATAATCGTCGGCGCCGGTTTCCAGCCCGCGAATGCGATCGGCTTCTTCAGCGCGGGCGGTCAGCATGACGATCGGCAGATTGGCCGTCGTCGGCGCCCGGCGCAGGCGGCGGCAGACTTCGATGCCCGACAGATTGGCGATCATCCAGTCGAGCAGCACCAGATCCGGGCGTTCTTCCTCTGCCAGCACCAGGGCTTCCTCGCCATCGCCGGTGCGGATGACATCAAAGCCTTCCGTTTCAAGATTATAGCGGATCAGTTCGATCAGATTGGCGTCGTCTTCGACCAGAAGGATTTTGGGGCGCATGGTCTGTCTCCCGTCTGCTTGGTTCAGCTTGCTGTCGAAAACGTCGAGGTATTGTCGGATTTCTGGCGATCGACGATATGTTCGCCGGTCACTGCAAAATGCACCATTTCGCCAACGCTGGTGGCGTGATCGCCGATGCGTTCAAGGTTTTTGGCAACGAACATCAAATGCGTTGCCGGCGTGACATGCTGGGGTTGTTCGACCATGAACGACAGCAAGGAGCGGAACAGGCTGTTGTAAAAATCATCGACGCTGCGATCGCGTTCCCACACCGCCCGGGCCAGCGCGACATTCCGGTCGACAAAGGCATCGAGCACATCCTTGATCATGACAGTCACCACCCGGGCCATTTCGGGCACGATGATGACCGGCGAGACCGGCGCGCTGAGCGCGATGGCCGAGGCGCGCTTGGCGATGTTCTTGGCATAGTCGCCGATGCGTTCGAGAACGCCGGCTATTTTCAACGCCGCCACGACTTCACGCAAATCGGCACCTTGCGGCGAATATTGGGCGATGATGCGAACGGCCAGCGCTTCGGCTTCGGTTTCCAGCGCATCGATGCGTTTATCGGCCGCAACAATCCCGGCAACGGCTTCGATATTGCGCGTCATCAAGGCTTCGACGGCGGCGGCGATCTGGGCTTCGCAGAGGCCGCCCATGCGGCTGATCACGGAACGCAACTGGGCAAGATCGGCATCGGAAGCACTGAGTGTGCGAACGTTATTTTCGGCAATCGTTACCATCGTTTAAAAAAATCCTCGGCCAACGCCGCAATCCGCGCCGACGGCCATAAAATCATCAGAAATCCATCACCAGCCGGTATCCGGAACCGCAACGGTCTGGCGACACCTTCACAAGATTACAGTAGCAGCCGAGGATGAGCGCAACATGACATTTTTACTACGCTTTTGTGACATCGCGTCCGACCGCCATCGCAGCAGCGTTCGCCGCCGGTGTGGCTTGCCCCATGGGCGCTGCGCCGGGTCGCACCGTTATGGCCGCGCCTTCGGGGGCTTGCGGCAGCGTGAAACTGGCGCGGCTACCGCTGCCAGGGGTTGAATCGAGCTCAAAACGCCCGCGGTGGCGTTCAACGATATGTTTGACAATGGCCAGGCCAAGGCCCGTGCCGCCCATGGTACGCGATCGCTGCGAATCGACCCGGTAAAATCGCTCGGTCAGACGCGGCAGATGTTCGGCGGCAATGCCTTCGCCAACATCGGCAACCGTGAATCGCACCAGCGCCGGCTGCGCGCCATTGGCCGGTTCGGCGGCGGCGTTGACGGTAATCGGCGTGCCCGTATCGCCATATTTGATGGCATTCGAGATCAGATTGTGCAGCACTTGCAGCACCTGGTCACGGTCGGCGGTGACCAAAGGCAGGCTGGGCATTTCCTCGATGATGAGCATGCGGCTGTCGCGTTCGAACCGCATGGCCATGGTGCGGCCGACCTCGGCAATCATGCCGGCAACGGCGATCGTTGAAACCGGGCGGACATGTTTATCAAGCTCGATGCGCGACAGCGACAACAGGTCATCGATCAACCGCGACATGCGCGCCGCTTCCCGCGCCATGATATCAAGAAAGCGCGCCCGGGCCGGCGGATCATCGGCGGCCGGGCCCTGCAGGGTTTCGATAAAGCCGGTCAATGTCGTCAGCGGCGTGCGCAATTCATGGCTGGCATTGGCGATGAAATCGACGCGCATGCGCTCGGTAGCACGCGCCTGGGTAATGTCATCGAACAGCAAAAGCACCCGGCCTTCGCCGGCGCCGACGGCGCGCAGCCGATAGGCGCTGTTGCCAAGGCCGATGCCATTGATCTCGCGTTCGATGGTGCGGCCGGTACCGCGCGCTTCCTCCAGCGCATCGAGCACGCCCGGGTGCCGAACGGTCAGGCGCAGGTCGCTGCCGGCGATGCGATCCCCGAACAGGCGTCGCGCCTCGGGGTTCGCAGCGATGGCGATGTCGTGTTCGATGACCAGCGCCGGATCGGCAAGGGTCGAAATGCTGATCCGGTCGCTGGGCAGCACCGGCGCCACAGGCGCTTTTGGCATGGCCAGGCGCCGGCCGAGATAAAGCCCGAGCCCCAAGGCAACAAGGATTGCGGCAACAATCGCCAATTCAGTCATGCCGCAAGCCTGTGCAGCGCCGACAGCAGCGCATCATAGTGATCGATGATGATATCCGCCCCGAGTTCCGCCACCGGCCGATCTGAAAACCCAAAGCTGACTGCGATGACCGGCACGCCGGCGGCCTGCGCAGTCGCTGTATCGGTGATCGAATCGCCGACAAACACGCTTGAGGCTGAATCGCCGCCGGCTGCCGCAATGGCTGCAAACAAATGGTCGGGATGGGGCTTTGGCCTTGGCACCGAATCAAGGCCAAGATTGGCTGCAAAACGCCCGTCCCAGCCCAGCGCGGACACCAGCGCGCGCGATAAACAGACTGGCTTGTTGGTGCAGATCGCCAGCCGGCAGCCGGCATCGGCCAGCGCCGTCAGGGCCGTTTCCACCCCGTCATACGGGCGGGAATGGTCGGCGATGTGCGCGGAATAATGCGCCATGAATGCCGGCACCCCGGCCTCGATCAGCGCCGGTGAGACAGCACCGCTGGCCGCAAGCCCCCGCTCCAGCAGCTTTCGGGCGCCATGGCCGACCATGTGGCGGACATCGGCGATCGGCACCGGCGGCCGGCCGAGCACGGCCAGCGCATGATTCAAGGCGGCGCAAAGGTCCGGCGACGTATCGACAAGCGTCCCGTCAAGATCGAAAATGATGGTTTTGGGTAGCGCAAACACCTTCATTCCATGCGCCCCGGTGCCTTCCCATGGCAAGCCCGTTGTGGCAGTTGGGCGGCTGTGACCGACGCCGCCCGCCCGCTTGCCGCCATCATCCTTGCCGCCGGGCAAGGCACGCGGATGAAATCGTCGCTGCACAAGGTTCTGCATCCTGTCGCGCATAAACCGATGGTGTTGCATTTGTTCGACAGTCTGATGAATTTACAGCCGGAACGCACGATTATCGTGGTCGGCGCCAGGCGCGAACAGGTCGAAGCGGTCGTCGGGCCGCATGGCGCCGATATCGTCGTGCAATCCCGGCAACTCGGCACCGGCCATGCGGTTTTGCAGGCCCGATCGGCGCTGGCTGGCTTTGATGGCGATATGCTGATCTTGTTCGGCGATGCGCCGCTGGTGACGAGCGCAACCATGGTGCGGCTGCGCGCAGCACTGGTTGCCGGCGTCGCGGCGGTCGTCCTTGGTTTTCGACCGGCCGACCCCGCCGCCTATGGCCGCATCATTGCCAGCGATGGCAGGATTTCAAAAATGGTCGAATGGAAGGACGCCTCCGCCAGCGAACGCGCCGAGACCCTCTGTAATTCAGGACTGATGGCCATCCGTGCCGCCGATCTCTGGGCGTTGCTGGCGCGCATCGGCAATGACAATGCTGCGGGTGAATATTATCTGCCCGATATCATCGGCTTGCTGATTGCAGATGGCCGGACGGCGCATGTCATCGAAACCGACGCCGATGAAGTCGCTGGCGTCAACAGCCGCGCCGAGCTGGCGGCGGTTGAACAGATCTGGCAAGATCGCGCCCGGGCCGCCGCCATGGCAGGGGGTGTCAGCCTTGCTGATCCGGCGTCGGTATTTTTTGCCCATGACACGGTTATCGCCGCCGATGTGACGGTCGAACCCTTTGTCGTGTTCGGCCCCGGCGTGCGCATTGCCGGCGATGTGACGATCCGCGCCCATAGCCATATCGAAGGCGCCAGCATTGCCAGCGGCTGCGAAATCGGGCCATTTGCCCGGCTGCGCCCCGGCACCGTGCTTGGCGAAGGGGTAAAGATCGGCAATTTTGTTGAAACCAAAAAGGCTGAATTCGGCGCCGGCGCCAAGGCCAATCATCTGAGTTACATCGGCGATGCCAGCATTGGCGCCCGCGCCAACATCGGCGCCGGCACCATCACCTGCAACTATGATGGTTATTTCAAACACAAGACGCTGATCGGTGCCGGCGCCTTTATCGGGTCCAATTCGGCGCTGGTCGCACCCGTCAACATCGGCGAAGGCGCGATTGTCGGCGCCGGCAGTACCATCACCGCCGATGTTGTCGCCGACGCCCTGGTGCTGGTGCGGCCACCTCAGGTTGAAAAACCCGGCTGGGCGTTGCGGTTTCGAAGCGTGATGCTGGCAAAAAAAGCCGCGGGCCGATGATCGATATCGATATTCTACGCCGGCGTGCTACCCGCTGATACTGGCCCCGAAACAGAGTTTTTTCCCATGTGCGGCATCATCGGCATCCTGTCCCCTCACCCCGTCGCCGGCCGATTGATCGATGGCCTGCGGCGGCTGGAATATCGCGGCTATGATTCGGCCGGCGTTGCAAGCGTCCATGATGGCATCATCGATCGCCGCCGCGCCGCTGGAAAGCTCGATAATCTGGTCGCCGTGCTGGCGAACGAGCCGCTGCCCGGCAACAGCGGTATCGCCCATACCCGCTGGGCGACGCACGGCGCACCGACCACCGGCAACGCCCATCCGCACGCCACCGACAAGGTCGTCCTCGTCCACAATGGCATCATCGAGAATTTCAAGCTCTTGCGCGCCGAGGTGCTGGCCGCCGGCCGGGCGCTGACGTCGGAAACCGATACCGAAGTCGTCGCGCATCTGCTGACCATGGCGATCGAAGCCGGCGCCACCCCCGATGCTGCCGTTGCGGCAACCCTCAAACGCCTGCACGGCGCCTTTAGTTTTGCGATCCTGTTCCGCGATCATCCGGGCGTCATGTACGGAGCGCGCCAGGGGTCGCCCCTGGTGCTTGGCGCTGGCGATGGTGAAATGTTCCTTGGCTCCGACGCGCTGGGTCTCGCGCCCTTCACCAACCGCATCACCTATCTGGAGGAAGGCGATTGGGTGCGGCTGACGGCGGACACCGCCCAGATTTTCGATATGGATGACCTGCCCGTGGCGCGGCCGCAGGTGATTTCATCGGCCAGCGCCGCTGTCATCGAAAAGGGCAACTACCGGCATTATATGGAAAAAGAGATCCATGAACAGCCGATCGTCGTCGCCCAGACGCTTGGCGCCTATCTCGACCCGCTTGCCGAAAGCGTCTCGCTGCCAGCGCTGCCTTTTGATCTTGCCGCCATCAAGCGCATCCAGATTGTCGCCTGTGGCACGGCGCTGCTGGCCGGCCATGTCGCAACCTATTGGTTCGAAAGCCTTGCCGGCATTCCGGTGCAGATCGAAAATGCCAGCGAGTTTCGCTACCGCGACCCGGTTTACGAAGCCGGCGGGCTGGCGCTGTTCATTTCGCAATCGGGGGAAACCGCCGATACGCTGGCGGCGCTGCGCCACGCAAAGGCCGGCGGGCAATTTATCGCGGCCGTGGTCAATGTCGCGTCATCGACCATGGCGCGAGAGGCCGATCTGCTGCTGCCGACCCATGCCGGCCCCGAAATCGGCGTCGCCAGTACCAAGGCCTTTACCTGCCAGCTTGCGGTGCTGGCCGCCTTTGCCATCGCGCTGGGGAAGGCGAGGGGCCGGATCGATGCCGACGAGGAATCGCGGCTGGTGCGCTTGCTGACCGAAGTCCCCGCCGCGATGAACGCTGCGCTGAAAGCCGAAGCCGTCATCCCGGCGCTCGCCATCCCGCTCTCAAAGGCGCGCGACATTCTTTATATCGGACGCGGCCCCGATTATCCGATGGCGCTGGAAGGCGCGCTGAAACTGAAGGAAATCAGCTATATCCACGCCGAAGGCTATGCCGCCGGCGAACTGAAACACGGCCCCATCGCGCTGATCGATGAAAATGTGCCGGTCATCGTCATCGCGCCATCGGGGGCGCGCTTTGAAAAAACCGTGTCCAACATGCATGAGGTGATGGCGCGCGGTGGCCTTGTCTATCTGTTGTCGGATGCCACGGGACTTGCCGAACAAGGCGCCGGCACCACCGCCAGCATCGAAATGCCCGGCGTCGATCCCTTTATCAGCCCGATGGTGACGGCCGTGCCGATCCAGCTGCTCGCCTATCATGTCGCCCTGGCCAAGGGCACCGATGTCGATCAACCGCGCAACCTCGCCAAATCGGTGACTGTCGAATAATCGGCGCAGCGATTTCGGCTTTGGTCCAAAACCGCTTACATCCACACCATGCCGTTGCCTGTCGAAGAAATTTTGCCCGCGTTGCGCGCGGCATTGCTGGCCAATGCGCCAGTGGCGCTGGTCGCTCCACCAGGGGCCGGCAAGACCACGGCAATCGCGCCGGCGCTGCTGGCTGAAGACTGGGCGGCGGGCGGCAGGCTGTTGCTGCTCAGCCCGCGGCGGCTGGCGGCGCGAGCGGCGGCCGAACGGATGGCGGCACTGTCCGGCACCGCCATCGGCGGTCTCATCGGCTATCGCACCCGCATGGACAGCCGGGTTTCGGCCGCCACCCGCATCGAAGTGCTGACCGAGGGCATTTTTACCCGGATGCTCGTCGCCCAGCCCGATCTGCCCGGTATCGCTGCGGTGCTGTTCGATGAAGTCCATGAACGCAGCCTCGATGCCGATCTGGCGCTGGCGCTGACCCTTGAAGCGCGTGAGGCCTTGCGCCCCGATCTGCGATTGCTGCTGATGTCGGCAACGCTGGATGGCGCCGCCTATGATGCCATTGTGCCGGGGCTGGTGCAGATCAGCAGCGTTGGCCGGATGTTTCCCGTCACGCTGCGCCACATCGGCCGGCCCGCCGAAACCCGTATCGAAGACGCCATGGCCATGGCGGTGCGGACGGCATTGGCCGAAGAAAATGCCTCGATCCTGGCCTTTTTGCCGGGCGCTGCTGAAATCGAGCGCACCGCCGAACGGCTGATCGATCGCCTGCCGGGCGATGTCGATCTGCACCGGCTCTATGGTGCCCGCGATGGCGATGATCAACGCGCCGCGATTGCGCCACCGCTGGCCGGCCGCCGCAAGCTGGTGCTGGCCACCTCGATCGCCGAAACCTCGATCACCATCGCTGGCGTCCGTATCGTCATCGATTCGGGGCTGGCGCGCCGGCCGCGCCTCGATCGCGCCATCGGCCTGTCACGGCTGGTTACCGAACGCGCCAGCCAGGCGGCCGTCACCCAGCGTGCCGGCCGCGCCGGCCGCACCGCGCCCGGTATCGCCATCCGGCTGTGGGAAGCGGGCGAAACCGCCGGCCGGCTGCGCTTTGACCCGCCCGAAATCCTTGAAAGCGACCTGACCGGGCTGGTGCTCGAATGCGCCCGCTGGGGCGTCAGTGATCCCGCCGCGCTGCAATGGCTCGATCCGCCGCCGGTGGCTGCGGTTGCCGAGGCGCGCGCCCGGCTGCTGGCCATCGCTGCCATCGATGCCGAAGGCCGGCCGACCCCGCATGGTGACCGGCTGGCGGCCCTGCCCGTCGCGCCCGCCATCGGCCATATGCTGGTGTTGGCGGCACAGCGGGGCCTTGGCCGGCTTGGCGCGCGCATCGCGGTCTTGCTGTCCGAACGCGGGCTTGGCGGCCGCAGTATCGATCTGGATGAACGTCTGCGGCTATGGGACCGGGATCGCGGTACCCGCGCGGTGGCGGCGCGGCGGCTGGCGGATCGCTGGGCCGATGCAGCGGCGGGCAATGCGCGCGTTGAACCCGCAGACCCGCAAGGCGATGCGGCGGCGCAGCTTCTGGCGCTGGCGTTTCCCGATCGCGTGGCGCGGCGGCGGGGCGCTGCCGGGGCGCCCTATCTGATGGCCAATGGCCGCGCCGTGACGGTTGCGGCGGATGCATCGCTCGCGGCTGCCGGCTGGATCATCGTCGGCGATGCGGTCGGATCGGCCGCCGGCGCGCGCGTATTGCTGGCTGCCGCCATTGATCCCGCCAGCGTTGAACGCCTGCTGGCAAGCAACATCATCGAGGAAGCGCATTTTGGTTTCGATGCGGCCAGCGGCGGCGTGATTGCCGAAACCCGGCGACGGCTGGGTGCCATCACGCTTAGCCGCCACCCCGGCGACGGCCGCGATCCGGCGGCAATCGTCGCTGCATTACTGGCCGGCGTGCGCAGCCATGGCCTTCAAATGCTGGCCTTTGGCGATGACAGCGCAGCGCTGCGCGCGCGCATCGGCTTTGCTCGCGGTGCCGGCCTTGGCGACCTGCCCGATCTGTCGGATGCGGCGCTGCTGGCGGGGCTCGACGATTGGCTGGCGCCGCTGCTTCCCGGCAAGCGCCGGCTCGATGCGCTGACCGATCAGATGCTGTGTGCAGCGCTGGCCGGGTCGATCGATTGGGCGTGGCAGCGCCGGCTCGACAGCTTTGCACCCATGCGGTTCGAAACCCCGGCCGGCAGCAGCCATGTCATCGACTATGCCGCCGATGGGGGACCGGCGGTGGATGTCAGGGTGCAGGCGCTGTTCGGGCTGGGGTTACAGCCGACACTGGCCGATGGCCGTGTGCCGCTGACCCTGCGTTTGACGTCGCCGGCGGGGCGGCCGATCCAGGTGACACGCGATCTGCCGCGGTTCTGGGCCGGCAGCTGGGCCGATGTACGCCGCGATCTGCGTGGCCGCTATCCCAAACACGCCTGGCCCGACGATCCGTTGCACAGCCTGCCGACGCTGCGCGCCCGCCGGCCCGGCCAGATCTGACAAGCGGCATCGACCCTCTGGCCTTTGGGCGCGTCACGCGCCAAGGTGCTGGAATGACGATGCTCGATCTCCGCAATGCCCTGACGCCGCCGCAAACCGTACTCAGATCGGCTTATCTGCCGCCCGACTGGCTGGTCCCTGGCGTAGCGCTGGATTTCAGGCTCGATGCCACGGCGACGCGGGTGCTCGCCCGGCTGACGGTCGCCCGCAATGGCCAGCACGACCGGCCATTGGTGCTCGATGGCCAATATCTGCGCACCCTGTCGGTCATGATCGATGGCGTCCCGGTCAATGTCACCGCCGAGCATGAAACGCTGACGCTGCACATCGATGGCAACAATGCCATTGTTGAAACCGAGGTTGAAATCGCCCCGGCCAGCAATACGCGGCTGATCGGGCTTTATGCGTCAGAAGGCCGGCTGGTGACGCAGTGCGAAGCCGAAGGTTTTCGCAGCATCACCTGGTTTCCGGATCGACCCGATGTGCTGTCGGTCTACAGCGTGCGGCTGGAGGCAGATGCCGGCCTTTATCCGATATTGCTGTCGAACGGCGATCGCGGCCCGTTGGAAACCCTGGCGGACGGCCGGCAGGCGATCAGCTGGACCGACCCATGGCCCAAACCCGCCTATCTGTTCGCGCTGGTTGCCGGCGACCTGGCGGCGTTGACCGATCGCTTTGTCACCGCCAGCGGCCGCAATGTCGAGCTGGCGATCTGGACGGCAAGCGCCGATGTGCCGCGCTGCGCCCATGCCATGGCGGCGTTGAAAGCGGCGATGGCCTGGGATGAACAAGTCTATGGCCGCGAATATGACCTTGACCAGTTCAATATCGTCGCGGTGTCGGATTTCAACGCCGGCGCGATGGAGAACAAGGGCCTCAACATCTTTAATTCAAAGTATATACTTGCTGATGCGACGACCGCCACCGACGCCGATTTCGACGCCATCGCAGCGGTCGTGGCGCACGAATATTTTCACAACTGGACCGGCAACCGCGTCACCTGCCGCGACTGGTTTCAACTCAGCCTCAAGGAAGGCCTGACGGTTTTTCGCGATCAGCAGTTTTCGGCCGATCAGGGCAGCGCCGCCGTTCGCCGCATCGATGATGTGCGCGGCCTGCGCGCTGTGCAATTTCCCGAAGATGCAGGGCCATTGGCCCATCCCATTCGCCCCGACCAATATGTCGAAATTGCCAATTTCTACACAGCGACCATCTATAACAAGGGCGCCGAAGTCATCCGCATGTTGCACAGCCTGCTTGGCGTCGATGGCTTTCGACGCGGCGCCGACCTGTATTTCGATCGCCATGACGGCGCCGCAGTGACCTGCGAAGATTGGGTGAAGGCGATGGAAGATGCCAACCGCCGGAATTTACGGCAATTCCGGCACTGGTATGAACAATCGGGAACGCCCATCGTCACCGTGCATTGCGCCCGGGCCGGTCGGCAACTGGTCGTCAACCTGGCGCAAAGCCTCGCGCCAACGCCGGGTCAGCCGCACAAGCCCCTGCTGCACATGCCGTTCCGCCTCGCCCTGATCGGACGCACCAGCGGCAAAAGGCTGGGCGGCGAACAGCTTGTCGAACTGCGTGAGGCCGAAACCCGGCTGGTTTTTGAAGATCTTGCCGAACCGGTGTTGCTGTCGCTCAATCGCGGCTTTTCGGCGCCGGTCAACATCATCGCCGACATCAGCCGCAGCGATCTGGCGTTTCTTGCCGGCCATGACGATGATCCTTTTGCCCGGTGGGAGGCGATGCAGCGGCTGGGGCTCGATCTCCTCGCCACCGACGATGACCCGGCCGAGCTTGTGGCTGCAATCGGTGCCACGCTGGCTGCCGGCGCCGCCGGTGACCTTGATGCAGCCTTTGTCGGCGAAGCGGTTTTATTGCCAACCGAAGCGATCATCGGTGACAATGCCGCGATCGTCGATGTCGAGGCTATCCATCGCCGCCGCGAGGCCGCCCGCCTCGCCATCGCCACTACCTTGAGCCCGCAATGGTGGGAGGCCTGGCATTGGCATTCCGGCACCGGCAGCGCGCTCAACGCCGGCGCAAAGGGCGCCCGGCGACTGGCCAATGTGGCGCTGAATTACCTCGTCGCCACTGGTTCCGATGTCGCCATCGCGGCGGCAAAGATGCAATATGATACAGCCGCCTCGATGACCGACCGGCTTGGCGCGCTGACGGCCTTGATCAACACCGACAGCCCGGATCGCGATGCCTGTCTGGCGGATTTTTACGATCGTTTTGCCGGCAATGCCGATGTCATCGACAAATGGTTTACCGTGCAGGCGCTGTCACAGCGCGCCGACACACGCGATCGCGTATTGGCGCTGCTCGATCATCCGGCCTTTACGCGGGCCAATCCCAATCGCCTGCGCGCTTTGGTGGGTGCCTTTGCCGCCAATCAGCGCCAGTTTCATGCCGCGGACGGCGCCGGTTATCGCCTGCTCGCCGATCAATTGCTGGCGGTCGACCGCCTGAACCCGCAAAGTGCCGCGCGGCTTGTCGTGCCGCTCGGCCGCTGGCGGCGGTTTGATGCCACACGGGGCGCCTTGATGCAGACGGAATTGCAGCGCATCGCCGGCACGCGGGGGATCAGCAAGGATGTGCTTGAAATGGCGTCGCGCGCGCTGATCTGATGGCGGCGGCAGGCGCTTTTACCCGGCGCAAGGGCAAAATTGACCGGCGATGGCCCGCATGACATCGCCGCTGCCATTGTTCCATCACGCCGATTATGTCGCCGAATTGCCCGCAGGGCACAGTTTTCCAATGTCCAAATACAGCCTGTTGCTGACCGCCCTGGCCGATGCCGGGCAGGCTGTTGCGATCCACAGCCCGGAACCGATGCCGCGACAATGGCTGGAGGCGGTGCATGATCCGGATTATGTCGAGGCTGTGCTGGCGGCAAACGTGCCTGTAGCGCGCGAACGCCGCATCGGATTTCCGGTGACGCCGGCTGTGGCGCGGCGGACCTGCGCGGTTGCTGGCGGCACTTATGCGGCGGCGCTGCATGCCTTGCGGCACGGTTATGCCGCCAATGGTGCTGGAGGCAGCCATCATGCCTTGCCCGATGGCGGAGCCGGCTATTGCGTCACCAACGATCTTGCCATTGCCGCCAATCGGCTGGTCTGCACGGGCGCGGCGCAGCGGATTCTGATTGTCGATCTGGATGTCCACCAGGGGGATGGCACGGCGGTGATCTTTGCCGGGCGAGACGACGTGTTGACCTTTTCAATGCACGCGACCCGCAATTTTCCGGCCCGCAAGGCACGTAGCGACCGGGATGTCGAGCTG
This sequence comes from Sphingomonadales bacterium, assembly GCA_038221665.1. Taxonomy (GTDB): domain Bacteria; phylum Pseudomonadota; class Alphaproteobacteria; order Sphingomonadales; family Sphingomonadaceae; genus Sandarakinorhabdus. Next base: position 13,263 of record JBBRIC010000041.1, read on the forward strand.
CCCGATGGCATGGAAGATGCCGCCTATCTGGAACTGCTGGCGACAGAATTGCCGGTGCTGCTTGATTGCCACGCGCCCGATCTGGTGCTTTTCCAGGCGGGCGTTGATCCACATCGCGACGATCGGCTGGGCCGGCTGGCGCTGACCGATGCGGGGCTGGTGACGCGGGATGCCTATGTCGTCAGCGCCTGCCGCCAGCGCGGCGTCGCCATCGCATCGACGCTGGGCGGCGGCTATGGCGCCGATCGCATGGATATCGCACGACGCCATGCCGCCGGATTGCTGGCGCAATGGCGGGCGGCGCAGGTTTTCGGGGGAATTGGTCTGGCTGGCGCGTAGGGTCGTAGTTGATGCAGCCCTTGCCTCTCCCCCCGGCGGATCTCGCCACGTCGCCGCTTGCCCTGTTGATGGCGCGCGTGGCCTTGGGCGATCGGCTGGCCTTTGCGGGGCTGGTGGCGGCATTGCAAGGCCCGGGGTTGCGCCTCGCCGATCGCACCCTCAATGATCGGGCCGGCGCCGAAGATGTGGTGCAGATCGCCTTGACGAGGATGTGGACGCTGGCGACGCGCTATGATCCGGCGCGAGGCTCGGTCGAAGCTTGGTTCCGGCGCATCATCATCAACCTCTGCCTCGATCGCCGCCGTACCATTCGGCCCGTGACGCCACTCGATGATGCCATTCATATCGCCAGCAAAACGCCCGATCCGCTGGACCATGCCATTGCCAATGATCAACGCCGGCGGCTTGATGCCGCCATGGCCCAACTCGCACCGCGGCAACGCGCGGCATTGGCCTTGTTCCATGGGGATGGCTTGAGCATGGCCGAAATCGCGCATCTGCTCGATACAACGGCCAAGGCCGTCGAGGGATTGCTGGGCCGCGCACGTATCGAATTAAAGACTTTACTGACGATATTGGAAATAGATTGACCCCCGAGACCCCCGTTCCCGCCACCGCCGAGACCGTTCTGGCATTGATCGCCAGCCATGGCGGCGATCTGGCGCGCTGGCCGGCAACCGATCGGGCCCCAGCCGCGGCCATCATAGCCGGCGATGCGCAGCTGGCTGCGGCACTGGCAAAGGCGCAGCGGCTCGATGGCCTGTTGCATGATTGGGCCAGCGTCGACATTGCCATGGCACCGATCGACATCGCTGCGATCGTTGAAAATTCGCAAAGCCTTGCGTTGTTGTCAGCGGCACCAGGCGCGCATCGGCCCGCGCGCCGGTCTCATCGCTGGGTGGTCGGCGGCGGCATGGCCATCGCTGCCTCGCTGTCGATATTGCTGATGACACCAGACAAACCGCGGCCGGCAACACCGATAGCGCAAGCATCGACGCCAACCGCGGCGATTCCCGGCGATGCGCGTGATGGCGATGCAGCCTTTGCCTATGTCTTCACGCCGACAGTTGAAGAGGATGAATTGATATGATCAGTTATTTGTTGCGCACCAGCCTCGTGGCGCTGGCGCTTGTGGCCACCATGCCAGCCATCGCCCAGACGCCGCCAGCTGGCCAGCCAATGCCGTACAAGCGCCAGATGCAGGGTCGGGCAGGCGGCCCCGTCGGAATGGGCATGATGGACATGCGCCCGGCTTTTGCCACCCTGAGCGAACCAGGCCAGGCGATTCTTCGCGATGCGATGCGGGGCGCCGGCGATCGGCGTGTCGAACATGCGGCGGTGCGATCGGCCCGCGACCGCATGCTGACGATCCTCGATGCAGACCGGCTCGATACGGGGGCGCTTAAAAAAGCCATGGACGATGAACGCTCGGCCGCCATTGCCGGACGCGAACGCACCCAGGCCGCGATGCTGGCCGGGTTTCAGAAACTGTCGACCGCCGACCGCAAGGCCTTTGTCAACGAAAGCAGGGTGCTTCGGGCGCGCATGGAAAGCCGTCTCAAGCAAATGGGCAATCGTCGCGGGCCGGAAGGTTTTGGTGCAATGGGCGGCGCGATGGGCAGTGAAATGCCACCACCGCCACCGCCGCCAGGATTTTAAGGCCCGAAGCGGCGGCTTTGCATTGACCCGCGCTACCGCTCACCTGAAATCAACCTTGATCGACGATCGCTGCTGACATTTGCGCCACGCCCGATAGCGCCAGGATCATGCCAAGCGTTGCCTGATCGGGCTGCCAGGTCCCGCGAGCAAAGGCTTCAAGCCTCGCCGGATCGGCAATCCCCAGCTTGGCGATCGCGCCGATGTCGATCTGTTCATGCAGGCGATGCCGGGCGAAATACCCCATTGATGATTCGCTGGCCAGCGTCGACCCGGATTTGCCGGCCAGTTGCTGTATGACCTTCTTGCGGACCTTGCCTGCTGTCATGGCACCACGCGCCAGCCGTGCGGCAAGGCCGTTGCCCAGCATCATGGCCGGCGACAGTCCGGTATCGAGTGGCACCTGCATCAGCGTCGGCTCATAGGCCTCGATCAGCCGGGCCGGCATGCGGGCACCACTTTTGTCGGCGACCGGCAAGGCCATCGCCCAGTCGATAAAGGCCGCCGAGAAAAATGGTGACAACATTCGCCGCGATGCCATGGCACTGGTGGCTGCCTGGCCGGCCCAGCGCCGCATGCGTTGCCGTTGATAATATTCGTCGAGTTTCTGGCCCCATTTGGCGCCGGGCATCGCCATAATATCATCGGCAAGCCGGCGGCGCAGGCTGGCGGCTTCATCCTGATACCAATCGCTTTGAAACAGGCTGGCGTCGACGCGATCATTCGAAATGATGCGCCATGCAACCAGCCGTTCGGCAAGACTGCGGGACGCCGGCGCCTCGACCGGCTGCTGGCCATAGTAAAAACCGCGGATGACTTCACCATTCTGGCCGTTGAAGCGCATGGAATAGCCGGTTGCCCGGTTCATCAGGTGATAGACGACGCGGTCGAGGGCATTGAGGCTGAAATCATCGGCGGCGGCGATTTCGGCCAGTGCCGCCATGAAAGTGCCGGGATCGGTATCCAGAAAGACCGCAGGATCGATGACGCGGTGCTGCATGCCAAAGCGTTCGGCAAGCGCCGTTGCGATGGTCACATCGGGGCTGCCAGGCTTGCCAAGCGTCAGGCCATGGTGGCGCGCCCGGCGATCGGCCGGCAGGGCCGACAGGATCAATCTTGTATCCCAGCCCCCCGAAAGATCGATTTCGGCATCGGGGAATTGATCCGACAGGCCGGTCACAATGGCGCGCAGGGGTGATTCGCTGGCGATTGGCAGGCTTGCAAAAGGCACCAGAACGATCCTGCCGCCGGTTAGCCGCACCGCATGGCCCTGCGGCAAAAGCGCAACGCCATCCCACCAACTGTCGTTCCCGGCCATTGTGCCGATCAATGCCATGGCGGCAGCCGCTGCCGATCGCAGCGGTAATTTGCACAGCCTTGCAAGGGCATGCGCCGAGGTCGAAACCGCGGCAAATCCGTCGCCCAGATGAAGATACAAATAGCCCTGCCCCGCACGATCCGTCGCAACGCGAATAGTATCGGCACCGACAGCAGCCACTACAGCTGGCGCAGCTAAAGCCAATGCTGCCATCTTGTTGTCACTGGCCAGCGACTGGGCCAGACAATCGGCCAGCAGCGGCATCTGCATTGCTTCATCAAATGCCGGTGATCGCCGGTCGACAGTCATTGTTTCCGCAAAAGTGTTGATTGCCAACCCGACATCAACTGCCAAAAAACTATTTGCTTTTTGCTCCGTTCGATCAAATTGCCGCTTTAGTCGGGCGACAAGTTCGAGCATTTCTGCAGAATAAATTCGCAATGGATCGATATTGATCGCGAGAAAATGCACAATTTATCCCTATTTCGACACGACCGAACAGATAACAAAATTTAACTTTGTGTCAATTCTCTGACAAATCAGAAACTCGAAAATTGAAATTCATTATTCTGTAACAATGAAACTTTTCACAATTTAGTTGCCAATAGAAATTTGTGGTTTTAGCTGGACGGGGGTCGGAAACATAAGGTAAAACAAATGTTAACCAAGAATGGTGCAATATTTAAAAAGTTTTTACTAACATGTGCATTCGGTGTTTTCACTTTTGAAGTAAATAGCTCATCTGCTGTTGCGCGCACCTTCTACGTAGATTTTACCTATGGATCGAATAGCGCCGATGGCGCCAGTATAACAACAGCCTGGCGCCAGGCTCCGGGTGATTTGGAAGCGACGGGGGTTCCTCTGGCCACAACGCTCGTCGCGGGTGATGTGGTTATTTTCCGCGCTGGTGTTCGCTATCGTGGGACGATCCGCCTGTCAAAGGCCGGGACAGCTTCGTTGCCAATCATATATTCGGGAACTGGCTGGGGCGCTGGCCAGGCGATCATGGATGGCAGTGACCTGTTGCCTGCGCCTGTAGCCTGCGCGACATCGGCGGCCTGCCTCGGCGCGCCCAATCTGATAAAAACGGTTGTTGTGACCGTACCGGATAACGCTGATTGGCAAAGCTGGCTGTTCGGTACTAGCGGTCGCTACGAAGTTTCTCAAAATCCAACGATTACCGCAGGTAATTTTTACGACGATGTCAGCCTTTTTTCAATAATTCCGCTTAGTGAAACTGCGACGTTGGATGCAGGCAGCATTCGGGTGATTGGACAACCGCCGTCCGGTAAAGGTCAACCAATTCTTGCCCTATGGAATACGGGCAATCAGATAGTCTATAAGGACTTCACAATTTCATCAGCTAATATCATAAGCTTCGATCCTGCGAACTTCAGCCCTTATCTCGATCGTGAAAATCGTTATTCGATCCTGAATGATCCGGCTTTCGTCAACCGGGCCGGCGTGTTTGCGATCAGTGGCAAGGATCGTGTCGCCATTGTGTCGTTGCGTGGCACCGATACCCGATTAACGCTCGGCAGCGGCCGAAATGGTTTTATCCTGGCCCAAGGCGCTCACAACGTCACGATACGTAACTTCAGCTTCATGTACTATGCCGGCCGATCGACGGACATACGCTCAGGCGTACCGATTCTGGGCATTTCCGATAATGATGGCATCAAGATCACCGGCAACCGGTTTTCAGAAAGTGTGTTGCTGAATGGCCAGGGCGCCATAAATATGAGTTTTGCCAAGAATCTTTTGGTCAAATCGAACCGGATTAAAAATATTGGCTATGGTTCGGGTATCAGGGTCGGTTCAACACGCGGACCTCTTGAAGTTTCCTGTAATGATATCGATAATGTCGGCCGCACAGCCATTGCAGCGATAAATGCTTATACAATTACAATACGCAATAATTATATTCGCAATATTAATGGCATACACGGCAATGGTATTTCTTCGTATCTCGACAATCGTGCTGTCAGGATCACGGGCAATGTTGTTACCGCCTCCATCCGGCCTTTGACGCTCAACAGCAATAATGGTGTGCCCTATTTCACGGGAGACCCGACTGAACCGCAGACGCTGATCGCCAACAACATCTTCATTGGCAATACTGTCGGGATTGCATCCGCTATCAATTGGGGCGGGCAATTGAACAATGTGACCTTTGATGGCAATCAGTTTGGCGGAAAAGGCACAGCGCTCCGTCTGCAAGGCGATGAAACCGGGTTCCGACTGGTAAACAACATCCTCGCGGGCCAACTTGTCTTTACCAAGGTTCCGGACAATGGCAGCATTGTCCAGGTGAACACCCAATTTGTCGATGTGACGACGGGGAATGCGTCGATGGAGGCACAGGCGCGCATCCGGGGTCCTCAATGTCCAGCGAGCTGATCGCGTCGGTCCGCGGACGGATCGGGCAAAGCTGACGCAGCAAAAGTTGCGCCTTGGGTTTGCGCCTGGATGCGTCCATGGATCGAGCATGTCAAAGCGCTTGAACTCGATCGTCGTTTTTGGCGTCATGGTTGTCGGTGTATTCGTAGCACCGGCAGCCGGGCGTACATATTATATCGATTTCGCCTCGGGGTCGAACAAGGCCGATGGCCTGTCGACGGCGCGAGCCTGGCGACGCGCGCCGGGCGACGCGTTGGTTGACGGCATACCGGCAGCGGTCCGGCTCGGCGCTGGCGACAGGCTGGTATTCAAGAGCGGCGTTGCGTATCGCGGCAGCATCCGGGTCTCGGGAAAGGGCTCGGCAGCAGCGCCGATCGTCTATTCGGGTTCGGGATGGGGGGTTGGCCCCGCCATCATGGACGGCAGCGATTTATTGCCAACACCGGCAATGTGCGCCGGCGCGGCGGAATGCCTTGGCGTTCCCAACCCGGGCGCCATGACGCGCGTTGTGGTTCCGGCCGGTAGCGGCTGGGAAAACTGGCTGTTTGGCGCATCGGGCAGTTATGAGATGACCCAGTTTCCGGCCGCCATGGCCGGGCTGCCTTATGACGATATCAGCCAGTATAAAACCATCCCCTTGGGCCGGCTGGCGGATTTGAAGGCTGGACGCATCGACGATCGCAGCCTGTCGGGGCTTGGCAATGGCCAACCCGTGCTGGCACTATGGTCCCGCCCCAACAAGATCGTCCTGATCGGTGATTTCGAGGCGACTGCCACGGGCATCACGTTTTCGACGGCAACTTCGCAACCCTATGAGGACCGCGACAATAAATTTTCAGTGCTGAATGTGCCCGCCCTGGTCGGCAAACCGGGCAGCTATGCGATCAGCGGTCGGGACGGCATCGCCGTCGCGGCCCTGCGCGCCGGCGACAAGCAATTGTCGATCGGCAGCGGCCGTAACGGTTTTCTGCTCGCCGATGGTGCCAGCAACATCGTCATCCAGGATTTCCATTTCACGCATTTTTCGGGCCAGAGCCGCATGAACCGGTCGGGCGTGCCGATCCTCGCCATCGGCGGCGTCGACAAGTTCACGATCTCGGGAAATCACTTTAGTGACTCGATCCTGCTGAATGGCCAGGGGGTCATCACGATTCCCTTTGCCAAGGCCTTGACGATCAAATCGAATCGCATCGAAAATATCGGCTTTGGATCGGGCATCCGGGTAGGCTCGGCGCGCGGGCCGATCGAGATCGCTTGCAACGAAATCGCCAATGTCGGGCGCACAGCGATTGCCGCGGTCAACACCCATACGATCAGCATTCACAACAATTACATTCATGACGTCAACGGCATTCACGGGAACGGAATTTCCTCCTATCTCGACAATCGCAACGTCAGGATCATTGACAATGTCGTGCTCGATTCAATCCGACCACTGACCATCGGCGGATCGGCGGACAAACACTATTTCACCGATGACCCTGCCGAACCACAGACGTTGATCGCCGGCAATATTCTCATTGGCAACAGCCCCAAGGCAGGTGCCCTGATCAACTGGGGCGGCAAGCTGCGAAACGTCACGATCCGTGACAACCAACTCGGCGGCGATCTGGCGCTGCGTTTGCAGGGCGACGAAAGCGGCTTCCTCGTCTCCAACAATGTGCTCGCCGGCAAAACGGTTTTTGTGAAGGCGCGTGATGGTGCCGCCGTCGAGCAAAGCGGGAATCGTGTCATCGCCGTTGACACCGGCATCAAACAGATGCGCCGCAAGGCCATGGAACGCAGCAACCTCTGTCCGGCAGACGGCCCGCCAAAGACCTGAGCCGGCAGCATCGGATTTTGCGCGGGTGTCCTAAACGTACGCATCCGATAAGGACCGCGGACGTCTGGCGTTGACCTGATTTGCGAGCTTATTGAGTATGGCCAGCGATACTCTTGCGAGTTCTGCTGGGCGGCAGTGACAGTTCAAGCGGCCTGAGCGGTCGCGATCTGGTCACG
>JBBRIC010000042.1:0-20791 GCA_038221665.1 Sphingomonadales bacterium
CTACGGCAATTTCGGCCAGGCGAATTATGGCGCGGCCAAGCTTGGCCTCGTCGGCCTGATGAAGACGCTTGGCATCGAGGGCGCCAAATATAACGTCCGCTGCAACACGATTGCCCCACTGGCGGCAACGCGGATGACCGAAGATCTGATGCCCGCCGAGCTATTGGCCAAAATGGGGCCGGAAACCGTCGCACCGGCAGCCATCTTCCTCGTCAGCGAAGATGCGCCGAGCAACGCCATCATCAATGCCGGTGGCGGTGGTTTTGAACGCGCCTATGTGACCCTGACGCGCGGCATCCATGTCAAACCCGAAGACATGAACGCCGAAACCATCGCTGCCCGCTTTGCCGAAATCAGCGACCGAACCGGCGAAGTGGTGCCGGAAACCGGCAGCGCCCAAGGCGCGATGGCATTGGGCGGCGGCCAATAGGCTTTCTTCGGCTCAGAACCTGTTGTTATCGCGCTCTAAAGGCACTGTATGCGGCTACTCCCCGCCTGCGGCCCCGCTCCTGGCCGTTTGACAGCCTCGCGCCAAGACGGGGCATGACTTTGACAGGTCCTGACAATGGATCGCCGAATTAAGCTGTTTGTAGTTAGCCTGATCGATGAAGCCGAATGATCGAGGCCGAAAATCGCTGCTGACTTGCCGCGACAAAGTGGAGAGTCCTTGCCTCAGTTGACCGCCGACCCTGCACCATGCCCGATGTCGGCCAACCCGAACCGTTGACGGCATCCGCGCATCGCGCTCCTGAAGGCTGATGGCGATTTTGGCTTTTTTTAGCGACCACAACATCGCCCGCCGAGCACCACGACGTTGCCGGGATCGAAAAAAACGGCCGGGCTGGCGCTGCTCAACTCATTTCAAAAAAAGTGCCGCCGGTGTTGCCACCGACGGCACTTTTCATTCGCGAAAAATCGATACGCTTAGGCTGCGATGGCCGTCGTGCGCGAGCGGCGGCGGGCGGTGACACCAACCATGCCAAAGCCGATGATCAACAGGGCCCAGCTGGCCGGTTCCGGAACCGCATTGGCGACCGACGAAATGCGGAAGTTGCCGTTGTAATCGTTGCCGTCGCCACCTGGCGTTGCGACATTGGGTTGAACGACATCGCCAAGGAAGCGGGTGTACGAGAATTCGATCAGCGAGAAGGTTCTGCCGCCCGAGACGAACGAACTGCCGGCGCTGAAGGAGTTGGTGGCCACCGTGTAGAGACCGATCAACTGCTGGCCTGTGTCAAAGCTGAGCGTCAGGTTATAGGCTGGATCAGAATTGAGCGTGGTGCCCGGGAAATAGCCTTCACCGGTGAGCAGGATACGGGTGAGGCCGTTGGTGATGTTAACGCTGACCGCTTCATCATTCGGGTTGAGATAGTCGCCAGGGTTCGGCGACGACAGGAACAGGGTGTAGTTGCCCGTGTTAGCCGTCGTCCAGATCGTTGACGCCACCGTACCGGTGACAGCAGCGTTGACGAGGGTCAGCGCGTTGGCGCTGGTGGCAAACGATGCCAGCGCAAGCGTTGCGAGTAAGACATTCTTCATAACATACAGCCTATTTAAGCAACGCGAGGGTACCGCGCCGAAAAAAGTCATGCAATTTTCATGCCAAGAAGGCAGTTGCATTTCGCACGATGGTGGATTCCTAACTACCGAAAAGGTTCCCATCAACAAGTGTAAGAAATTTTTACACTTTTGCGTTCCGTAGGCGTAAAAAAAGTCTGAGATGGTCCCGGAAAACTCGACAGGGTGTTAATCTACGCCCGACGTAAACGACTGACGGAAGCAAGGACGACGAGGAAGCGGTATTCGGCTGATTTTAAAGCCAGGTTTGGGCTGGAAGCAATCTGCGGCGACCAGACGTTTGCGAAACCGGGCGCCAATGACGTACGCACCACATGATGATCGCGGCGTGGAAGCGGCAGGCGATCGAAGGGATGGCCTCGAGCTTTGCCGTCGCGTCGTAGGTGGCGCCGGTGAGCCGTGAGGCGGAGATCGGCCAGCTGCATTCCAAGATTGGGCAGTTGGTCGTGGAACGGGATTTTTTAGCCAAAGTCTTCGGTCGATGCGCGTCGATCGAAGCCGCGGGACGGTGGAAGCAGTTCTGCCGTTCAAAAATAGCTTGGCCGCTATCCACCACCGTTTCAAACGGAGCCGCATGAACGAATAGCGGATTGCAGGCTCGGGCTCCGGAATCTTGAATGGCTGCACTTGGGCGCAAAGCAGCCGTTTTCCAACATGAGCCGTATTGGCCTTTATCGGGTCAAACCCCGAAGGTCGGCTGGCAGCCATTGAAGCCCTGTGGTTCGACGCTCAGGCCTCGACCAGCTTGACCAGGCGGCGTTCGACCAGCGCCAGCACATTGGCGAGATCGGCGCCGCGCTTCAGCACCACGCCGCCTTCGCCGTGGAGAATCCATTCGCCCTGTTTCAATCGCAACGCCGGGTCCTTGACGATGCGGATTTCGGGATTTTCGGCGGCGCGGCGAAACGCCGAAAAGCTGGCGGTGCGCGGCCCCAGATCGATGGCATAATCGCGCCAATGGCCGGCAGCCACCATGCGGCCGTAAAGCGACAGGATGCGATCGAGTTCCAGCCTGTTGAAGGCGACTTGCGCTGCGGGCCGCAGCGGCAACGGTGCGATATTGTCCAAATCTGCCTCAGGCGCTCTTGCGCTGCTCGTCGTCGGTCAAACTGTCGAGTCGCGCCCGCAATGTCTCCATTTCGCAGCGCAACAATTCCAGCTTTTGCGTGTCGGGATCGAATTTTTGCGAACAGGGTGTGCCATAAGGCAGGAAAGATTTGCCATAATCCTCGGCATCGATCGGCACCGGGCGGGCCGGGATGCCGACCATCGTCGCGCCTTCCGCCACATCGCGCGTCACCACGGCATTGGCACCGACCCGCGCTCGCCTGCCGACCATGATCGGCCCCAGCACCTGGGCGCCCGAACCGACGATGACGCCATCGCCGAGCGTTGGATGGCGCTTGCCGGCAATGCCATTGGCAGGGTCGGTGCCGCCCAGCGTCACGCATTGGTAGATCGTTACATCATCGCCGATGATGGCGGTTTCGCCGATGACGACAAAGCCATGATCGATGAAGAAATTACGGCCGATACTGGCGCCGGGATGGATATCGATGGCGGTCAAAAAGCGCGACAGATGGTTGACCATGCGCGCCACCAGATACAGGCGGGCGTTGAACAGGGCATGGGCGATCCGGTGCAGCCCCAGCGCCCAGACGCCGGGGTAGATCAGGATTTCCCAGCGCGAACGCGGCGCCGGATCGCGCGATTTGATCGAATCGAGATAGGCGATCAGCGCCATGGTGCAGTCTCCACGCTATCGGGTTTGGAACGCCCGCCGCGATTTATGACTGTCTAGCGGTTTTCATGCGCCTTCGCCAGTCAGGCCAGAAACGCCCGCGACCAGCGCTTGACCAGCGCGACGGCGACGGCCGATAACCCCCGCCATGTCGTTCCTGCCGACCCTGAAACAATTGCAATATCTGACGGCCCTGCACATTCACGGTCATTTCGGCCATGCTGCAGATGCCTGTTTCGTCACCCAATCGACCCTGTCGGCGGGCCTGCGGGAGCTGGAAACCCTGTTGGGCGTGCAGCTGGTCGAGCGCACGCGCCGGGTGGTGCGGTTTTCGCCATTGGGCGAACGCGTCGTTGCCAAGGCCTATGATGTGCTGCGCGAAGCCGATGCGCTGGCGGCGTTGACCCGCACCAGCAATGCGCCCCTGACCGGTGAATTGCGGCTAGGGGTGATCCCGACCATCGCGCCGTTTTTGTTGCCGCGCGTGCTGCCCGGCATCCGTGCTGCCTATCCCGAATTGCGGCTGTATCTGCGCGAATCGATGAGTGGCATGGCCTGCGAGGATCTGGCGCGCGGCACGCTTGATGCGGTGCTGCTGGCGCTGCCCTGGGATTGCGGCGCGGTTGAAACCATGGCGTTGTTCGGCGATCCTTTCGCGCTGGTTTTTCATGCCAATGACATGATCGATCCGCCGCCGACGATCGCGCCCGATGCCATTGATGATTCGCATCTGCTGCTGCTCGAAGACGGCCATTGCCTGAAGGATCAAGCGCTGGCGGCCTGTGGCCGGCCGGAATTGCGCGCCGATGTGTTTGCGCGCGGCACATCGCTGGTAACGCTCGTGCAGATGGTCGCCGGCCGGCTCGGCCAGACGCTGTTGCCGCAGATGGCGCTCGATGCCGGCATATTGGAGGGCACCGGGCTGATAGCGAGGCCCTTGACCGGCGGGGCAGAGCGCATTGTGGCGCTGGCCTGGCGGCATGGCAGCCCGCGCCGTGCCGAATTCCAGTTGCTCGGGACCGCGTTGAAAAGCCTTGTCGGCAACACCGGCAGGCCCCAAGGAACCAGTGATAAATCCGGGGAGATGATGTCATGAAGGCTGTGCTGTGCGTCGAACATGGGCCACCCGAAAAACTGGTCGTCAAGGATATCGCCATGCCGGAACCGGGTCGCGGCCAGGTGCGGGTGCGTGTGCATGCCGCCGGCGTGAATTTCCCCGACACGCTGATTATCCAGAATCTTTACCAGTTCAAACCGGCGCTGCCATTTTCGCCGGGTGGTGAAGCCGCCGGCGTCGTCGATGCCATGGGCGAGGGCATCACCGATCTAAAGGTCGGTGACCGGGTTGTCGCGATGACGGGCAGTGGCTGTTTTGCCGAACAGGTCATCGCCAATCGTGCCCAGCTGGTCGCCATCCCTGGTGACATGCCCTTCGATGTCGCCAGCGGTTTCACCATGACCTATGGCACCTCGCACCATGCACTGAAACAGCGCGCCAGGTTGCAACCGGGCGAAACCCTGCTGGTGCTGGGCGCTGCTGGCGGTGTTGGCCTGACGGCCGTCGAACTTGGCAAGCTGATGGGGGCAAGGGTCATCGCGGCGGCGTCGACCGATGAAAAACTGGCGCTTTGCCGCGACTATGGCGCCGATGAAACGATCAACTATGCCAGCGAGGATCTGAAAGACCGTATCAAGGCGTTGACTGGCGGCAAGGGCGTCGATGTCGTCTATGATCCGGTCGGCGATCGCTTTGCCGAACCGGCGTTTCGCGGCATCGCCTGGAACGGCCGCTATCTGGTTGTCGGCTTTGCCGGGGGATCGATCCCCAGCCTGCCGCTCAACCTGCCGCTGATCAAGGGTGCCAGCATCGTCGGCGTGTTCTGGGGTGCCTTTACCCAGGCCGAACCCGATCTGCACCGTGAAAACATGGCCGAGCTGCTGGGCTGGTTCAACAGCGGCCGGCTGAAACCGCATGTGTCAAAACATTTCAGCCTTGAGGAAGGCCCCGAGGCGATCCGCTGGATGATGGACCGCAAGGCCATCGGCAAGATCGTGCTGACGATCTGACCCCGGCGCCCGCTGCCGTCTGCTTTTTACTGCACGAGAGTTAGTCCCATGGCGCTCCGCCCGACCTATCCGCTTTATGTCGCCAACAAGGCGGAACAGCCCAATACCGATCTGGCGGTAACCGATAAATTCACCGGCAACGTTGCGACGCGGGTGGCACTGGCCGACGTGGGCATGATCGACCGCGGCATTGCGGCAGCCGTTGCCGCCGCGGCCCCGATGGCAGCGATGGCAGCCTATGAACGGCAGGCGGTGCTGATGCATTGCGTGGCGCGCTTTACCGAACGCAGCGCTGAACTGGCAGCGGCGCTGTGCATCGAGGCGGGCAAGCCGATCCGCGATGCGCGCGGCGAGGTGACACGGCTGATCGACACGTTCCGCGTTGCCGCGGAAGAAAGCGTGCGCATCACCGGCGAAGTCCAGCCGCTGGACATCTCGGCGCGCGCCCATGGCTATCAGGGCATCTGGAAACGCGTGCCGATCGGGCCATGCAGCTTTGTCTCGCCGTTCAATTTTCCGCTGAACCTTGCCGCCCACAAGATCGCACCGGCGCTGGCAATCGGCTGTCCGTTTGTCATGAAACCGGCCAGCCGCACGCCGCTGGGCGCCATCATCATCGGCGAGGTTCTGGCTGAAACCGATCTGCCCGCCGGGGCTTTTTCGATCCTGCCGGCGCATCGCGATGGCGCCGATCTGTTCACCACCGATGACCGGCTGAAACTGCTGAGTTTTACAGGTTCGCCCGATGTCGGCTGGGCCTTGAAAGCGCGGGCCGGCAAAAAACAGGTCATCCTTGAACTTGGCGGCAATGCCGCTGTCATCATCGACGCCGACGCCGATCTTGATGATGCCGCCGAGCGCACGGTTTTCGGCGCCTTTTACCAATCCGGCCAATCCTGCATCGGGGTGCAACGCATCTTTGTCCACGCCGCTGTCTATGAAGCCTTCAAGGCAAAGCTGATCGCGCTGACCGTCAAACTTGTTGCCGGCAACCCGGCCGATGAGGCGACATTCATCGGCCCGATGATCGATATCGCAGAAGCCGAGAGGCTGGACGGCTGGATTGCAGAGGCCCGCGCCGCTGGCGCAACATTGCTGTGTGGCGGCCAGCGCGACGGCACCATGCTGGCGGCGACGTTGCTGGAAAATGTGCCGCTGTCGACCAGACTCAATACCGAGGAAGCTTTTGGCCCGGTGGCGTTTTTGGCGCCGTTCAAGGATTTCGATGCGGCGCTGGCGATGGTCAATGACAGTAAATTCGGGCTGCAGGCCGGCGTTTTCACCCGCGACCTGTTTCACATGCTGAAAGCCTGGGATCGGCTCGAAGTCGGCGGTGTCGTCATCAACGACGTGCCAAGCTATCGTGTCGACAATATGCCCTATGGCGGGGTCAAGGATTCAGGGCTTGGCCGCGAAGGCGTACGCTTTGCGATGGAGGGCATGAGCGAAATTCGCAATCTGGTCATCCGCCGCCGGCCGCAAGACCTTTGAGCCTCGATCCCCGCCCGCTGATCCTGACAGCGCTGCTGGAGCCGGGCGCGCAGGGCCGGTTCGAAGCCCTGCGTAGGGCGCATTATCCGGCGGCGCTGAACCGGGTGCCGGCGCATGTCAGCCTGTTCCACCATCTGCCGGGGCGGGAGCTTGATGCCGTCAGGCGGCGGTTGAAAGTCATCTGCGCCGAACTGCCGCCGCCAGAGGTTGCGGTCATGGGGCTTCGGTTGCTGGGCCGCGGCGTCGGTTTCAAGCTCAGGGCGCCGGCATTGGAAGCGGCGCGCGCCGAACTCGCCGCCGGCTGGGATACCATGCTGATCCCGCAGGATCGCGCCGGTTTTCAGCCGCATGTGACGATCCAGAACAAGGTGACGCCGGCCGAAGCCAAGGCGACGCTGGCGCTGATCGAAAAAAGCTTTGAAGCCTTTCAGACCCGCGCCGTTGCAATCGCCATCTGGCGCTACCTCGATGGCCCCTGGGAAGCCCTGGGGCAGGTGCAATTTCGCGGGGTATAGCCATCACTCAGCCCCGGTTCAGGCTAGGCCGGCGCAAGCTGTCGTTTCGCTCGCGGCGGCTGGCGCGCGCCCGGCGCCACGATGCGCTAGGCAGGGCGGCAGGCTTGGGCTAGGGGAACCTCTATGATGAACGTTGTTTTTCGCCCTGTCCTTTTGCTGCTTGCCGCCTCGCTGGCCTTGTCGGCCTGTGCCAGCAACAAGGCCAAGAAGGACCAGAGCTATGTCGCCCGCGATGTCGAAACGCTGTACCTTGTGGCGCGCGACAATCTAGATCGTCGCCAGTACAAGGCCGCGGCGCAGACCTTTGATGAGGTTGAGCGCCAGCATCCCTATTCCGTCTGGGCCCGCCGCGCGCAGCTGATGAGCGCCTTTTCCTATTATGTCGCCGGCGATTATTCGGAAAGCATCGGATCGTCGCAGCGATTCCTGTCGCTCCACCCCGGCAGCCGTGAAGCGCCTTATGCCTATTACATGATCGCCGTCAGCTATTATGAACAGATTTCGGGGGTGCAGCGCGACCAGAAGATCACCCAACAGGCGCTGGATGCGCTGGGGGAGCTGATCCGGCGTTACCCCAATACCGATTATGCCGCCGATGCCCGGCTGAAGATTGATCTGGCGCGCGATCACCTGGCGGGCAAGGAAATGGAGATCGGGCGTTTTTACCAGC
This sequence comes from Sphingomonadales bacterium, assembly GCA_038221665.1. Classification (GTDB taxonomy): domain Bacteria; phylum Pseudomonadota; class Alphaproteobacteria; order Sphingomonadales; family Sphingomonadaceae; genus Sandarakinorhabdus. Next base: position 8,063 of record JBBRIC010000042.1, read on the forward strand.
AGCAGGGCCTGTATCTGGCCGCCATCAGCCGGTTCCGCACCGTCATCGATCAATATGACACGACCAGCCACACGCCCGAGGCGCTGCACCGGCTGGTCGAGGCCTATCTGGCGCTGGGTGTGCCCGAGGAAGCAAAAAAAGCCGCCGCAGTGCTGGGCAATAACTACCCCGGGTCGAAATGGTATCAGCGCAGTTTCGCCCTGATGGCCAAAAAGGCGCCGGCCGATTTTGCCGGCACGCCTGCTGCCAAGGGCTGAACGACGCCATGAACGTCACCCTGTTCACGGCGGGCGCGCTTGGCCTCATCTATCTTTTTCTATCGTGGCGCGTCGTCCAGATCCGCCAATCGGCCAAGGTCTCGCTGGGGGACGGCGGCGATGCCGTGCTGCTCGGCCGCATCCGCGCCCATGCCAATTTTGCCGAATATGTGCCGCTCTGCCTGATCCTGATCGCCGCGATCGAAATATCGGTGCAACGGCCACCGGCGCTGCTCTGGGTGGCTGGCCTTGCGCTCATTGTGGTCCGCATCGCCCATGCGATCGGCATGGCGCGCGATGGTGCCAATATCTATCGCATCATCGGTGCCGCCGGCACCTGGACCGTCATGGCCAGCCTCAGCCTCTGGGCCATTGCGCGGGCGCTGACGCTTTAGGGCGCCTCGCGCTTCAGCCAGTCGATCGTGCGGGTAACGCCTTTGGCCAGTGACACCGGCAGGACCGGGCACAGCGCTGCGATCGGCCCGGTTTCCTGGACCGCATCCATCAGCATGTTCGACAGGCGAAAATTGGTCATCGGCGGCTGTTTCCAGCCCAGCGCCTGCAGGCCATCGCCGGCCAGCGCCGCCATTTGCATGACCGGCAAGGGCACGCGCAACGGCCGGCGCCGGCCGGCAGCGGCGGCGATCAGATCGGCCCAGACGCCGATGTCGACGGGGGCATAATCGGCGAGGTGATAGAGTTCATCACCCAGCCGTTCAGGCGGTGCTGCCAGCAAGGCATCGAGCTGCGCCACGGCATTGTCGACATAGCCATAGGACCGGCGTGTCGCAGCGCCGCTTGGATGGACATAATAGCCAGCGAGCACGATATCGAAAAAATTCCGATAGGGCTGACCAAACCAGGGACCCCAGATGCTGGTTGGCCGGAAAATGACGATGCGTTGGCCCGAGGGATCGGCGGCGCGGGCGATTTTTTCGGCCCTGACCTTGCTTTCGCCATAGGCGGTATTGGGGCAATAATCGCTGGTCGTGCGGGCGATATGACCCAGCCGGCAGACCAGCATCGATGACCCGAACAGCAGCCGCCGGATGCCCGGCCGCGCCATCACCGCGTCGACGATGACCTGGCTGCCAATCGTGTTGGCCGCATAATCTTCGATGCTGCTGCCCGACAGATCGGTGCGGGCGGCGAGATGGATGATCGCATCGGGGCGAAAATCATCGATCGCCTCTGCGATGGCCGGGGCGTCGGTAATATCGGTCGGGCGCCAAAGGCTTGCCTGATCGGGGTTGCGCGGCCCGACGCTGTCAAGATTGAGCAGCGGATGGCCGCGCGCGCCCAGGGACGCAACCATGTTGCTGCCGATAAAGCCTGACCCGCCGGTGACGACAATCCGTTCCATGCGGCGTCTTTAGAGCTTGATGACATCAGGTAGGATCACCATGATTGCGCTTTGGGCAACCCCTTCGGGGCGGTGTCGCTTTTGGCGCGTGGCGGCGTCGCGAGCCAAAAAACCTTGGGGCAGCGATGCGCTGCATCGCTGCTTTCCGCGCGCCTTGCCACGCACCAAAATCAACACCGTCCTGGCAATCCTACCTGATGTCATCACGCTCTAATGGACTGTCGCTGCAAGGACCGGCGGGCTCGCATCATCCCATTTGGCGATCACCGCCGTCGCGACGGCATTGCCGATGACATTGGTGGCGCTGCGCCCCATGTCGAGGAAATGATCGACGGCGAGGATCAGCAGCAATCCGGCCTCGGGAATGTTGAAATAGGGCAAGGTCGCAGCAATCACCACGAGTGACGCGCGCGGCACCCCGGCGATGCCTTTGGAGGTAATCATCAACAGCCCGAGCATGAAAATCTGCTGGCCCAGCGACAGCTCGATCCCATAGGCCTGGGCGATGAAGATGCTGGCAAAGGCGCAGTACATCATCGAGCCATCAAGATTGAAGCTATAGCCCAGCGGCAGCACAAAGCTGGCGATGCGATTGGGCACGCCAAACCGTTCCAGCGATTCGAGCATCTTGGGATAGGCTGCCTCGGAGGATGCCGTCGCAAAGGTGATGAGAAAAGGCTCCCGGATTTCGGTCACCAGCCGGCGGATATCGGGCAAGCCGATGACAAAGGCCCCGGCGCCGAGCAGCACCAGCCACAAGATCGCCAGTGCCAGATAGAAACCACCGATAAACCGGCCAAAAACAATCAATATGCCAAGGCCTTCGACAGCGATGGCGGCGGCGACGGCGGCAAACACCGCAAAGGGCGCCACTTTCATCACATAGCCGGTAATCGTCAGCATCAGCTGCATCAGCGCTTCCAGCCCGCGGGTGATGGGCTTTCCCGCCTCCCCGATCGCGATCAGGCCAACGCCGGCGAACAGCGAAAAAACCACGATCTGCAGGACTTCGTTCGAGGCCAGCGCCTCAAAGATCGATTTTGGAAAGACGTGAAGGATGAATTCCTTCAGATCAAAGGCCTTTTTGGCAAGGCCGGTGGCGGCATTGGCATCGGGCAGGGCAAGGCCGACGCCAACCCCCGGCGCCAGCAGATTGACCATGAAAATCCCGAGCGACAGCGAGACGACCGACGCGCAGACGAACCAGGCGAGCGTCCGCGCAAAGGTCCGCCCGACGGCGCCGCCACTGCCCATATGGGCAACGCCGACGACCAATGTTGACAGGACCAGCGGCGCGATGATCATCTTGATCAATTGCAGGAAGACGCCGGTGACGATGCTCAGATAATAGGCCGCCTGCTTTGCCTCATCCGGTGTCACCGAAATATTGATGACATAGCCGGTGGCGATGCCGGTCACCAGCGCGACAAGGATATAGCGGGTCAGGCGGTTGCTGGTCATGCGGTTGCAGGCATCAGGGGGCCAAGGTCTGCGGTCAAGCGGTTTTTGCGCTTTGAAGGATCGCCTGGCGTTTTGAAAACGGCTGCTCATGCGTTGGGCGCCTGTGCGTTCGATCGTGACGCCAGCGGGTCGAAACCGCACGACGCCGCATTGCAGCAAGCCCGCAGCCGGCATTCGGCATTCGGCAGGCTGCGCGCGACCTGCTGCGAACACGCCGAAACACTGGCCGCGGCCGGCCGGGCTTGGGATTTGCAGCGACAGGCGCTATCCAACAGCCATGACGAAATTTTCGCTTGCCCTTGCCCTTGCCCTTACCCTCGCCCTCGCCCTTGCCTGCACCTTGGTCAGCCCGGCTGCCGCCCGGCCCGGTGATGCCGCTGCGGCCAAGGCCTTGCTGATGCAAGGGGTGGGGTTCGATACGGTCAAGGGGCGGGGTCGGGTGCCGGCCTATGCCGCTTTCCTGAAGGCGCAACTGGTCGCCGGTGGCTTTTCCGGCGCGGATATCAGCATCGAGCCGGTAGCTGAAATGGCGAACCTGCATCTGGTCTGGCGCGGCAGCGGCAAACAGCCGCCGATGGCCATTGCCGGGCATATGGACGTTGTCGAGGCCAACCCCAAGGATTGGTTGCGCGACCCGTTCACGGCGGTGGAGGAAGATGGCTATATCTTTGGCCGCGGCGCCGGTGACAATAAATTCGATGTGTCGATGGTTGTGGCGACGCTGATCGCCTTGAAATCGGAAGGTTTTAAGCCCAATCGCGATATCCATCTGTTCCTTTCGGGGGATGAGGAAACAGATGGCGTGACAGCAGCCCTGCAGGCGAAACAGGCCAAGGCGGCGGGCGTTGCGTTTTTGCTGAACGATGATTCCGGCGGCGGCGGGCTGGACGCGGCGGGAAAGCCCATCGGCTATGCGCTGTCGGCGGCCGAAAAAACCTATGCCGATTTCGCCGTCACCGTTACCAACGCGGGCGGCCATAGCAGCCGCCCGACGGCAAGCAATGCCATTGCCCAACTGGCCAGCGCGACGGCACGCATCGCCGGCCATCATTTTGCCGCGCTGGCCAATGACATCACGCGCGGCGAACTCGCTGCCGCTGGCAAGCACACGCCGGGCGCACTTGGGGCCGCCATGCTGGCCTTTGCCGCCAACCCGGCCGATGCCGCCGCGATCGCGATATTGCGCGGTGATCCGGGCAGCATCGGCATGATCGGCACGACCTGTGTGCCAACCATGGTCAGCGGCGGCCATGCCCCCAACGCCCTGCCGCAAAAGGCCGTGTTGACCGTCAATTGCCGCATTTTCCCCGGCGTTGCCATCGAAGCGGTGCGGCTGGAACTGGAACAGGTTGTTGCCGATCCGCAAGCCAAGGTGACCACCGGGCAGATCTGGGTATCGACCCCGGCGTCGCCACTGCGAACCGATGTGGTGGCAGCCGTCAGCAAGGCGGTGGCGGCGGCGCACCCCGGCGTCGTGCCGGTGCCGGCGATGGATGCCGGCGCCAGCGACAGCGTTTATTACCGCGCCCTCGGCATCCCGTCCTATGGCGTTTCGGGGCTATTCATGAAGGAAAGCGACGTTTTCATCCACGGCCTGAACGAACGGGTGCCGGTGACAGCGATTGCGCCGGCATTGACCCATTGGCACACCCTGATCAGCGAATTGGCGAAATGACCGGGATCATTGGTACGCGCATGGCCGATGATGGCCGCACGGCGAAACAGATTTTCGATGATGTGATGGCCAATCCGACGCGGGCGCGCTTTGGCTTTGGCGATCGGCTGGCCATCATCAATGTCGATTTCCAGAACGCCTATACGCGCATCGATCGCTATCGGACGGCGTATGAAACCGACCCGGACCAGATCGCCCATGTCAACCGCATCGCGGCACTGGCTCGCGCCGCCGGCATGCCTGTCGTCTGGAGCCGGGTAGGCTATGCCGATGATGCGAGCGACGCCGGCGTCTGGGGCACGCGTTCCGATACGCCCGACAGCCTTCAGAATATCGGCTATGGCAGCGACCGCCACGGTTTTGACGATCGCTGCGATATCCAGCCAACCGACACGCAATTCACCAAGCGCATGGCATCGGCGTTTTTTGAAACACCGCTGCAATCGCTGCTGGTCTGGCAGCGCGTGGACACTGTTGTGGTGACTGGCGGCAGCACATCGGGCTGTGTGCGGGCGACCGCTGTCGATGCCCTGTCGCGCGGCTATCGCACCATCGTTCCCATTGAAACAACGGCTGACAAGCTGGCCAGCTATCACTGGGCGAATTTGACCGACCTGCAGCTGAAATATGCCGATGTTGTCATGGTTTCAGAAGTCGTTGACTGGTTGGCAAGCCGCGCTGGTTAACCATCGCCAACCAAGGCTTGCGGCAATTTTTTCGCGGCGCTGTTAACCATTATCCGCCGCCGCCGTTTTCCCTGTAGCAACCAGGGAGAAGCAGCATGAAAAAGCGCTCGATCGCCATCGCCAGCAGCATCGGCATAGCCTTGTTCGTGGCCAGCGGCGTCATCGGTGGCGATCCATTTGAAATTTTCGACGCTGCGGTCGCGATGCCGGCGGCCAATGACGGCCGGGCGGTGGCGAAGGTCGTGATCGCCCCCGCAGACCCTGCAACGGCCGCCAGGGGGTTGCAGCCGCTGCTGCACCTGATCAGCGACGCCGATCGGCTGGCAGCCGCCGATGCTGATTCCAGCATCGCCATCAGCGGCGCCGACAAGGAATTTCCCAAAATCACCGGCTTTGGCCCATCCGGCAGCGATCAGGACCCCGGCAAGGCCCGGTTCCTGCTGGCACCCGAAAGCGATACCACGCTGAAAAACCGGTTGGCCGGTCTGCGCGCCATGGCCATCGAACCCGCCGCCAAGCCTCGCACCGACCGGCAATTGGCCTTTGATCCGCAACCCATCGCGGTCAGCACCGTGCCCGACAATGCCACCTGGGCGACGTTGCTTTCGGGGCTTTTGCTGGTCGGGATGACGATGCGCCTTCGGGGACGGGTTCGCCCCGTTCTGGCCTGACACCGGCGCGATTTTGGCGGCATCGGTCACACAATCGATGTGGTCGGGTGGTTCTTTGCGCGCATCAAGAAGGATTCCATCGAAAAATATCCTGTTCTATGCTGCGCCGTGATGATCGATGATCCCGGCCTCTATGATCCCAGCCCCGATGCCCGCCCGCTGCGCTGGCCCGCTGGCAAGACCTGCGCTGTCTGGGTGGCACCGAACCTTGAATATTATGAACTCGATCCCCCAGCCCATCCGCGGCGCAAAAGCTGGGCCCGGCCGCACCCCGATGTCGTTGGTTACAGCCACCGCGATTTTGGCAATCGCGTCGGCCATTGGCGCATGGCCGATGTGATGACCCGGCATGGCTTTCCCGGCAGCGTGTCGCTGTCGGTGGCGCTGTGCGATCACATCCCCGAAGTGGTGGCCGATGGCGTGGCGCGCGGCTGGGAATTTTTCAGCCACGGTATCTACAACACCCGCTATGCCTATGACATGGACGAGGCGCAGGAACGCGCCATCATCGAAGATAGTATAACGACCGTTCAGCGCGCCACCGGCCAGCGTATTCGCGGCTGGCTGGCACCGGCGCTGACGCATACGGTCCGCACGATGGACCTGATCGCCGAATATGGCCTCGATTATACCTGCGATCTCTATCAGGATGATCGCCCGGGGCGGGTGAAGACTGCCATGGGGGATTTGATCTCGATGCCCTACAGCCTTGAAGTCAATGATCATTATGGCTTTTTTGTGTACAATATGAGCCCGCGCGATTATGCCGATGCGCTGATCCGCCAGTTCGACCGACTGGCGCGCGAAGGCGCTGTGTCAGGGACCGTGATGTGCATTCCACTGCATGCCTATCTGATCGGCCAGCCGCATCGTATCGGTGCCTTTTCAGAGGTTCTGAAACATATCGCAGACGATGGCCGCGCCTGGATCACCACGGCAGGCGCCATCGCTGATGCCTATCGGGCGCAGCGATGAGCCTTGATCCCGCCTATCTCCACTATCCGCTGCGCCGGCGCGGCATGGACCATGATCTTTACCCCTGGTCGAATCTGTTCGAGCGGCCGGCAGTCATTTGGCCGCACGGCAAGCGCGTGGCGGTCGTCATCGTCATTTCCTGCGAGTTTTTCCCGCTGACGCCCAATGACACGCCGTTTCGGGCGCCGGGCCATATGCAGACGGCCTTTCCGGATTATCGGCATTTCACGGCGCGCGACTATGGATCACGACTGGGGCTGCCGCGGCTGCTGGCGGCGCTGCGCGATGCGGGCGCCACCGCCGGTTTTGCGATGAACAGCCGCTGGGCGGCGCGTTTTCCAGTGCTGGCCCGCGAGATTGCGGCGGCCGGGCATGAGATCATCGCCCATGCGACCGACATGAACGCTAGCATCGCAACGGGTGTCGCCGAAACCGACGAACGCGCCATGATTGCCGATAGCCTGTCGGGGCTGACGGTCGTTACAGCTATTCGCCCCGGCGGCTGGCTGTCGATCGCGCGCTCGCAAAGTTTCAATACCCCGGCGCTACTCGCGGCGGCCGGGCTCGGCTATTGCCTCGATTGGGTGAATGACGAACTGCCCTATCGTATGACAACGCCAGCGGGCACCATCGTCAACCTGCCGCTCAACCATGAACTCAGCGATCGCCAGGTCATTGCGACGTGCCAGCATTCAGCCGATAGCTATGCCGAGCAATTGCGTGACGCCTATGAATGGCTTGATGGCGAAGTCGATGCCTGTGGGGGCCGGCTGCTGCCGATCCATCTGACACCTTATATCAGCGGTTTGCCCTATCGCATCGATGCGATCGCTGGCCTGCTGTCCTGGCTGGCAAACCAGCCCGGATGCTGGTTTGCCCGACCGGATGAAGTGGTTGCAGCGAGCGGCGTGTAATTGCCGGCAATCGTCAAAACGCGCTGCTGGCGACGGCTGTCAAGGCTGGCTTGGTGACTTGCGAAATGGCTGTTGCGATGCAGCGGGCTTCGTCGGCGCGGGCGCGCAGGTCACCGCCGCCATTGTTGCAAACCTTGTGGGCGGCGCTGCGGATGCGCGCGTCGAGCGTGCTGCGGGCCTTGGCGTTGGCGAGGTTCAAATCGCTGTAGGAAACCAGAGTCGTGCGGGCGCCAACCTCTGCGGCAGCAGCGGGGGCAGTGGCGCCGGCAAGGCAGATGCCGGCAAAAATGACGGTGCCAAAGGCACCGACGACAGAGCGGAGCAGGGTGGGGCGGGCGGTAGTGAACATGATATTTCTCCTTGTTTTCGAAGGAACCGGACCATCCGTCCCTCGATACCCAAGGCTATGCAGGAAGCGTGCCAAGTCATGGTCGAAACAGATTATCGTTTGATTTCAGCATATTGCTGAATAGTGCATTAGTTCAACAGCACAGGAGATGATGGAATAATCCGATTTAGTCGTAAAAAATACCGGCTTTTGGGAAAGCCAAACAGGGGCTTGCGCGGGGCAGCAGGCTTGCTCCGCCATGACCGGCGGTGCATAGACTGAAGTTAGTCATGCTCACCCAGCGTTCCCGCTATGCCCTGCGCGCCCTGATCTTTATTTCCCGCACGGGGGGGATCGCGCCGGTGCCCATTTCGGCAATCGCTGCCGATCAGAAATTGCCGCGCAAATTTCTGGAAATCATCCTGCTAGATCTGAAGAACGGCGGCCTGGTTTCGAGTTATCGTGGCAAGCTGGGCGGTTACCGGTTGGCCCGGCCGGCGGGCCAGATCAGTTTTGGTGAAATCATCCGCCTGATCGAAGGCCCTTTGGCGCTGGTGCCGTGCGTTTCGGTCAGCGCCTATCAGCGTTGCGCCGATTGTTTCGAGGAATCGACCTGTGTGATCCGCAAGACCATGCTGATTATTCGCGATAATACGGCGGCGATTCTCGACAATACCAGCCTTGCCGACCTGCAGCTGGAGCGAAAAGCCGCCTGAGCCGGCGTCATGCCGACGATTTTTGCACTCAAAGCTGCACTTTAGCGGCCCCAAGCAGAATCTGATTGCCCAGTTCAGCGATAGGAATAGACTTTTTCGGCATCCAGCGACCAAAGGGACGGCATGCGCAAACTGATTGCCACCATCGCCAGCGCCCTGATGCTTGCTGCGCCTGTCGCCGTTGTGGCGACCCCTGCGCCCGTCGCCGTTGTGGCGGCCCGTGCAACGACGCCGCCGCAGACGCTGCTGAACGTCAGCTATGATCCGACCCGCGAGCTGTACCGCCAGATCAACATTTCTTTCGCCGCCGACTGGAAGGCCAGAACCGGTGGCAGCGTCACCATCAACCAGTCGCATGGCGGTTCCGGCAAACAGGCGCGATCGGTAATCGACGGGCTGGAGGCCGATGTCGTCACCCTGGCGCTGGCCGGCGACATCGATCAGATCGCCCGGCGCGGAAAATTACTGCCGGAAAATTGGCAAAAGCGCCTGCCCTATAATGCAACGCCCTATTATTCGACGATCGTATTTCTGGTCCGCAAGGGCAATCCAAAAGCCATTCATGATTGGGACGATCTGGTCAGACCGGGCGTCAAGGTCATTACGCCCAACCCAAAAACCGGCGGCGGCGCGCGCTGGAATGTGCTGGCGGCCTGGGGCTATGCGCAGCGCAAATATGGCTCGGCGGCGGCCGCGCGGGATTATTTGAAAAAACTTTTCGCCAACGTGCCGGTGCTCGATTCAGGCGCGCGCGGTGCAACCGTTTCCTTTGCCGAACGCGGCCTTGGCGATGTGCTGATCGGCTGGGAAAATGAAGCCCTGCTGGCGACGCGCGAACTGGGGCCGGGACGATTCGAGATCATCGTCCCATCGGTCTCGATCCGCGCCGAGCCCCCGGTCGCGGTCATCGACAAGGTCGTCGACAGGCACGGCAGCCGGGCCGCGGCCGAGGCGTATTTAAAATATCTTTACACGCCAGCGGCCCAGGACGTTATTGCGCGCAGTGGCTACAGGCCGCGCCTGCCGGCGGTTGCGGCGCGCTATGCCGGGCAATTTCCGGCCGTCGAAATGTTTGAAATCGATCGAAATTTTGGTGGCTGGGCCAGGGCGCAGGCGCTATTTTTCGATGATGGCGGTATTTTCGACCAGATTTACACCGGCAGTGAATAGCGCTGGCGCTCCGGCAGGCGCTGCTGCGGCCGGGCCAGCGCAGCGGCAGGGTCTGGCGATGACTGGCGGGCTGTTTCAGCGCCAGCGCAGCATCATCCCGGGCTTTGGCCTGACCATGGGTATCACCCTCTTTGCGCTGTCGGTGATCGTGCTGATTCCGTTGTCGGCGGTGTTCATCAAAACCGCGGGGCTCGGCTGGCATGATTTTGTTGCAGCGGCCTTCTCGCGCCGGGCGCTTGCTGCTTATCGCTTGAGTTTTGGTGCGGCGGCGGCGGCGGCGGCGGTCAATGCCATCTTTGGCCTCATCACCGCCTGGGTGCTGGTGCGCTATGATTTTACGGGGAAACGCATTGTTTCGGCGCTGGTCGATCTGCCCTTTGCCCTGCCCACGGCCGTTGCCGGTATTGCCCTGACCGCGCTTTATGCGCCCAATGGCTGGATCGGGCGCTGGCTGGTGCCGCTTGGCATCGATGTCGCCTTCACGCCTTTGGGCATTGTCGTGGCGCTGATCTTTGTCGGGCTGCCCTTTGTGGTCCGCACTGTCGAGCCGGTGCTCGCCGATCTTGGCATCGATGTCGAGGAAGCGGCCGCAACGCTCGGGGCATCACGCCGGCAGACCTTTGCCGCCGTGATCCTGCCCGCCATCAGCCCCGCCCTGCTGACCGGCTGCGCCCTCGCCTTTGCGCGCGCCGTCGGCGAATATGGCTCGGTCATCTTTATCGCCGGCAACATGCCGTTTCGGTCCGAAATCGCGCCCTTGCTGATCATCGTCCAGCTGGAACAGTTCAACACCGCCGGGGCGACCGCCATCGCTGCGACGATGCTGGTCATCAGTTTTGTGCTGCTGTTCGGGATCAACCTGCTGCAAGGCTGGCAGCGCCGGGTGCGCGGCGCATGACGGTGCCGGCTGCAACGGCGGAACCGCGCCTGCTGCGCTGGCTGTTGATCGTGCTGGCGCTGGGCTTTCTGGCGCTTAACCTTGCTCTGCCATTGGCGGCGGTGTTCATCGAGGCGTTTCGAAAGGGCGTTGCGGCCTATCTTGGCGCCATCGCTGCCCCCGATGCGCTGTCGGCGCTGCGCCTGACCCTGACCGTGGCGGCGATTGCGGTGCCCCTCAACATCATCATCGGCCTGTCGGCAAGCTGGGCCATCGCCAAATTCGATTTCCGTTTCAAACCATTCCTCATCACGCTGATCGACCTGCCATTTTCGGTATCGCCCGTCGTCTCGGGCCTGGTCTTCGTGCTGGTTTTTGGTCTCAGCGGCTGGCTCGGCGAGGCCTTGCGCGATCAGGACATGCAGGTGATCTTTGCGGTCCCCGGCCTTGTCCTCGCGACGATCTTTGTGACCTTTCCATTCGTTGCCCGCGAACTGATCCCCCTCATGCAGGAACAGGGCCGCGATGCGGAGGAAGCGGCGCTGTCACTGGGTGCGTCGGGGTTTGCGACCTTCTGGCATGTGACCTTGCCCAATGTCCGCTGGGGGCTGTTTTACGGGGTGTTGCTTTGCAATGCGCGTGCAATGGGCGAATTTGGCGCCGTGTCGGTAGTTTCGGGGCATATAAGGGGGCGCACCAACACGCTGCCGCTGCATATCGAGATTTTGTACAATGAATATAATTTCGCCGCGGCCTTTGCCGTCGCCTCGCTGCTGGCCGGGCTGGCGCTGGTGACGCTGGTGCTGAAATCGCTGCTCGAATGGCGCTTTGCCGGGCAATTGGCGGGACAATTTTCCGGGCGCGGGCATTGAGCGTCATCGCCACCGATATCGTCAAGCGCTTTGGCAATTTTGTCGCCCTGAACGGCGTCAGCATGACCGCCAAACCGGGTGAGTTTCTGGCGCTTCTCGGCCCTTCGGGGTCGGGCAAGACGACCTTGCTGCGCATCCTCGCCGGGCTGGAATTTCCCGATTCGGGCCATATCGAGATCGGCGGTGAAGCCATGCTCGGCCGGCCGGCCCGCGATCGCCGCGTCGGCTTTGTGTTTCAGCATTATGCCCTCTTCCGGCACATGACGGTTGCCGCCAATATCGGCTTTGGCCTTGCCGTGCGCCCGCGTGCCACCCGTCCGCGCGCCGCCGAAATCGATCGACGCGTCGCTGAATTGCTCGAACTGGTGCAATTGCCCGGCATCGCTGGCCGTTATCCGGCGCAATTGTCCGGCGGCCAGCGCCAGCGCGTTGCTCTCGCTCGGGCGCTGGCGGTCGAACCCCGGCTGTTGTTGCTCGATGAACCCTTTGGCGCGCTTGATGCCAAGGTCAGGAAAGATTTGCGGCGCTGGCTGCGCGATGTCCATGACCGCGCCGGGCTGACGTCGATCTTTGTCACCCATGATCAGGAAGAAGCGCTGGACCTTGCCGACCGGGTCGTCGTCATGGATCATGGCTCCATCGAACAGATCGATACGCCGGAACAGGTCTGGCACCGGCCGGCGACGGCCTTTGTCTGCGATTTTCTGGGCGGTGCCAATCGCATTGCCTGTATTGCCACAGCCGGTGGCATCGATATTGCCGGG
>JBBRIC010000043.1:0-20047 GCA_038221665.1 Sphingomonadales bacterium
CAAATCCGTGGCGGCGCTGGAGGCAGCGATGCTGGGCGACAAAACGGTGTTTTTGCTGTCGCAGAAAAATCCCGGCGATGAAGACCCGGGCGCGGCAGAGCTTTATGATGTCGGCACGGTGGCAACGGTGCTGCAATTGCTGAAACTGCCCGATGGCACGGTCAAGGTGCTGGTCGAAGGCCAGGCGCGCGGATCCTTGCAGGCGCTGCGCAGCGATGGCGATTATCTAGAAGCCGATGTCAGCGGTCGTGACGATAGCATCAGCGATGCGGCGCAGGTCGAAGCGCTGATGCGTTCGGCCGCTAAGCAATTTGAAACCTATGTCAAACTCAACCGCAAGACGGCGCCCGAAATCGCTGTGCAGATCGGCCAGATCGACGATGCCGGGCGCTTTGCCGACACTGTCGCTGCCAATCTGGGCCTCAAGATTTCCGACAAGCAGGAACTGCTCGCCGAAGCCGATGTGATCAAAAGGCTGGAAAAGGTCTTTGCCCATATGGAAGGCGAAATGGGCGTGCTGCAGGTCGAAAAAAAGATCCGCAGCCGCGTCAAGCGCCAGATGGAAAAGACCCAGCGCGAATACTATCTGAATGAACAGATGAAGGCGATCCAGCGCGAACTGGGCGAAGGCGATGACGCCAAGGACGAAGTAACCGAATTCGAAGAGCGCATCGCCAAGGCCAAGCTGCCCAAGGAAGCCCGCGACAAGGCCATTTCGGAATTGAAGAAATTCAAGGCCATGGCGCCGCAATCGGCCGAAGCAACGGTCGTGCGCAACTATCTGGATGTGCTGCTGGGCCTGCCCTGGGGCAAGAAATCCAAGATCAAGCGCGATATCGTGGCGGCGCAAAAGGTGCTGGATGATGATCATTTCGGCCTTGAAAAGGTCAAGGATCGGATCATCGAATATCTTGCCGTCCAGGCGCGCACCTCAAAACTAAAAGGCCCGATCCTTTGCCTCGTCGGCCCGCCGGGTGTTGGCAAAACCTCGCTTGGTCGCTCGATTGCCCGGGCGACGGGGCGCGAATTCGTGCGCCAATCGCTTGGCGGCATGCGCGATGAGGCTGAAATCCGTGGCCATCGCCGCACCTACATCGGCTCGATGCCCGGCAAGATCATCCAGAATTTGAAAAAGGTCGGCACCGCCAATCCCTTGATCCTGCTTGATGAAATCGACAAGCTTGGCCAGGATTTCCGGGGTGATCCCTCGTCCGCCCTGCTCGAGGTGCTCGATCCCGAACAGAACAAGGCCTTCAACGATCATTATCTCGAAGTCGATTATGACTTGAGCGACGTGATGTTCGTGACGACCGCCAATACGCTCAACATGCCGCAGGCGCTGCTCGATCGCATGGAGATTATCCAGCTTTCGGGCTATACCGAGGATGAAAAGATCGAGATCGCCAAGCGGCATCTGGTCGACAAGCAATATGAAGCGCATGGCCTTAAAAAGTCCGAATTTCGTGTCACGGATGCGGCGCTGCGTGATCTGGTGCGCTATTACACCCGCGAGGCGGGGGTGCGCACCCTTGAGCGCGAATTGGCGAAACTGGCGCGTAAATCGCTGCGGCGTATTCTGGAAGGCAAGGCCAAAAGCGTCATTGTCGATGCTGATAATCTTGGCGAATTCGCCGGCGTGCGCAAATACCGTTATGGCGTGGGTGAGGTCGAGGATCAGATCGGTGCGGTGACCGGCCTTGCCTGGACAGAGGTTGGCGGCGAATTGCTGACCATCGAAGCGGTGACGGCGCCGGGCAAGGGGCTGGTCAAAACCACCGGCAAGTTGGGCGATGTGATGACCGAATCGATCGCAGCGGCCCTGTCGTTCACCAAGGCGCGGGCGCTGCAATATGGCATCAAGCCGTCGATTTTTGAAAAAAAGGACATTCACGTCCATGTACCCGAAGGCGCAACGCCCAAGGATGGCCCTTCGGCGGGAATCGCCATGGTCACCGCCATCGTTTCGACCCTGACCGGAATTCCGGTCAGAAAGGATGTGGCGATGACCGGTGAAGTCACGCTGCGCGGCCGCGTGCTGCCGATCGGTGGCTTGAAGGAAAAATTGCTGGCGGCCTTGCGCGGCGGCATCACCACCGTCTTCATCCCGGCTGAAAATGAAAAGGACCTGATCGAAATCCCGGCCAATGTGACCGAAACACTGACCATCATTACGGTCGCCCATGTCGATGATGTATTGGCGCGGGCTCTCACGCTACCCTTGGTGCCCATCGAATGGACCGACGCCGATGAACTGGCAGCCCGGCCCGATCCGGGTGTCATGACCGAAGCGTCAATGCGCCATTGATGGCATGAACCACGCGCAGCGGCAGCGATTATAGACCGGCCTGCATGGCGGGCCTCCGTCGCTGCCGTTGCCGATAAATTTGGCAAACAATGCCACGAATTGCACAGAATGGAACACTTCCGAAAGAATATGGCGATTATGTTGCAGTCTTGCTTTGACACTTGGCATGTTCGCGGCATGATGAAATTTGGCAAGACTGAGGCGGGGTTTTTGATTCGATGAACAAACAGGATCTTGCTGTCTTGGTGTCCGATTCAACCGGCCTGGCCCGCGCCGATGCAACGCGCGCCATCGATGCTATGCTGCATGCCATCACCGAAGCGCTGGCGCGCGGCGAGGAAGTGCGATTGGTGGGGTTTGGCAATTTCGTCGCCGGGCAGCGCAAGGCCACCACCGGCCGCAACCCGCGCACCGGCGAACCGATGGACCTTGCCGCCTCCGTCGTGCCCAAGTTCCGGGTCGGCCGCAATCTGAAGGAAGCCTGCAACAATGGCCATTTCGGTGATGGCAGCCCGGTCGCGGCCGATTCCCACCGCTAGGCTTGCTTGCAGTTAACAAGTGTCGGTACCTGCCCGGGCTTTACTTGCGCGCCGCGCTCGCCTAACCAGCCCGTCCGTCGATGCATCGGCAACGGGCGCGTAGCTCAGCGGTAGAGCACTGCCTTCACACGGCAGGGGTCACAGGTTCAAACCCTGTCGCGCCCACCATTGCAACGCAAAGTATTTGATCTTTGTTGCTTTGCGCGAGCGGGTTGGATCGATGACTTTGGGACCGCACTGGGACCGCAGATGCAATTTGGTGAAGGCGCCGAAAAAGCCGCCAGCGTCACAGCCAATTGCCAAGATCAGCTACTGACTCGGACCTTGCTGCCCGACAGGATCAGCCAGCCCAGCAGCGCCGACAGGATCGACCCTGTCAATATGCCGATCTTGGCGGCCAGATCCTGCGCTGTGCCATCGCCAAAAGCCAGGGCGGCGATGAAGAGACTCATGGTGAAACCGATCCCGCACAGCATCGACAGACCCCAAATCTGCCGCCAGCTGGCATGGGCCGGCGCATCGGCCAGCCCGGCGGCAACCAGCCCGGCAATGGTGCCAAAAACGCCGATCTGCTTGCCGATCATCAGGCCGAGTCCCACGCCAAGCGGCAGCGGCGCCACCACATCGCCCCAGCCGATGCCGCGCAAACTGACGCCCGCATTCGCAAGACCAAAGATCGGCACGATCAGAAAGGCCGAAATCGGCGCGAGCAGGTGTTCAAGCCGCAGCAACGGCGAATCGCCGCCGCTGCCGCTTACGTCGTCATTTTTCTGGCCCAGCGGGATGGTGAACGCCAGGGCAACCCCCGCAAGCGTCGCGTGAATGCCCGACATCTGCACTTCATACCAGACAAAGCCGCCGATCAGGAGATAGGGGACAAGCGATTTGACGCCCAGCCGATTGAGGCCGAGCAGCACCCCGATGGCCATGGCCGCCAGCCCCAGTTCAACGAAATCGAGATGGCTGGTATAGGCGATGGCGATGATGACGATGGCGCCAAGATCATCGATGATGGCGATGGCTGTCAACAACAGCTTCAACGACGCCGGTACACGGCTGCCGAGCAAGGCCAGGACGCCAAGTGCAAAGGCAATGTCGGTGGCGGCGGGAATGGCCCAGCCATCGATATTTTCCGGGATATGCCGGTTAATGGCCAGAAAGATCAGCGCCGGCACCACCATGCCGCCCAGCGCCGCAGCGCCCGGCAGGATGCGCCGCGACCAGCTCGCCATTTCACCGCAGATCAGTTCGCGCTTGATCTCCAGCCCGACCAGCAGGAAAAAGATCGCCATCAGGCCATCGTTGATCCAGTGCAGCAGCGACAGACGGCCAAGTGGCAGGTGCAGCAGATGCTGATAGGCCGCGGCCAGTGGCGAATTGGCGATCAGCATTGCGGCGGCCGCCGCCGCCATCAGCACATAGCCGCCGGCGGCCTCGGTTTCGAGGAATTGGCGGATGATCGTTGCCGGGCGCGACCGGATCATGACCGAATTTTAGTCGTCATGCGTTATCGAACGGCGTAATTCTGTTCGACCCAGGTCCGATAGCTGCCATCCAGCACGCCGCGCCACCAATCCTCATTGGCCAGATACCAGGCGAGCGTTGCCGCAAAGCCCTGTTCAAAATTGCGCGCCGGTGCATAGCCGAGTTCGGTGCGGGCCTTGGTCTCATCGATTGCATAGCGGCGGTCATGGCCGGGGCGGTCGGCTACCGTGGTTTTGAGGCTGGCGGTGCCGATACCACGGGCCGCCGGTGCCTCGGGAAAGCGCTGGCCAAGCCCCGGATCGGCGGCAAACGCCGCATCGACGGCGGCGCACAGCGTATCGATGACGCTGATATTGGGCAGTTCGGCCCCGCCGCCGATGCAATAGGTTTCGCCGATGCGGCCGTTCAGCAGTACCGCCTCGATCCCTCGGCAATGATCGTCGACGTGCAGCCAGTCCCGGATCTGCATGCCATCGCCATAGATCGGCAGCGGCCGGCCGTGCAGTGCGTTGATCAGGAACAGCGGGATGAGTTTTTCAGGGAATTGATAGGGGCCATAATTGTTCGAGCAATTCGACGTTGTGACGGCGAGGCCATAGGTATGATGCCAGGCCCGCACGAGATGATCGGACGCCGCCTTTGACGCCGAATAGGGGCTGTTGGGGGCATAGGCGGTGGTCTCGTTGAAAGCCGGATCATCGAGCCCGAGCGATCCATAGACTTCATCGGTAGAGACATGGTGAAAACGATGCGGCCGGGCGTCATCGCCCAGCCAGACGGCGCGCGCCGCCGTCAGCAAGGACATGGTGCCAAGGATATTGGTGTCGATAAACGCAGCCGGGCCATGGATCGAGCGGTCGACATGGCTTTCGGCAGCAAAATGCACCAGTGTATCGATGTTGTGGCTGCGCAACAGGCCTTCGACCAGCGCCGTATCCCGGATGTCACCGACGATCATCGGCGCATCGTCAAGCCCCGCAAGATTGGCGCGATTGCCGGCATAGGTCAGCGCGTCGAGCACGATTATTGTATCGCCCGGATGCTGCTGCCGCCAGTAACGCACGAAATTGGCGCCGATAAAGCCGGCACCACCGGTGATGAGCAACGCGGTCATCGAGCCTCCTTGACGGCGATCAGGCAATCTTGCAATTCCGCCCGCCAATGCCGCGCGGGGCCGGTAATCGCCCAGCATTGGGTCTTGTCGAGCACGCTATAGGCCGGGCGCAGCGCCGGGGTCGGATAGTCCTCTGTGCGGATCGGCACGACCGACACGGGGCGTTCGAGCAGGCCGACGGCCAAAGCTTCCTCCGCGATGGCGACGGCAAAATCATACCAGCTGGCCACCCCGGCGTCGGTCCAATGGTAAACGCCTTTGGCATCGGCGGCAGCCAGGCTCCAGATCGCCCGCGCGAGCCCCATGGCATGGGTCGGCGTGCCGATCTGATCGGCGACCACCCGGACTTCGTCGCGGCTGGCCATCAGGCGCAGCATCGTGTGCATGAAATTGCTGCCGATGGCGGCATAGACCCAGGCGGTGCGCACGATCAGCGCATCGGCGCCGGCAGCGATTTCACCGGCCAATTTGGTGGCGCCATAAACGCCGAGCGGGTTCGGCGCTGCACCCGGCTGATAGGGCCGGCTGGCGCTGCCATCGAAAATGAAGTCGGTCGAAACATGGATGAAGCCCAGACCGGCGGCGCGGGCCGCAGCGGCAAGGATGGCAACGGCTTCGGCGTTGATGCGATGCGCGGTTGCGGCATCGGTTTCAGCCTTGTCGACGGCAGTATAGGCAGCGGCGTTGACGAGGTGGCTCGCACCCGAGGCAGCAACGACAGCGGCAATCTGATCGGCGTTGGTGATGTCAAAATCGGCTTCGGCGGGGGCGACGCAGGTGCTGCCGACGGGCACGCTGGCCTGTAGCGCCCGACCAAGCTGGCCACCGGCGCCGGCAATCAGAAACTTCATGGAAATACCTCGGCATCGGCCAGCATCGGCGCAATCTGGTCACGCGCCGACAATTGCGGGGTGATGCCAGCCAATTTCCAATCGACGCCGATGGCAGGGTCGTTCCAGCGGATGTTGCGATCGCTTGGCGGGTCCCATAGCGTGGTGCATTTATAGAGGAAATCGGCTGTTTCGCTGATCACCGAAAAGCCGTGCGCAAAGCCCGGCGGAATCCAAAGCATATGCTTGTTGGCTTCCGACAATTCATAGGCCACCCAGCGGCCGAAATCGGAGCTGGAGCGTCGGATATCGACCACCACATCGATGACGGCGCCGCGCGTCACCCGGACCAGCTTGCCCTGCGGATTGTGGAGTTGATAATGCAGCCCGCGCAAGACGCCGCGTGCCGAGCGGCTGTGATTATCCTGGACGAAATCGGCCTTGATACCGGCATCGGCAAATATCGCGGCATTCCAGCATTCGAGGAAAAAGCCGCGATCATCGCCAAACACCTTGGGTTCGACGAGCATGACACCGGGGAGGGCGGTTGCAATGAAATTCATTTCGATCAGCCGCGATCGCTGCCGCGCAGCGTCCTGTAGACAATCGGCGGCAGCCAATCGGCCAGCATATGCCGGCGCTTCACATTCCAGTCGGTCTTGTCAGCGCTGCCGGGCCGGCGCTTGAATACCGTCGTCCGGTCCGGCACCGCATCAAGGCCCAGATCCGCCGATGTGTAATAATAAAGCGCAATCGAGCGCCGCGCCCGGTCGGGCGGGCAGGCGATCGGCACGGGCACGCCGTGGAAACTTTCCAGATCGGTGTTGAAAATCACGGCGCGGCCCATGTCGGGCGCGGCGCTGGTGACGCAATGGCTCATGTCCTTCGACCAGAGCTCCAGATTGCCGTTCCAGGCCGGATCCCAATCATCGTTCAGATAAATCAACAGGTTGATCCGGCGCAGCACATTCATCTGCTTGTGGATATTGAAATCGGCATGGACCCCCAAATGCCCGCCGCTGCGCGTTTCGTGGAGGCCGCCGCCGATGAAATAGGGATCGGCAATCAGCTTGTTGATGCCCGTCAGTTTTTCAAGAAAGCGCAGCATCGGTTCCGAGACCATTTCCGCCAAAAAGTCGCGCAACAGCGGCGTGCGCAGGTGGATCGGCTGCCATTCATATTTCAGCCGTTCCTGGGCACGATCATAGGCAACGCTCTGGCCCTTGGCTGGCCATTCGGCGAGCAGCGCGCGCAGCAGCGCCATATCGATGAAATCATCGAGAATGATGTGCGGAAAAGGCTCGGCATTGACATAGCGATCGTTGAGCGCGGCGCCAGCAGCACTCGCCTGTTCGTTGGTGAACATGAAATGCCCCGAATCGAGCCGGGTGGTTTCAAGGATCGGCATGCGCGTTAAATCCTGAATTTGTGCGATGCAGCATCGTCATCGGCCACATATCACCGACTGTTTTGCAACTGGTTAAGCAGATACTCGCCATAGCCCGATTTGCGCAATGGCGCAGCGATGCGTTCCAGTTGCGCGCCATCGATAAAGCCGTGGCGCCAGGCGATTTCTTCGGGGCAACAGATTTTGAGGCCCTGGCGTTCCTCGACGATGCGGACAAATTGCCCGGCATCGAGCAGCGAGGCATGGGTGCCGGTATCGAGCCAGGCGAAACCCCGCCCCATCAGCTCGACATTCAGGGTGCCGGCTTCGAGATAGAGGCGATTGAGATCGGTGATTTCCAGTTCGCCGCGCGGCGATGGCTGGATATCCCGCGCCAGCCGCACCGCATCGCCATCGTAGAAATAGAGGCCAGTGACGGCGTAATGGGATCGCGGCCGGGCGGGTTTTTCCTCGATCGTTGCAGCCCGGCCTGCGCTGTCGAACGAAACTACGCCATAGGCCTCTGGGTCCTTCACATAATAGCCAAAGACAGTGGCGCCGTCGCTGCGGTCCGACGCCCGCGCCAGCAATTCGGGCAGGCCATGGCCATAAAATATATTGTCGCCAAGGATCAGCGCCGAAGCCCGGTCGCCGACGAAATCGGCGCCGATATGATAGGCCTGGGCAAGGCCCTTTGGCTCGGGCTGCACGGCATATTCAAAAGTCATGCCCCAATCCGAGCCATCGCCGAGCAGATTTTGAAAGGCCAGTTGATCGGCGGGCGTGGTGATGATCAAAATCTCGCGAATGCCGCCAAGCATCAGCACCGACAGCGGATAATAGATCATCGGCTTGTCATAAACCGGCATCAGTTGCTTTGAAACCGATCGGCTGAGCGGAAACAGCCTGGTCCCCGATCCGCCGGCAAGGATGATACCACGGCGGGGCGCTGGCGACGCAACTGGCAAAATGGTCATAAACGTCCCTGTATGATACGCCGCAGCAAGCCGGCAAAGCTGCGCGCCTGGGCCAGCGGCGGCGCGCCGATCGCCGCCCGCCACAGCCTTGTGCCGCGATAGCGCGGCACCGGCCGGCCGAACACCCGCAAGGCGATGAGCCGGGACAGGATCAGCCGCTTGCGACGCTCCTGATGCGGCTGCATCTTCGATATTTCGGCCATTTCCAACGGGGTGATGACGATATGGCCGGCGGCGATCGCTGCTGCCAGCACCTGGTTGCCTGTCGCCGTGCGGGCGATCGTCAGGCTGCGGCCATCCTGTTCATCAAAGCTTGGATAGCCGCGTTCATCGCCATACCAGGCATCGGCGCAGACGATATCGGCCGCGGCGCCGACGGCATCGGGACAGATTTTGCAGCGAAACTGCACTTCCTTGGCCAATATGTCGCCCCAGCTATCGGCGTAGCTCATGCGTTTTGTGCTGCCATCGGCCATTGTCGCCGTGGCAAAGCCCGGCCAGCCATCGCCGCGATAGCGGAATGCCGTGACGTAATCCCTGTCGGCGCCCAGCCGATCAAGGATACGGCCGGCGCCGGCGGTCGATGGAATGCCGGCGCAGAAAAACGCCAGCATCAACGGGATTTTGGTATCGATGCGCGGGTCGGCCCGCGCCAGCGCGCGCAAGGCCGCTACGTCACAGGGTTTCCCGACAAAGGCAAAACGCCCCGGCCGCGCCAGCCAGGTTTCAAGTTCGGCGAGCGGCGCCGAGGGCGCGTAGCGCGAACCGGCGGCGGCGAGCACAGCCGCGCCGTCACTGGCCGCAACCGTCATGTTGCCGGTCGGGAATCGGCTGTCGGCGCCGGTTTCAACGACAAAATCAAACAGCCCGCTGGTCAGCCCATGGACGAGGACGGCGGACAATACGCCGCCCGAAGACGCCTTGTATCTGAGCGCCGCATCGGTGGCATGGCCGGTGCCAACGACATGGGCCGACCCCCAGATAACATGCTGTTGCGGCGCCGCCGTATCGCTGCGTTCATCGATTATCAGCCCTGGACAACAGCTTTCGATCGATGATTCTTCGGCCGCTGACAGGGCGGCGGATTGGACGGGCCGCAGATAGCCCGGCGCTTGCATTGCCATGCTGACCTTGCCCGGTGCAATGGCAACGCAACCGCCACAGCCCGAGCAGGTCTGCCCGCGCGCCACGCGTTGCAGCGCCGGTGACAGCAACGCCGTTGAAATCGCTTCCGTCATGGCAGCCGGCCTATGCCATCGCAGCGCTGAACTGTTCGGCAAGGCCGGCGGTGTAATTTTCAAGGCCCTGCGCGATGATAGGCAGCCCGGGCGGAATATCGGCGGCGAGCCTGTCCCGGTTGGCAAAGGCATCGAGCACAAACGCAATTGCGGTATCGGTGTCCATGCCCTTGGCCGGCACCAGCCAGGGGTAGTTCAGGCCGCCATACAGGCCTTCGAATTTGGGGCTGTAGCTGATCGGCACCACCGGCACGCCGGTCGAATAGGCCGCAATCGTTGCGTGCATGCGGCCGCCGATCATGAAATCCAGCCCGGCGATGAAGGATTTGGCCGTCGATGGCGAGGTAAAATCGGCGCAGCGGATCAGCGCCGGAAATTCAGCCTTCAGCCGATCGGCGGCCAGCATATCGTCATCCTGCGGCAATTCGGGCGAAACGACATGCGGCACCATGTAAAGGTCAACATCGGGCATCGCCAGAAACGCCTTGACCAAGGCTCTGGTCACCGCCGCATAGTCAAAGGTCAGGCCATATTGATTATTGCCGGTCCAGCCGCCGTTCATCAGCAAACCAGATACATTCATGCCGACCCTGATCCGGGTATCGGTGCGCGGCGCGGGTGCATCATGGGGCAGGGCAAAGGCGACGTCGACGACCTGCTGGGCCCTCGCGCGGGGCGCCAGTCGTTTGATGACCGCCATGGAAATAGGATCGCGCGCGAACACCAGCCGGGCGCGATTGGCGATCCAGCCGGCGATGGCGGAATGCGGCTGCCGGCTGAACGGGCCTATCGTCTGCGGCGACAGGATCAGTGGCTTCCCGGTCACGATGGCCAGAATCTTGGTCATCACCTGCTGGATAAAGCGTTTTTCGGGATAAATGTCGGCAAAACTGTCGCCGGCGCTGATGTCGAGCATGATGTCGAGCGTTGCCAGATCGGCCCGATAGCCCGATATCGAGGTCAGATAGACGCGATTGACCTTGCGAATGGCGATATCGGGGCCGCTGATATAGGGATCGGCGGGTTCAACCGGCGCAAACACCATGAATTGCGGTGTCAGGCCGGCCCGCGCCGCCGCCGCCCGGGCCAATGCAATATTGCCGACGGTCAGCGCGCCAACGCCGAAATTGCCCGAAGCGGCCGAATGCCACAACAGGCCAATGCGGATGGTTTTCATGCGATGGGTTCCGGCGCTGTCAATGGCTGGGGAGACGGGCGCCGGCCAGCGCCCCTCCGGTCATTTGGCAGCCGGTTGTGCCGGCGCTGTTGCCGCTCCCGGTGCCGCGCCTGCCACTGCCGCTGCTGGTGCCGCTGCCGGCGCTGTACCGGCAAGCTTTTCGCCGGCTGCCTTGGCTGCTGCCGCATTCTTTGCCGCGGCTTCCTTTTCGGCGGCCTTGAAATCAGGGGCGGCATAGCCTTTGCCATAAACGATCTTGGGCTTGTAGGCGTCCTGCAAGGTCTTCAGCTCGGCAGCGAGGCGTTTCTGGACTTCCTGACGTTGCAGAATCTGCTGGGCATAGGCGATAGCGCGTTCGCCGGCGAAAGGCTGGGTCGCGGTGCTGACGATATTGTTGATATAGACAACCGGGACCGGGGCGCCCTGTGGCTGGTCGGTGAAGATAAAGGGTTCACCATTGCCAGACGCCGAAATCTTGACGATTTCGCGCGTTAGTGCGGGATTGACCGTCAAGGAATCAAGCTGCTGCGGGGCACGACGAAACTCTATATTGGCGTCGTTCAGGACTTTTTCGACTTCGGTCATCGTCTTGGCGTTCTTCAGCGGCAGTTCGGCGATATTGCTGGGCCGCAGAAACTGGATCTGGTCGAGCGTGAATATCTTGCGATCGCCAAAAACCTCGGGGTTGTCGGCAACGAATTTTTGCGCCGATTCGCGACCGATCGGCTGGATTTTCTGCTGGATCTGGGCCTGGAGTGCCTGCACGAGCAAGCCTTCGTCGGTGCGTTCGCGCGCCAGCAGAAACTGCGGATTTTTGTCGAGATCGCGCTTTGTAGCTTCTTGCGCCAGCATCTTGCGTTCGATAACACGCGCCAAAGCCACTGATTCCAGCAACTTGCGTGGCGCATCATTGCCGCGATTGCCGATCAGCGCCAGTTCGGCGTTGAGTTCATGGATGGTAACATCCTTGCCATTGACGGTTGCAACGACTTGCCCGTCGGGGGCCTTGCCCGATTTGTCGCACGCCGACAGAGCCAACAGGGCCGTGGCGCTCGTCCCCAGAATAATGGCCTTTGCAAATGTCATGATTATTACCTCTCCACTTACTTTGTCTTGGTCGGTTTCAAACGGTTGATCAACAGATGCACCAGAATTTCAGAATTTACGACCCGTCATGGCGCGCAAAATCGCTGCCGTTTTGGCAGGTTGCACGCGGACCAGCCGCCGCCCGGCAATGCCAAGCGTCAGCAGCCAATGCCAGGGCAGCAGCAACGGGTGATAGCGCCGGACAAAGCGCAGACGCGACCGTGTCAGCCAATATTCTGAAAAACCGCTGCGCGCGCCAGCAACACCCGATGATCCGGCCGATCCACCCTCCTTGTGCCAGACCATGGCACCATTGGCGAAACCGGTACGAAATTGCGCCGCCCCGCGCGTCGACCAGTCGATTTCCTCATAATAAAGGAAATAGGTTTCCTCCATCGGGCCGACGGTTTCGAGAAAATCCCGACTGACACCCAATGACGCCCCG
This sequence comes from Sphingomonadales bacterium, assembly GCA_038221665.1. Taxonomy (GTDB): domain Bacteria; phylum Pseudomonadota; class Alphaproteobacteria; order Sphingomonadales; family Sphingomonadaceae; genus Sandarakinorhabdus. The sequence goes on from JBBRIC010000043.1 coordinate 12,584, forward strand.
AGCACAAAATCGGTTTCGGCCGCAACCCGCGCCGGATCGAAAGGGTCGCTGATGAACTGGTCCTTGCCTATGCCCTGCGATTGGCCGGTCCAGAAATTGAAGCGGCTGCCGTTCAACGCCTGGATACGATCGGGATCATGATAATAGCGGACGACCGTGCCGCACATGCCGATATGGTCGGTCGCGTGCATGCGCAGCATCAACGCCTCTGCGGCATCGGGCGCGATCACCGTATCGTTGTTCAACAGCCAGAAGCAATCCAGTTCGGCATGCTTCATCAAGGCCCGCAGACCAAGATTATTGCCGCCGGCAAAACCCAGATTTCCGGCCGAATCAATGAGGGTCAACTGGATGGCAGGGTTGGCCGGCGCGCTCGCCAGGTCTGCGGCGGTCAATCGTTCAAAGGCGACCGGCTTGGCGATCGGCGGCTGCGAATAATTTGCCATGTCGGCAGAGACCGGCTGGGATGGCTCATCACCCCGGGCCCAGGCGGCGATCCGGTCCATCGAGCCATCGCTGGAGGCGTTGTCCACCACCGCAACGCGGACTGGTATCGTGCTGCGGAACAATGATTCAAGGCATTCGATGGTATCCGACCAGCGATTCCAGTTGACGAGGACGATCCCCACGCCAAGTCCCTGGGGACGCGGTCGGCGGCGCTCGACGCGTTTTGGCTTGGCCTTCAGTTTCATTGCGCTGTCCAATATTTGCCGCCGGAAACCGGGGCAGCCGCTGCGTTGGCGCGAATCATTTCAGTGCATCGCCACAGTCGCAGCCTGATGAAAAGCCGCAATCCGCGCCAGCGATTTTGGAGGCCAAACAGGCGGTTACTTGTCAAAAGCCGCGGCGCATGGGCAAAGATCGACGCGAAAACCATGGCAATCTGCAGCCACCAGCGCAGCGATGATTTTCCGGCGGCGCGATGACTGTTGAGATCATGGGCGATATGGCGCTGCCATTTGCGCTGCAGTTCTGCAAAACTGATCCGGCCGGGGTGAAAGATGCGCATCGCGGCCACGTATCTGACATTTTTGCCAGCCGCAAATGCGCGTTGGCCCCAATCGCGATCTTCAGCGATATCAATGCCACCAAAGGGCCCGACTTCGGCAAAAACCGACTTGGCCATGGCAAGATTGCCGGTGCCTGAAAAATGCAGAGATTCAATATAGAATTTCTGGCGATAGGCGAATACCGCCTCATAGGCCTCGATCGCCGTCAGCCGCGCCGGATCGACAAAATCGATACGGACATCGCCACCGATAATGGCATCTTGCGGCGATTTTTCGACCTCATCGACAGCGATTTGCAGCCAACCGGCATCGGCGCGGCAATCGGCGTCGATGAACAGCAGCACCGGCGCCCGTGCCTTCAGCACCCCGGCATTGCGGGCAAGGCCCGGCCCTGGCTGGGATTCATCGACGTAACGCACGCCGGGGTGGGATGACCAGTCGGGGGCCGCGTTGGTGGAGGAGCCATTGTCGGCCACGATGATTTCGACACTGCCATGGTCGAGGCGTTGCGCAAACACCGAATCAAGGCAGCGGATCAACAGGTCAGGCATGTTGAAATGCGGGATGATGACCGACACGCGAGGCTGGTCCTGCGGTCCGGCCAATGCCAGGGGATTGCCTGTTCCGATGGTCATCGCGGGTCGTCATACAGAGCCGACAGAGGCCTGCCAATCAACAATTGTCACCCGGACGATGAATGCCCATCTGGTTTTTGAACTGCCGCATGATATGCATCCGGCCGGATCAGGCGGCCAGGCCGGCCATCGCTGCGGACATCAGCAACAGTGACGACACGCCGGGATAGCGGAAGCGAAGCCGCGTTTCCTGATCCTGGTCAAAGGCTTCCAGAAGATCATGGTTGCCGGTGAATTCCCGCAAGGCGTTATTGACATCGGCGGCAACAGCGCCGTCGCCCAGTTCGGCAACGACATCGTCAACGCTGAAAAACCCGTCGGCGGCACGGCCGGCGCGGGCGGCCGCGATCAGCAATGGCCATTGCGCCCGCGCCGCGTCGCGGCCAAGGCTGGCCTGAACCCGGCGCGGCAAGGACGCATTCCAATTGGTCAGAACCCGGTCGATGGCGGTCTGGCCATGGCCAAGGCTGACGATAGCGCTGTGCTTGTCTATGGCTTCAAGCCCGGCCTGATGGGCGAGCAGGCGCAGCAGATAAGGTGAACCGCCAGCGACCATCGTCACCATGCGCGCGGCATCGCCATCGAACAACAGATCGGCGGCGCGTTCGCCGATGGCCAGCAGTTCACGCGCTTCGGCCGCTGTCATCGGCTGCATCGGCACGCCGGTGATGTTGCGGCGGATCGAGGGCGCATAGCCGATCAGTTCATCAAGATTCTGGGCAACGCCGGTCAGGACAAGCTGGACCCGGGCGGCGCGGTCGGACAGATTCTTGATGAGTTCAGCGACCTCGCTGCGGAAACCGGCGTTGGTCACCTGATCATATTCATCAAGGATTATGATCACCCTGGTGCCCACGATCTCGGCGAAAAGATCGGCGAGCTCCCGTGGGCCAAAGGGGCCTTCGAGCATGGCATCGAAATAGGCGCCGCGCTCGGCATCGATCGAATTTGGCAGGATCGAGCGGTGAAACAGCTGCGGGATACGTGCCGCGAACGATCGAAACATCGGTTCAAAACGCGCTTCGCTGCCGCAACTGCCGTAGAGCACAAGGTAATTCGCTTCACGGGCGGTTTCGGCAAAAACATGGGCAAGGCTGGTTTTGCCGATGCCGCGTTCACCATAGACAACAACGTGCAGCCTTTGTTGTTCAACCGCTGCAATCAATTGCTGCAGGACATCGTGGCGGCCGGCAAAATTCGATTTCTGGGTAACCGGCTGCGAGGCGCCAAGCGCATCGCGCAGGGCGACCTTGCGCCGGGCCTGGTTGGGTTCACGACCAAGCTCGGACACATCATCCGATACATTGGCGGCAAAGCGCGGCAGCAGCGCCGTGCGCGGCATATTTTCGGTTTCGATCCACAATCTGTCGAGCGAGGGCGGGCGATAGGCCGGCGGGGGCGCAGTCACCGGCGGCGTCGCAAGCGTTGGCGCTGTTGCCGGCGGCGCCGGATCGAACGCCGCATCACGAGGCCGCGGTTGCCCGGAACTCGCGTCAAAATCGGTCGCGGTATCGGTTTCGAGCGCCGGCGACGAGGCTGGCAAGGGTGCGTTAGCGAGCATTTCCATGCCAGCATTGTCGGCCGGCGGCTCGATTTCTTGCCGGGTCGTATCGCCCGCCGCCTTGTTGTCCGATCGGAACCAACGTTTCCGGATCATGCACGATCACCTTGATTGCCGCCTGTTATCAGACAATCCCTAGACAGGACAACGCCGCTTGGCACGCATAATCTGTTGCCGGCCAATTTGCAGCGGCGACAGCAATTTCAGCCCGGACCTTTGTTGCCGTGCAGCATAACCTTGCCGCCCGCGCGCGAGGCGTGTAGCAGGATGATGGCGTAAGGGAGTATATTGCTTGGCGGCATCAGGGGCGAGAATGGTGCGGAGTGCGGCAATCGCTGCTGCCGTGGTGATGTCACATGCGCCGCTGCTGGCGGCCCCCAGCACCGCCGGCGACGATCCACCGTTGCGATCAAAGGGTCTGATTTCGACTCCGGTCGTCAACGGCCGCAGCTGGCAGCTCGGTGCCAACGTCAATACAACCTATGATTCGAATTTTCGTCGTAGCAATGATCCCGAATCAGCCGTGCGGGTCAGTGGCCTGATTTCGGCTGCGGTCGGCTATCCGGTCGGGCGCCAGCAATTATTCCTTGGCGGCGGCATCGGGCGCGATGCCTATCTTGGCAAGGATGGCTTTAATCGCAATCGCTACCAGATCGGCGGCGGCGTCGCCTGGCGGCTTGGCGTGATCTGCTCGGGCAATCTGGCCGGCGAATACAGCCATCGCCAGAATCAGACATCCGATCTGGCCCAATTTGTCGATAATGTGCAGCAGACAAAGGTCTTTGGCGCCTCGGCCGATTGCCAGACCGCCGGCCGGCTGGGCTTTGGCGGCAGTGTCCGGCGGGTGGTCACCGACAATGACCGTGTCGAACGCCAGACTTTTGATTTGCGCACCACATCCTATTCACCGCAAATCAGCTATGGGACGCCGGCGCTGGGACAATTTTCCGCCGGGGGGTCGTTGACATCGACCAATTATCCCAACCGGCTGCTGCCAACGCCCTCGGGCTTTGCCGAAGACCGCGTCAAGATCAATTCGGCGCGCCTTGGCTATCAACGCGGGGTCGGCGCCAGGGTCAATGTAGCGCTGGGCGTGTCGGTGATCAAGGTGACGCCACGGCCCGATGCGATCCTCGTTCAGGTCGCGCCGAACCTGTTTGCCTTGCAGCCGCGGGCCAGTTTCAACAGCCTTGGTTACGACCTCGACGTCGGTTATCGCGCCTCGAACCGCCTGACCATCAATGTGCTGGCGTCGCGATCGGCCCGGGCCAATGCCAATGTCGGTTCCAATTCCACGATCACGAAAATCCTGGCCTTTGATGTCGATTACAAACTGGGGCCGTCCCTGTCGTCGAGCTTTGGCTACACGCATACCGAAAATGATTATCGCTATTCATTGGCTTCGGTGGACGAAACGGTTGCGCGGTCAAAGGATAAAAATGATCGCGTTCACGCCACTCTCGCGTATAGCCCCGTCAAGCTTTACACGATCAGCCTCGATGTATCGCACCAGAACCGGTCTTCTACCCCTTCGATTTACAATTTTTCAAGTACGGCCGTGGCATTGCGGCTAGGTGTCAGGTTCGGGAGGAACGCGTGATGGCGGTTCGACAATATTTGCAGCAGCTGTGTCTGATCGTGGCGATGGGCATCGCCATGCTGGCAGCGGCGCCGGCAGCGGCCGTTGAAGCCAATAATGGCTATGTGCTTGGGCCCGATGACGCGGTGCAGGTCATTGTCTATGGCCAGACCGAATTCAACGTGTCGACCCGGATCAAGTCCGATGGCACCATCGTCATGCCGCTGATCGGCGTCGTCAAGGCCGCAGGCGAGACCAATATCACGCTAGCCAAGCTGATCGGCGACAGGCTGACCAAGGCGGGTTTTTTGAAGGACCCGATCATCAACGTCGAGATCGGCAGTTATGTCAGCAAATCGGTCAATGTCGCGGGCAAGGTGGCAAACCCTGGTATCGTGCCGCTGGACCGTGGCTATCGGGCGCTGGAAGTGTTGTTGAAAACCGGCTGGGTGCGTGAAAACGGTGCGAATTACGTCTATTTGCGCCGTGACGGCGCTGCGGAACAAAAGCTCGATGTCGAAAAACTGGTGCGCGGTGATGTCGATGGCAATCCGGTGCTGCGGCCCGGCGATACATTATTCGTTCCCGACGCTGAAAACTTCTTCATCTATGGCCAGATCAACCGGTCGGGCAGCTTTGCCGTGCTGCCGGGCATGACGATCCGTCAGGCTTTGGCGGTGGCCGGCGGCGTGACCGCGTCGGGATCATCCAACAAGGTCGGCATCATTCGCGGCAACGCCAAGGAAGTCGACGCCGATCTGGCGCAGATTGTGCAGAAAAATGACGTTATCATAGTCAAGGAACGGCTGTTCTAGGCCAAAACAGGAACGTTGGCCGGTGCAGCAGGACAAGGTGTGAACGATGGGCTTGATACAATTGATCAACATTCTGATCGCCCGGCGCTGGATCATACTGATCGCGCTGCTGGTCTGTGTGACCGTGGCGCTGGGCTTTGCCAAGACGCTGCCCGAACGCTATGAAGCCCGGGCACGGCTGTTGCTCGACGTCGTCAAGCCCGATCCCGTTACCGGCACGTTGATGGGCGGCCAGGCGGCGCGCACCTATATCCGCACCCAGCTCGAACTCATCCAGGATTACCGTATCGCCGGCGATGTCGCCGAAAAACTCGGCTGGCTGGAAAATCCCGACGTCATCGCCTCGTGGCAAAGCGAAACCGGCGGCGCCGGCGAAATGCGGCGCTGGGCGGCGCAACGGATCATCAATGGCACCTCGGCCAATATGATCGAAGGCTCCAACATCCTTGAAATCGTCTATCAGGGACCAAATCCAGGGGTCGCCAAAGCGCTGGTCGCAAAAATCCGCGAGGCCTATATCGATGCCAGCCTGCGCTTCAAAACCGAAAGCGCGGCGCGATCGGCGGATTGGTATCGCGAACAGACCGATCGGGCCAATGTTGCCCTGACCAGCGCCGAAACGGCAAAATCGCGTTTTGAACAGGAAAATGGCATCGTCATGGGGCCATCCAATTCAGAAGCCGAGGCTGCCAAGCTCGCCGGCTTGCAATCAGCATTGATTGGTGCGCGCAACGGTCAACCCTCACAGCAATTTGAAGCGACCAAGCTGACCACCAACTCGCCGGTTGTCGATCAGTTAAAAATGCAGGCGGCCGCGATCGACGACCAGATTGCCCAGGCTGGCGAACGGCTTGGCCTGCAACACCCGACCTACAAGGCATTGCTGGCGCGTCGGGCCTTGCTGAACACCCAATTGTCGTATGAACAATCATCGGCCCGATCATCGGCAGCGGCGCAAACAGGCGCATCGGCGCAAGCCATCGCGCAACTGCAAGCCGAATATGATGCCCAGAAAGCCAAGGTGCTGGGCATGAAGGATCGGCTCGACCGGCTTTCGCAGCTCGATCGCGAAGTCGAACAACGCCGTGACCAGTATAACAAGGCCGTGGCGCGCACGGCGGATCTGCGCCTGCAGGCAAATATGTCCGATTCGGGGCTGGTGGTGCTCGGCGATGCATTTGCAACGACCAAGCCGACCTTTCCAAATATTCCCCTTATCGGTTCATTGGCGGCGGCTTTCGGCCTTGGCATTGGCGTTCTGCTGGCGCTGCTGACCGAACTTTTCGCCCGCCGCGTCCGCGGGATGGAAGATCTGGCCTTTGCCAGCAAGGTGCCGGTGGTTGCCGTCATCGCCGATCAGGCCCGATCGCCCCTGCGTGACCGGATCCGCCGGTTGCTCACCCGCAAACGTTCGACAACGCCAGATTGGCAGCCCGCACAATGAACGATACTCCCTTTGCCACGGCGGCACCGGCATCCAGCCAGATCGAAGACGGCCGGGTCGCCTTTGACGCGCCGATCCGCGATGTGCTGTTGCGGCTTGGCTATCTGACCGCCGACCAGACCGAAATGGTGATGGCGCATCAGGCGGAAAAGGACCTTGATTTCGATCGGGCGGCGCTGGCCTTGGGTCTGGTTTCAACCGACGATCTCGATCGCGCGCGGGATTATCTGATCAACAGCCTCGCATTGCAGAATGTCGAGCGGCGACAGGTTTCGAACGAACTAATCGTCGTCAATGAACCAACGGCCTTGCGCGCCGAAGCCATCAGGCTGATGCGCACACAGGTCATTGCCCAGCATATCAGCCACGGCCGTCGTGGCCTGGCGATGGTTTCCGCGGTCGATAATGTTGGTTGCAGCT
>JBBRIC010000044.1:0-19998 GCA_038221665.1 Sphingomonadales bacterium
GGGGCGCTGTATCGCCCCGGCCCGATGGACAATATTCCAAGCTTTGCCAATCGCAAGCACAAGCGCGAAGCGGTTGAGCTGCTGCACCCGGCGATGGCACCGATCCTTTCTGAAACCTATGGCATCATCGTCTATCAGGAACAGGTGATGCAGATCGCCCGGACGCTGGCGGGCTATAGCCTTGGCGAAGCCGATCTGCTGCGCCGCGCCATGGGAAAGAAAATCCATGCCGAAATGGTGGCGCAAAAGGAACGCTTTGCCGATGGTGCCGCCAGCAACGGCATCGACAAGGCTGTCGCCAGCGCGATTTTCGACCTGGTTCTGAAATTCGCCAATTATGGTTTCAATAAATCGCACGCCGCGGCCTACGCGCTCATCAGCTATCAGACTGCCTGGCTGAAGGCGCATCATCCGGTTGAATTTTTTGCCGCCTCCATGGCCTATGACATTACCAATACCGATCGGCTGGCGGCCTTTGCCGAAGATGCCCGGCGCTCGAATGTCAGCGTGCTCCCACCCTCGATCAATGCGTCGGCGGCAGATTTTTCGGTCGAAAACGGCGCCGTGCGCTATGCGCTGGCGGCGCTGAAAAACGTCGGTGAAAAGGCCATGGCCGAGGTCGTTGCCGCGCGCGGCGCCGGCTACGCATCGCTGCCGGATTTTTCGGGCCGGGTCGATCCAAAACTCCTCAACAAACGCCAGCTTGAAAGCCTGATCGCGGCCGGCTGCTTTGATTGTATCGATTCCAATCGGGCCGGCGTTTACCTTCTCGCCGAAGCGATACTGGGGACGGCACAGGCAGCCGCCGAAGCGCGTTCGTCGGCCCAGACGGCCTTGTTCGGTGAATCGACCGATCAGGGCCTGGCCATGCTGGTGCCGAACAGCAGCTGGACGCTGGCCGAACGCATGGTGCAGGAAAAAGAAGCCTTTGGATTCTATTTTTCAGGGCATCCGGTCGAGGCCTGGCGCAATGTGCTCGATGCCAATGGCGCCAAAAGCTTTGCCGAAGTAGCGGCAATGCCGGCACCCGCCGGCGGCGGCCGGCAGGGCGTGGTCATGGCCGGGCTGATCGAGGACCTGCGCTGGCGGACGCCGCAGACCGGCCAGACCGGCCGCAGCGCCAATCGCTATCTGCTGATCACATTGTCCGATCGCTCCGGTCAATATGTGGCGAGTTGTTTTGATGAAGCGGCCCAGACGCAGCTCGAAAGCCTCGTCAAGGAGGCGCCGGCGGTGCTGATCCAGGCCGAATTGCTCTGGCGGGAGGGGGAGGATGTGCCCCGGGTGACGCTGCGCGGGGCCACGGCGCTGGCTGCCATGGCAAAACGCGCCCGCAGCCGGCTGGTCATAAAATTGTGCGACGCCATCGAGGTGCGAGCGCTGTCGGCGCTCGTTGCGGATGCCAAGGGCAAGGGCCGCGGCGAATTGATCGCCGAAGTCTATTGTCACGCCGGTATCGCGCGCCTCAATCTCGGGCAAGACTATCTCATCGATCCCGATTTGCAGTTGCGCCTACAGGATCGGTTCGGAATTGCCGCCGCCGCCGCTGCGGAGCCGCTTCGATTGGCGCTGGTGCACTAGATCAGCTTGCAGATAGGCCGGCGCCCCCAGCTGCAGGCGAGTCTAGCCGCGGCGCATTTTGGTCCGCTGGGAAATACCGCGATATTATGATTTGCGGCAGCAGCGATCCAGTGCCTTGTTGAGCCGATTTTTTCCAGCTTGTGTTGCACTGCGATATGCTGCGATATCCGCAGGTGATTGGCATGGGAGGTAGGATGTCCGAACCGGCATTTCGCTACCGTGCCTTCATCAGTTACAGCCATCGTGACAAGGCGGTGGCAGCATGGGTGCAGGGAGCGCTCGAACGCTATCATATTCCTGCAAAACTGGTGGGCAAGGTCACGGCGCTGGGCCCCGTCCCGGCGCGGCTGCATCCACTGTTTCGGGATCGCGATGAACTGCCGGCTTCGGGAGACCTTGGCAGTGAATTGATGGCGGCGCTGCGCCAGTCGATGTTCCTTATCCTGATCTGTTCACCGGCGTCGGCAAGATCGCGTTGGGTCGGCGAGGAAATCCTGAATTTCAAGCGCATGCATGGTGAAGGCCGGGTTCTGGCGCTGATCTGCGATGGCGAGCCGGGGCGCGCCGACAATGAATGCTTCCCGCTACCGCTGCAATTTCTGATCGGCCCCGATGGCGAACTGACCAGCAAACGCGCCGAGCCGATCGCTGCCGATATCCGGCCCAATGCCGATGGCCGGCGGCTGGCGAAATTCAAACTGATCGCCGGGCTGACCGGGCTGCGGCTCGATGAATTGATCCAGCGCGAGGCGGCGCGCCGTGCCCAGCGGCTGACCCTGATCGCGACCGCATCGGTGATCGGCATGGTGCTGGCGCTGGGCCTTGCCTTTTATGCCAATACGCAGCGGCTGACGGCCATCGAACAGCGCCGGATCGCCGAAACCGAAAGCGCCGCCAGCCGCGCCACCGCCGATTATCTGGTCGGCACTTTTGAGTTGGCCAACCCCGCCACCGATAATCCGCGCACCATCACCGCCCTGACGATCCTTGGCCGCAGCGCCGATCGGGCGCGTACAGAACTGGCCAACCAGCCTGCCATCCAGTTGCGCCTGATCGATACGGTGGCGCGGGCCTATAGCGGGCTCGGGCTGTTTGATGAAGCCGGCGATACGCTGGCGAAATCACAAGGGCTGATCGATGCGTCTGGTGCGGAAGGCGCGGCACCGCTGTTGACGCTTGCCAATGTCGAATATCGCCGTGGTGATCTTGATCAGTCGCTGACGACCGTCAAACAGGCCCAGCAGCGGTTGCAGGGCGGTGGCACCGGCAATATCGACCGGGATCAGCAGTTGCAGGCGAAGGGCGAACAGGTCAAGGCATCGGTGCTTTTTGAAAAGAATGAGCTTGGCGCGGCGCTGGCTGCCTATGATCGGTCGTTGGCATATCTGCAAAAATCGCGATCAACCAAACCCGAAGCGCTGGCCCGGTCGCTGAACAATCGGGGTTTGTTGCTGACGACGATGGCGCGCTATGACGATGCCGCCAAATCCTTGCAGCAAGGGCGGTTATTTTTTCGACGCGCCTATGGGATGCAGCATGTCAGCATCGGTAATTCCGATTATGCCATCGCCCGGAACCTGTATCTGTCGGGCGATCCCAAGTCGGCGTCGGCCAATGTCGATGAAGCGCTCGCCATCTATACACGGGTGCTCGATGCCGATAATCCCAAACGCGCTGCCGCACTATCGCTGAAAGGCCAGATCCTGCGGGACCTGAAACGGCCGGTCGACGCCAATGCGGCGCTTGGCGAAGCCGTTGCGATCTATCGCAAACGCTATGGCAAGCCGCATTATCTGGTCGGCATTACCGAAGTCTATCAGGCGCTGGCCATGGCCGACAGCGGCAACATCACCAAGGCGCTGGCCATCCTCGATGATGCCAAGCTGAACTACGACATCGGCTATGGCAAACTCCACCCCAATCATGGCGATCTTTTGATCAACCGCGCCACAATCCTGGCCAAGGCGGGTCGAATTGACGAGGCCCGCCGGGATTGCGCCGATGGTCTCGCGATCGTCGAAAAGCTGATGGATCATGCCGATGGACTTTACGATGGCCTGCACAAGACCTGTGCGGCAATCAAGGGTTGATCAGGCCTCGCGCTTGCCAAGGTCCAACACGCTGCGGGCGCGTTCGGTAACTTTGCGCGCTTCTTCGACGTCATCGGGGCGCAGCTTGATATTCTCGGGTATCTGGATGCCGCGCTGAACGGCCGGGCGCTCGGCGATGGCGGCCTGCCAGCGGGCCAGATGCGGCAGGCCATCGGTATCGATGCCCGACCATTTCGCCGTCCGCACCCAGCACCAATTGGCGATATCGGCAATCGAATAGGCACCGGCCAGAAATTCATGCGTCGACAGTTGCCGATCGAGCACTTCGAACAGGCGCCGGCCTTCGCCCTGGTAGCGCGCGATCGCAGACGGAATTTTTTCCGGAAAATAGCGAAAGAACAGATTGGCCTGGCCCATCATCGGACCAATGCCACCCATCTGGAACATCAACCATTGCATGACAACGCTGCGACCCCGCAAATCAGTCGGCATCAGCAGCCCGGTCTTTTCAGCCAGATAGGCAAGGATTGCGCCCGATTCAAAAATCGCAAAGCCATCGTCGACCAGCGCCGGCACCCGGCCATTTGGGTTCATGGCCAGAAACGAGGCGGATTTCTGCTCGCCGCTGGTCAGGTCGACGGCGTGGACGATATAGGCCAGTGCCATTTCTTCCAGCGCGACCGAGATCTTATAGCCGTCAGGCGTGGCCGCGGTGTACAAAGTGATTGTCATGCTCGGGCATTCCTTGGTAGCCTTTGCAGTATTAATTGGTTTTGGACGTGGCGTCACGACGCCAAATTTGGCGGCGTCGCCTTTTGCGGAGGTCGCAAGATGAAATCGATATTATTGGCTGTCACTCTGATTGCGTCGACGGTCTCGGCTTTTGCTGCACAGGCTGCGGCGCCAGCGCGGCGCAATGTTTTTGAAAATCCTTCGGGATCGGTACAGGTCGAATCAAGGGCTTGTGGTAAAAGTCTGTGTGGCGTCATCATCTGGGCGAATGACAAGGCCAAGGCAGATGCCAAGCGGGGCGGCACCGATCCGCTCGTCGGCACGTCATTGTTTCGCGATTTTAGCCCCGATGGTCCCGATCGCTGGCGTGGCAAGGTTTTTGTGCCCGATATCCGCCGGACGTTTTCGGGGCGCATCACCCGCATCGACGCCAACACGCTGGAAGGCCGGGGGTGCCTTGCCGGTGGCGTCGGCTGCCGGTCTCAGCGCTGGGTCCGGACCGCAAAGCCAAAGGCCTGAGCCGAAATTTGAGACTGAGCCGGGGCCCGCCTGCCCTGAACGCTAACGCCCGCGAAACTTTGCTTTGAAGACACTTGGCCGTGGCGGTGTCGGTTTTGGTGGCAAGGGCTTGGCAATCACCGGCGGCCGGATCGCCGGCTTGATGCTGCCGCCGCCAGCAAGTTTTGCGAGACTGGATGCCAGCGCCAGCGCGCCTTTCAGCCGTGCGGCGTCGCTGACCCATTCGGCGGCGATGAACAATTTCTGGTCAGGGCGAACCTTGGCCCGGGCGCCCAACCGATCGATATAGGCCAGCAAGCCGTCGGGATTGGCAAAACGATCGTCACGAAAGCTGATCAACCCGCCTTTTGGCCCGGCTTCGAGTTTCGACACCCCTGCAGCAAGGCAAGCCAGCTTTATTTCAATAATGGCGAGCAGATTGGCGGCTTCCAGTGGCAAAGGCCCGAAACGATCGATCATTTCGGCGGCAAAGCCATCGATGTCGCTGCGACCCTGCATTTCATTGAGCCGGCGATACAGCGCCATGCGGACGTTCAGGTCGGGCACATAGTCTTCGGGAATGAGGATCGGCACTTCGGCGGTGATCTGGGGCGAAAAGGCTTCGGCCGGTGGCTTGACGCCCCGGGCATGGGCCTGGGCTTCCAGAATCGCTTCCTCCAGCATTGATTGGTAAAGTTCAAAGCCGATTTCCTTGATGTGCCCCGATTGTTCATCACCCAAAAGATTGCCGGCGCCGCGCTGGTCAAGATCATGGCTGGCAAGCTGAAATCCCGCGCCCAGCGTGTCCAGCGCCGATAAAACCTGCAGGCGTTTTTCGGCGCCTTCGGTGATCTGCTGGTCCGCCGGCGTTGTCAGATAGGCATAGGCCCGGGTTTTGGCACGCCCGACGCGGCCGCGAATCTGGTAAAGCTGGGCCAGCCCAAATCGATCGGCGCGGTAGACGATCATGGTATTGGCGGACGGGATATCGAGCCCTGATTCAATGATCGTCGTTGAAAGCAGCACGTCGTACTGCTTGTCATAAAAGGCGCTCATGCGTTCCTCGACTTCGCTTGGCGCCATCTGGCCATGCGCTGTCACCGGCTTGATTTCAGGCACTTGTTCGCGGATAAACTGCTCGATGTCGGGCAAATCGGCAATGCGCGGCACGACAAAGAAACTTTGCCCGCCGCGATAATGTTCGCGAAGCAAGGCTTCGCGCAGCACCACTTCGTCAAATGGCATGACGTATGTGCGGATGGCCAGCCGATCGACCGGCGGCGTTGCAATGATCGACATTTCACGCAGGCCCGTCAGCGCCATCTGAAGCGTGCGCGGGATCGGAGTCGCGGTCAGCGTCAGGACGTGCACATCGGCCTTCAGGGCTTTCAACCTCTCCTTGTGGGTGACGCCAAAGCGTTGTTCCTCATCGACAATAACCAGCCCCAGCCGCTTGAATTCGACCGACTTCGCCAAAATGGCATGGGTGCCGACAACAATGTCGACGGTGCCATCGGCAAGGCCCTCACGCGTTGCCTTTGCATCATTGGCGCTGACCAGCCGTGACAGTTGCCGGACATGGATGGGGAGCCCCGCAAAGCGTTCGGTAAAGCCGGCAAAATGCTGGCGGGCGAGCAAAGTCGTCGGGCAGACGACCGCGACCTGCATCCCTGAAATGGCGGCCGCATAGGCACCGCGCAACGCCACTTCGGTCTTGCCAAAGCCGACATCGCCGCAAACGAGCCTGTCCATCGGCTTGCCGCTGGCCAGATCGCCCAGCACATCGTCGATGGCGCGCAACTGATCGTCGGTTTCGACATAGGGGAATTTGTCGGCAAAGGCGGCCAGGCCATGGGCATCGGGGATGGCGGGTTCGCCTTCGCGCAGCGCCCGGGCGGCGGCGGTCGCCAGCAATTCGCCGGCGATTTCGCGGATGCGCTGCTTCATCCGGCCCTTGCGGACCGCCCAGGCCACGCCGCCCAATTTATCGAGCCCAACGCCTTCGCTGTCGCTGCCATAGCGCGTCAGCACATCGATATTTTCGACGGGCACATAGAGTTTTGAACCGCCATCATAGGCCAGCGCCACGCAATCATGGGGCCGGCGGCTGATTTCGATGGCGACCAGCCCTTCGTAGCGCCCGATGCCATGCTCGCGGTGAACGATCAGATCGCCCGGCGTCAGCATCGCCAGTTCGGCCATGAAACTATCGGCCTTGCGCGTTGACCGCTTCCGCCGCACCAGCCGGTCGCCCAGCATATCCTGTTCGGTCAGCACCAGCAGCGCCGATTTGGGATCATCAAGGCTGAAGCCATGGTCCAGCGGCACCACCGTCAGCGCCACCTGGCCCTTGGCCGTGGTGCCAAGCGCCGCCTGCCAGCTATCGGCGGGAACCAGCCCGGCAACGCCTTCATCGGCGAGCAGCCCGCGCAAGCGTTCGCGGGCGCCGGCGGAATAGCTGGCGAGGATCAGGCGCGCGCCGGCACTGCGCTTGCTATCGATATGTGCCTTGATGGCGGCATAGACGGGTGCGCCGCCAGTGCCCTGAACGATGCGTTCGGGCGCGAAATCGCGCGATGGCCCGGCGCTGCAATCGATGGTGGCGAGCGTGCCATCGGGCACGGCAAAGGGCGACGCCAGATGCACGTTATTGGCCTTTAGCAGCGCCGCCCATTCATCGCGGGCAAGATATAGCGATGCTGCCGGCAAGGGCCGGTAGCTGCCTTTTTTGGCGGTCAGGGCGGCGGCGCGATTGTCGTGATAATCGCTGATCGCATCGAACCGATCGGCGGCTGCCTTGTCGGCGCCAGCGTCGCGGACGACAAGCGCGCCCGCCCCCAGATAGTCAAAACCCGTGGCGAGCGTCGTTTCAAACAGCGGCAACCAATGTTCCATGCCCGACAGGCGGCGGCCATCGCTGACCGCTTCGTACAGGGGATCGGCGGTTGCAGCGGCACCAAAGTGGCTGAGATAGCCGGTGCGAAAGGCCTTGATCCGTGCCTCATCGAGCAGCACTTCGCTGACCGGCATCAGCACAAAATTATCGGCTGGCCCAAGGCTGCGCTGGGTGGCGGGATCGAAGCGCCGCAAGGTTTCGACTTCGTCGCCAAAGAAATCCAGCCGCAGCCCTTCCTCGCTGCCCGACGGCATCAGATCGAGCAGCGATCCGCGCACCGCATATTCGCCCGGCTCCACCACCGTATCGGTGCGGACATAGCCATGGGCGGCAAGCTTTGCCGCAAGCTGGTCGCGATCGCTGCGGCTGCCGGCCTTGATGACCGCAGTCAGCGCCGCAATGCGTTCCGGCGGCAAGGTGCGCTGGCTGAGCGCGTTGACCGTTGTCACCAGCAATTGCGCGCCTTTGGGAATCTCGGTCAGCGCGGCCAGCGCCGCCAACCGCTCGGCACCGATGCGCAGGCTGGGCGAGGCGCGATCATAGGGCAGGCAATCCCAGGCGGGGAGGGTGATGACCTCGATCTCGGGCGCAAAAAAACCCGCCGCTTCGGCAAGGCTGCGTGCGGCGGCATCATCGGCGGCGATATAGACGGCGCGGCCGGTAGCGGCGCGTGCCGCATCGGCCATCAGCCAGGGCAGATAGCCAGCGGCACAGCGGGCAAGCGTCAGCGGCGATCGCGCGGCTGCAAAACGTCTGATGTCGATCATTATCGCCTGATATTCGGAATGGTCAGCGGCTCAACGCGCGCCGATGACGACATAATCGAGCCTTTTGAAGGCATCCAGCATCGGCCCTGCAAATGTTTCGGGCGCCGTGATGCTGCCCAGCGCCCAGCCCATGACATCGACATCCTGTTCATCGAGCAACGCTTCGAACCAGCACAGCTCGGCCTCGGTCCAGCCACTGGCATAGCGATCGGCAAAGCCGCCGACGATCAGATCCGCCTCGCGCGTGCCGCGGTGCCAGGCGCGAAAACGCAACCGGCGCAGGCGATAGTCGTGGTCCATGGCAGTCAAACTTTCCCACGGCAAAAACCGCGCCGCCGGAATCGGCTGCGTGGCGGCGAGGCGATAGCGATAGCCGCACTGCCGTGTCGGCTCAAGCGCATGTTGCCGACGCGGCGGCAACATGCGATGTGTAAAGGATGAGGCTGTTGATTGTCCTGACATTGCTGGTTCTGGGGTTTGCGCCCGGCAGAGCCATGGCCATGTGTGTCGATGCTGCCGGTTGCTGCCCGGCTGCCGCAGCGATGCCGGGTGCGTCGCTACCGGATGGCCAGATCGTGAACATTGCCTGTATGAACTGCTGCGCCACAATCGTGGAGACCGTCGCGCCAATGCCGCAGCGGGTTATCGTCACAACTCGCTATGATCTCGCCAACGATCAACATTTCAGCGGCCGGGGCTATGATCCGGATCCACCATTGCCGCGAACCGGCCAGGTCCGCTTCAATTTCGCATCTAGATCAGGATATTTTACATGAAAAAGACCATTTTAGCATTGACCGCATTATTCGCTTCAACCGCCGCCTTCGCCAGCCCGGCGCTGGTCAGCGCGGTTGGATCGGCGTGCTGCGCGCTTGGCGTCTGCTGCGGCCTTGGCTGCTGCTGATCGCTGAACGCTGATTAAGCGGACACCGGCGGCAGCAATGCCGCCGGTGTCTTGCGTTTGGGGCGGCGGCATTGTCTGTTGTTCGGCGTCATGCGGCCCGCCATCCTCAACCCGCTGTTCAGCGAAACGGCCACGCTGAAAAGCGTTGGCTCGGCGCTGGTGCGGCAATTGGCACGGCTGAAAATCAGCCGGCTGGTGGACCTGCTGTTCCACCTGCCGATCATGGCGATCGAGCGCGTCGAGACCGATACGGTCGACGAAACTTTGGTTGGGCGCGCCATCCTCGTCACGCTGACGGCGGCGCGCTATGATCAGGGTGGCCCGCGCAGCCCGTTGCGGGTGCGCGCTATCGACAAGGCCGGGCAATGGGTCGATCTGGTGTTCTTTGGCCAGCCGGCAAGCTGGGCGCGGACGAAATTGCCGTTGAACCTGCCGCGCCGGATCGCCGGCAAGCTCGATCGCTATGGCCAGAGTCTCCAGATCAACCATCCAGAAATATCGCTGCCGGGGGACAGCGCCGGGCCGCCGATGCGCGAGCCAGTCTATCCGTTGACGGAAGGCGTTTCCAACCGCCGCATGGCGCAATTGACCGCGCAGGCGCTGGAACGCGCGCCCGATTTGCCCGAATGGATCGAACCGAGCGTGCTGGCGCGGCACGATTGGCCGGCGTGGAAAATAGCGCTGACATCCGCCCATGCGCTGATCGGCGACGCGCTGGCCAAGGATCGGCTGGCCTATGATGAACTGCTGGCCAATCAACTGGCGCTGCTGCTGGTGCGGCGTGACACGCGGCAGCGCAAGGGGCGGGCGCTGATGGCGACGGGCGCGTTGACGGTGCCACTGCTGGCCAGCCTGCCTTTTGCCGTGACCATGGCGCAGCGGCGGGTGACGGCGGAAATTGCCGCCGATCTGATCCAGAGCGCGCCGATGTTGCGGCTGTTGCAGGGCGATGTCGGGTCGGGAAAAACGCTGGTCGCGCTGCTGTCGATGCTGGTGGCGGTGGAGGCGGGCGCCCAGGCAGCGTTGCTGGCCCCCACCGAAATCCTTGCCCGCCAGCATTTTGCAACGCTGACCGCGATGCTGCGCGATCTCCCCGTCCGCGTCGCCATCCTGACCGGCCGCGACAAGGGCAAGGTGCGCCGCGACCGGCTCGATGATCTGGGGATGGGCCGGATCGACATCCTGATCGGCACCCATGCGATTTTTCAGGAGGGTGTCGATTATCACGATCTGGCGTTGGTCATCGTTGATGAACAGCATCGTTTCGGCGTGTCGCAACGCCTGTTGCTGGCCGCCAAGGCCAAGCGGCCGCCGCATTTGCTGGCGATGACGGCGACGCCAATTCCGCGCACTTTGCAACTGACCGCCTATGGTGAAATGGATGGCAGCCGCATCGATGAACTGCCGCCCGGCCGCCTGCCGATCGAAACCCGGGTGACGCCGATCGAGCGCATGGACGAGGTTATCGACGGGCTGGGCCGGCATCTGGCGGCTAACGCCCAGGCCTATTGGGTCTGCCCGCTGGTTGAAGGCAGCGAAACCGGCGATGAAGCGGCAGCGGAATTGCGCGCCACCATGTTGAAGGCGCGGTTCGGCAGCGGCGTCGGGATGGTGCATGGCCGGCTGAAACCGGCCGAAAAAGACGCTGTCATGGCCGAATTTGCCGCCGGGCGGCTGGGTGTGCTGGTGGCTACCACGGTCATCGAAGTCGGTGTCGATGTGCCCAATGCGACGCTGATGATCATCGAGGCGGCGGAACGTTTCGGGCTGGCCCAGCTGCATCAGCTGCGCGGCCGCGTCGGACGCGGGCCGGGGCGATCGCTGTGCCTGTTGCTGCGCGGCAGCGAACTTTCGGAAACGGCGCGGGCGCGCCTGAAGCTGATGCGCGAAACCAACGACGGTTTTCGCATTGCGGAGGAAGATTTGCGGCTGCGCGGCGCCGGTGAAATCCTTGGTACGCGGCAATCGGGGGAGGCGGTGTTCCGGCTGGCCGACCCCGAGCGGACGGCAAAATTTGTCGCCATGGCGCGTGACGATGCCCGGCTGCTGATCGATCGCGATGGCGGGCTGGACGGGCCACGCGGCCAGGCGGCGCGAACATTGCTGTATCTGTTTGAGCGCGATGCGGGGGTGGGGCTGCTGCGGTCCGGATAAGTCGTAGCGCCATGAGCGCGCGTGCAACGCGCCGACAGGGGCAAGGCCGGCCAGCGGGGTGCTGGGGTCTCCCCAGCGAACCGTCTGACGTCAGCAGAGGCTTTGCCCATGCGCTGATCCCTGCGGCGGGCTACAGATTGCCATCAGAATCGTGATGCGTCAGCGCGGGATACCCGCAATTCTGGCAAAGCTGCCGGGCAATAATCGATAAAGTTGCAGACACTTCTGGTACCCTACCGTCTGTTTAAGGGCAAACATGCCAGCGGTTGGGCTTTTGGTTGGTAATTCTCTCGCGGCAGGCCTTCAACCGTCATTAGTCTTTCTGTTGGAATTTTTACGGTCAGGCGCGTCGGACCAATTGGCAATTCCTCTACGGAGCCGTTCAAGCCTGCCATTCTGGTGCCGCGCACCTCCGCACCCAGTGCGGCGAAACCGATCGCCAGCCCTTCACCCATGCTGCCCGTCCACCGCCCTACCCAAACGGTCGGCAAGACCGCTTTGGGCGCGGGCCGCCGTGGTAGAACCTGTTCAATCCATTGTCTGGCAATTCCTGTATCACGCTCTTCGACAGGGCGGTTATGGATTTGATAGCTTTTGGCTGAAGCGACGAACCAACCCATGACAGCCCGCGCGATGGTTGTGTTGCCTCCCGAAGGTGTGTCCCGCAGGTCGATAACAAGGGCCTCGGTTGAAGGCAGGCGTTGCATCGCCGCATCAAATGCAGAGATTGTAAGATCGTTGCCTAAACTGTTGTTCAACCGCACAATCGTGCAACCGCCATGGCTGGTTACGGTAAGAGGTGGCTGATCGGGGGACAGCTGATAAAGCGATACGAGTGTCAGTTGCCGAACATTTCCACTCTGTTCGACGATGGTGAGTTTTCGATTGCGATCGCGGCGGCCGGCAGCCAACACTCGCGCTGTATATTCCGCTCGTTGTGGCGTCACAGCGAGCCCCAGTCGTGTCCAAAAATCTTCGACAGCATCGCCAATTGGAACGCCATCGACTGCAATCAGACGGCCACCGGCCTTCACACCACTAAGTTCGCTCGGGCTACCTTCACGAACTGCGTCAATCCAGAAAGCATTGTCATGCCGAACGATCCATAAATCTGCGTATGTTGGAACAACCGCCCAACTATCAGCAAACGCGCTGCCGGTGATCGCGTGGTGATCCGCCAGCGACATCAGCCGATCTTCTGCGTAGCGCAGGAGACTATCCTCATCCCGAACCGCTGCACGTTTGGCATCTAAAATCGCCGATCTGGGTAGCGCGCCATCAGGCAATTTTTCCAAATAGGCATAAAATTGCGTCACCTGCGCATCGAGATTCTGTGCAGCGGCGGCAAAATCCAGAGTAGCGGCTGCGCTTGCGTGCGCTGAGCAGCAAGCGAGAACCAAAGCAATAAAATGCCTGTTTGCCAATGCAGTGGACCTCATCGCTATTTATATTACTTTAGCGGCGGACGACAGGCAGCGCATGCCAAAACTGCCGGTACACTGTCCACCAAAATCAATATTATCAATCATTTTTCCTTTGAACTAGCGGAGAATGGGCCGCGGCAAAGCCGCGGCTGACGTCAGACGGGTTCGCCGCGCAGGCGCGCGCGGCGCCCCACTGGCCGATCTTGCGCCCGTCGGCGCGCGGCACGCGCGCTCGCGACGCTGCGATCAGAGGATCTGTAAGCCGGGTTCTGTACTTCGCAATAGCGAAGCGACGATCATTCCTCTAGGATTGCCGTTGCCGACAACCTCAAGCAACCAACCCGGACGGTCGGGGCCGGTTCCTGCCCTGGGTCGAAACCCGTGCCGTCCCTATTCGGTCTTGCTCCCGGTGGGGTTTGCCATGCCGCTCTGGTTACCCATCGCGCGGTGCGCCCTTGCCGCACCCTTTCACCCTTGCCTGTCTTTCCCGTTGCCGGGAACCCATCGGCGGTCTGCTCTCTGTGGCACTTTCCCTGGGGTCACCCCCGCCGGGTGTTACCCGGCACCGCGTTCCGTGGAGCCCGGACTTTCCTCCCCCGTCTTGCAACGGCGGCGATCGCCCGATCCTCTGACCGCAGAGGGCTGTTAGCAGGCCGGGATTGAAAAACCTAGTGATGCCCCTCAGGCGTCGCCATCAATTCGATCAGCACGCCGCCGCTGTCCTTTGGGTGCACAAAGATGATCGGCACGCCATGGGCACCGATGCGGGGTTCGCCATTGCCCAGCACCGTGGCGCCGCGCGCGCGCATGGCGTCACGCGCAATGATGATATCGGCGACTTCAAAACAGACATGATGCTGGCCGCCGGCAGGATTTTTCTGCAAGAACCCATGAATGGGTGAGGCATCACCCAACGGTTCGATCAGTTCAAGCTGGCTGTTGGCGACATCGATAAAGGCGACGCGAACGCCCTGTGCCGGCAAATCGAATGGCGCCCGTGAAACTGTCGCACCGAACAGCCGGCCATAGGTTGCGATCGTCGCATCGATCGATACACAGGCGATACCGACATGGTTCAAGCGGCCAAGTAGCAATGGCGGAAGTGTTTCGATATTCATCTGCGTCCCTTTGGCAATTTGCGTCGGCTTAAACAGGCTTGCGCGGCGCTGCAAACTGGCGAAGCTGGGGCCATGATCTACATCATTCTCAATGCCGTGCCGATTCTGGCCGCAACGCTCGCCGGGTTGATCGCCGGCCTGTTGCTGCACGGCGCCCCGCAAGGGCCATTTGATCGCGCCATCGCCTTTGTGGCGCAAGCCTGGTTTGCCGCGATCCTGGCCGGCGCGCTGATCCTTGCGCCGCCCCGGGCCGATGCCTGGGTGATGGCCATCGCCAGCGCCGTTGTCATCTGGCTGGGCTTTGTCGTGCCGGCGGTACTGGTCACCCTGCGCTACCGCAAAAAGGCCTGGGGCATTGTCGCGACGGATTGCAGCTATTGGCTGCTGGTCATGGTGGTTCAGGCCGTTGTGCTGAAATCGATCGGCCTGGTGCCGCCAGCATGAGGTTGCCATGCGATACCTGATCTTGCTGGCGATACTGATCGCGTCACCGGTTTCGGCTGCGCCGATCCTATTGCGCCCGGCGCAGGTTTTCGATGGCGATGCCATGCATCCCGGCTGGCAGGTGCTTGTCGATGGCGACCGGATCATCGCTGCTGGCCCCGCGCTGCCCGTGCCGGCCGAGGCGCGGATCATCGACCTGCCCGGCGCAACCTTGCTGCCGGGGTTGATCGAGGGACACAGCCATATGTTCCTCCACCCCTATGACGAAACGCCGTGGGACGATCAGGTGCTGCATGAATCGATTGCCCTGCGCACGGCGCGCGCGACGGTTGCGGCAAGGGCAACGCTGCGCGCCGGTTTTACGACAGCGCGCGATCTGGGCACCGAAGGCGCGGGCTATGCGGACGTGGGCCTGAAGGCTGCGATCGATCAGGGGATCGTGCCGGGGCCGCGCTTGCTCATCGCCACCAGAGCGCTGGTGGCGACGGGCAGTTATGGCCCCAAGGGCTTTGAACCGGGCCTCGCAATCCCGCAGGGCGCCGAGGAAGCCAGCGGCGAAGCATTGGTCGCTGTGGTGCGTCGTCAGATTGCCGCCGGCGCCGACATCGTCAAATTCTACGCCGATTATCGTTGGGGCAAGGGCGAGCCGAGCCGCGCGACGTTTAGCGAGGCGGAACTGACGGCCGGCGTTGCCGCCGCGCATGATGCCGGGCGTCAGGCTGTTGCCCATGCCAGTACGCCGGAGGGCATGCGCCGCGCCATCATGGCCGGTATCGATACGATCGAACATGGCAGCGATGGCAATGCCGAGGTGTTTCGCCTGATGGCGCAGCGCGGCACGGTGCTTTGCCCGACGCTCGCCGCCGGTGATGCGATTGCCCGCTATCGCGGCTGGAACGGGGCGGAACCCGCGCCGGCGGCGGTTCTGGCCGAGCGCAAGGCCTTTGCCCTCGCGCTGGCGGCAGGGGTCAAAATCTGCGTTGGCGGCGATGTCGGGGTGTTTCGCCACGGCGACAATGCCCGCGAGATGCGCTTGCTGGTGGCCGCCGGCATGGCGCCGTTGGCCGTGCTGCATGCCGCCACCGCCGGCAATGCCGATTATTTTCAGCTTCCCGATCGCGGTCGGATCATGGCGGGCAAACTTGCCGATCTGGTGGCCTTTGCCGGCAATCCAGGGCGCGATCTGGCGTTGGTGGCGGCGCCGGTGCTGGTCATGAAAGGCGGGGTGGTCGAGCCTTGAGCCGGGCGTATCAGCGGCAACTACGGTCTAGCCCAGCCCGGTCAGCGCCCCGACCGTCAAAATCTGGGGCAATTCCACCTCGCCGCCCTTGCCATCGTAAAAGACATAGACCGGCACGCCGGCGCGATGCTGGCTGGCCAGCCATTTTGAAATCACCGGATCGCCCCGCGTCCAATCGCCTTCCATCACCGTGATGCCCTTTTGGCGAAAGGCAGCGGCGACAGCGGCATCCGCCATGGCGCCTTTCTCATTGACCTTGCAGGTCAGGCACCAATCGGCGGTCATGTAGAGAAAGACCGGGACGCGCTTGCCACGCAGTTCGGCAAGTTTTTCGGGGGAAAATTCGATGGCCATCAGCCCGGTGGGCGCCGATGTGGCGCCAGCCGGTGCCGGCGCATCCAGCGGCAGCAGGATGATCGCTGCGACAGCGGCGATGATCGCGCCACCGGCCGGCAACCAGGCCCCGCCACCGCCAGCCTGACGCTTCCCCAGCCACCAGCAGGCAAGGCCGAGCAACAGCGCACCGCCAAGGCCAATCGTCATGCCTTCGACGCCGGCCTGACGGCCGAGCACCCAGGCCAGCGCCAGCGCGGTCAGGAACATCGGGATCGACAATATAGCGCGCAGCGTGTTCATCCAGGGGCCGGGTTTGGGCAGCCGACGGCGCAGCGCCGGGATAAAGCCGACCGCGAGAAACGGCAGCGCCAGGCCAAAACCGAGGCCAGCGAACACCGACAGCGCAGCAATCGGCGGTAGTATGAGGGCGGCGCCAAGCGCGCCGGCCATGAACGGCCCGGTGCAGGGGGTGGCGACAAAGGCTGCCAGCGCGCCGGTCGCAAAACTGCCGAACGCCCCGCCTTTTTTGATGGCATCATCCCCAAGCGCACCGGTGGTGATGGTGATTTCGAACAATCCGGCAAGGTTGAGCGCGATCCCGGTGACCAGCAGCAGCAAGCCCGTGATGACGCGCGGATCCTGCAATTGGAACGCCCAGCCGACCTGCGATCCCGCCGCGCGCAATACCAGCACCAACCCGCCAAGCGCTGTGCAGACCAGTACGACCCCGGCGGCATAGGCGAGCGCATCGCGGCGGGCCGCGGCGGGCGCGACATTGCCGCGCGCCAGGCTCAAAGCCTTCAGGCTGAGGATCGGGAAGACGCAGGGCATGATATTCAGAATGATGCCGCCAAGCACCGCGCCAAGCAGGATCAACGGCAAGGTCGGGACTGCTTCAGCCGGCGGTTTGGCATTCAGTGCCAAGCCGATGGCGGGCACCGCTCCGGGCTGGGCGGTGATCGCAAACCCCAGCGGTGCATCGTCGCCATCGCGCATGATTTTCAGGACGCCGGTCATTGGCCCGGTCGCAAGCCCGCCTTTTGCAGCGATGGTCTGCAACCGCAAGGCATCGCCGGCAACGCTGACCTGTTGCGGCGCCGCATAGTCGATCCGGCCGTCGTCCATCGGGAAGAAATAAGCAGATTTGATCTTGTCGGCATTGGCGAGCGGCACCGCCAGCACGAATTTCCCGGTTTCGACGGCATAATTGGCGGTGGCCGCCAGGGGTTTTGGCAAGGCCGCCTCGGCAAGCGCGACACGCACGCCCATTTCAGGGTCGCTGTCGCCCTTGCCGATGGTCAGCGGCAGGGTCAGCGTCGCGCTTTCGGGGACGCATTGTTCAAGGCTGCAAACCAGCCAATCGGCCTTGACCATGATCGTGAAGTCGCGGCCCTTGCGCAGGCCCGCCGGCACATCGATCTTTGTCAGCAGCACATTTGAACGCGCATAAACATAGTTCATCAGCTCGGACACGATCAGCGTGTCCGGCACTGGATAGGACAGGCCCGGCGGCGGCGTCACGCCATCGGGAAGGGTCCATTTGACCCGCGTCGCGGCACCGGCATCGCCCGGATTGGCCCAATAAGTATGCCAGCCGGCATTGGGGGTCAGCTGCAGGCCGATCGTCAATGGCCGGCCCGCCGCCGGTGTCCGGCTTTCGGCGATCAATTCGATGCGGGTATGCGGCTGCTGCGACAGATTTTGCGCCACGGCGGGCGAGATGGGCATGGCCAGCAAGGCGATCAGGGCGAAGAGGCGGTGCAGAATCATGCAGCGGTTATGCAGCGTCCGACCGATGCTGCATAGGCGCGATGCAGCGCAATGAAAAACGGCCGGGAAAAGATCCCGGCCGTTCAACGATGCGTCTGTCTGTGGCGTTAGCGCTTCGAAAACTGGAAGCTCTTGCGCGCCTTGGCCTTGCCGTATTTCTTGCGCTCGACGACGCGGGGATCGCGGGTCAGGAAACCGGCCTGTTTGACCTGGGTGCGCAGCGTTGGTTCATAGCGGGTCAGGGCGACGGCGATGCCGTGCTTGACGGCGCCGGCCTGACCCGAAAGCCCGCCGCCAACAACGGTGCACATCACGTCATACTGGTCGCGGCGTTCAACGATATCGAACGGCTGGTTGATGACGAGGCGCAGGGTCGGCCGGGCGAAATAGACGGTCTGGTCGCGGCCATTGACGATGATCTTGCCGCTGCCGGGCTTCAGCCAGACGCGGGCAATCGCGTTCTTGCGCTTGCCGGTGGCATAGGCGCGGCCATAGGCATCGATTTCCTGCGGTCGCAGCGGCGCCGGCGGGCCACCGCCGCCTGTATGAATGGGGCGCGGTTCCTTGCTGAAACGGTCGTTTGGCCGCTCATAGCTGCCATCCTGCATGCTGCCGAGATCGGACAGCGACTGACGGGTATCGGACATTATGCGGCGGCCTTCTTAGCAGCAGCGTCCTGGACGCTGAGAGTCGAATTCTTGCGGTTCATCGCGGCGATATCGAGCATTTCAGGGTTCTGGGCGACGTGCGGATGCTCGGTGCCCTTGAAAACCCGCAAATTGCGCATCTGGGCGCGGCCGAGCGGGCCACGCGGCACCATGCGTTCCACTGCCTTGACGAGCACGCGTTCCGGGAAACGGCCTTCCAGGATCTTGGCTGGCGATGTTTCCTTGATTCCGCCGGGGTGGCCGGTATGGCGATAATAGATTTTGTCGGTCGCTTTTTTGCCGGTGAAGCGGACTTTTTCAGCGTTGATGACGATGATATTGTCGCCGCAATCGACGTGCGGCGTGAACGATGGCTTGTGCTTCCCGCGCAGGCGGTTGGCAATCAGGCTGGCAAGCCGGCCGACGACCAGCCCTTCGGCGTCGATCAACAGCCATTTCTTTTCGACCTCGGCGGGCTTGATCGAGGCGGTGGAACGGGTGAGCATGGGCGAAGTATCCGGTCAATAAAATGCGAAACGGCCGGGGCAGACCCCAGCCGGATGCGAGCCGTATCGACGAAACCGGCGTTTCCGTCAAGCGTTTCCGGGTTTTCCGGATGTGGTATTCAGGCACCGCATGGCTTTTGTGGCGGCACGATAGTCAGAAACCCAGCCACGCAACAACGGCACAGCCCGGTCATGGGCGATAAAATCCGCCGCCGGCATCATCGCCCAATCCTGGCCTTTTTCGCCAAAATGCACCGATGCGACTTCGGCCCTGGTAATCGCCAGTGCAAAAAACCAGGTTCGCGTCAGCCCATCGGCGAGGCGATAGGCGCGGCCATAGTCCAGCCGCGCCTCGGGCACATGAACGCCAAACGAAGCGGCAAGTTCGCGCAGGACACAGGCCTCTGGCGTTTCGTCGCCCTCGCGGCCACCGCCCGGCAGGTCCAGCATGCCGGGAAAAGGCAGGCCCGGCTGGTCGTCACGGGCATAGACCAGCACGGCATCGCCGCACATTGCAGCGAGTTTACAGCCGCCGAATTTTCCGGAATCGCCGATCACACAGCCGTCATGGCGCCGCCGCATGCGCCTGCAAATGGCCGAGTGCGGTGATTTCGAGCGTGTTGATATGAGTTGCCGCAAGGATCACATCGGGGGCGACGCCGGCAATACGGGCCTCCTCCCAGCGGGCGGCGCAAAGGCACCAGCGGTCGCCAGCGATCAGGCCCGGAAAGCCATATTCCGGGCGCGCCGTCGTCAAATCATTGCCGGCAGCGCGGCTGAAGGCCAGGAATTCCTCGCTGACGACAGCACAGACCAGATGTCGGCCCTGATCATTGGCGTCGGTGTTGCAACAGCCGTCGCGCTGCCAGCCAGTCAATGGCTCCATCGAACAGACGCCGAGCGCGCCGCCAAGCACATTCAGGGCCGTCA
>JBBRIC010000045.1:0-19903 GCA_038221665.1 Sphingomonadales bacterium
CCTGCCGGCGATGGTGCCAGAGCCACTGAAGCCGTCGCCGCTGAAGCCGTCGCCACTGCAATTCAGCGGCTGGCTGTCGGGCGCGATCGCCAATGACCTGCTTGGAAGCGCCGGCCTCGACCTTGCGACCCTGAAAATTCGCGGCCGCGCGCCCGGCTTTACCGCCTTTGCGCTGACCGGCGCGACGCTTTCGGTCGATGCGTCGCTGACCGCAACGGCCATCATCAGCCATAATGTCATCGGCTTGCTACCCGGCGCCAGCCATGCCGATGAAGTCCTGCTTTATGGTGCGCATTGGGATGCCAATGGCCGCAACGGCCCCGATGCAAGCGGCGATGCCATTCGCAACGGCGCCATCGACAATGCCAGCGGCACTGCCGAACTGATCGAAATTGCCGGCGCCTTTGCGAAAGGCCAGCGGCCGGCGCGAACCATTGTCTTTGCCGCCTGGACTGCCGAGGAAAAAGGCCTGCTGGGCAGTGAATATTATGCCGGCCATCCGCTGTTTCCGCTGGAAAACACCGCCGCTGTCATCAACCTCGATCCCCATGTCGTGCTGCCGGCGGCGCGCAACCTGGAACTGATCGGGGGTGGCCGCACGCCGTTGGAGGCCATGTTGCGCACCGCCGCCCGGGCGCAGGGCCTCAGGGTCGATGACGAGCCCAACCCGGAGGCCGGCTGGTATTTCCGATCCGACCATTATCCCTTTGCCCGGCGCGGCGTGCCGTCGCTGGCCTTTCGCGCCGGCCGCGATCTGTGCGCCGGCGGGTTTGCTGCGGGCAATGCCATCGTCGCCGATTATAACGCCCATCGCTATCACCAGCCGTCCGACAGTTTCGATCAGCGCTGGGATTTTGCCGGCACCGGGCAGGAAGCCAATGCGGCGCTGGCGGTTGGCCAGGCGATTGCCAATTCGCGCGATTGGCCGGGCTGGCACAAAGCTGGTGAATTCGCAGCGATCAGGGCTGCCAGCGACGACAAACGCCGGTAACCCCCCTAGTTTGAGCATTGCCGCGCCGACCGCGCCGTGCACGATGCGCAGCTTGCGCAAGGGGAGTGTCAACATGCATCCGCACAACATCATCGCCGAAGGCCTTGGTTTTCCCGAAGGCCCTGTTGCCATGGACGATGGCAGCGTCATCGTCGTTGAAATTCAGCCTGGCAGGCTGACCCGAATCACGTCCGATGGTCGCAAATTCAGCGTTGCCGAACCCGGTGGCGGCCCCAATGGTGCTGCGATCGGCCCCGATGGCGCCATCTATGTCTGCAACAACGGTGGTTTTGAATGGTATGAGCAACAGGGCATGCTGCTCCCCGGCAATGCCGCCGCCGACTATACGACCGGTCGCATCGAACGCATCGACATCGCCACCGGCAAGGTCGAGCGCTTGTATGACAAGACCGATGATGGCCTTGGCCTTTCCGGCCCCAACGATATGGTTTTCGATGCCGCTGGCGGCATCTGGTTCACCGACCTTGGCAAGCATTTTGCGCATCATGAAACCAAGGGCGGGCTTTTTTACGCACGGCCCGACGGCAGTTCGTGCGTCTGTGCCGTCTATGGCCCCAATCTGAACGGAGTCGGCCTGTCACCCGACGGCAGGAAACTTTATGCCGCCGTCACCGCGGGCCGCGTCATCCTCGAATTCGACATCACCGGGCCCGGCACCGTGGCACCGTCGTTGCTTGCCGCCGCCCCGGGCCGCTTTGTGTCGACCTGGAGCAGCAAGACCTATCTCGACAGCCTCGCCATGGAGGCAAATGGCCATATCGCCCAGGCCACTTTGATCGAGGAACCCGGGATCACTGTCGTCGATCCAGCAACGGGGGCCCATGAATATTTCGCTTTTCCGGATTTGCTGACCACCAACATCGCCTTTGGTGGCGCCGACATGATGAATGCTTTTGTCTGCCTTTCGACGACCGGCAAAGTTGCGACCTGCCGCTGGCCACGGCCGGGCCTACGGTTGAATTTCAACGCGTGATGGCCATCACCAGTCGCACAATCGCTGCGAACGGCCTTGATTTTGCGATCGATGAATGTGGGTCGGGGCCCGACATTGCCTTGTGCCTGCACGGCTTTCCCGAAAGTCGCCATTCCTGGCGGCACCAGCTGGCTTTGCTGGCCGACCTTGGCTGGCACGCCGTGGCGCCTGACCTGCGCGGCTATGGCAGCAGCAGCCGGCCGCATCGCCAGTCGGATTACCATATCGACCAGCTTGTGGCGGATACGGGCGCGCTGTTCGATGTGCTGGGTGCGCGGCGGCGGTTGCTGGTGGCGCATGACTGGGGGGCGCTGATCGCCTGGATCTTTGCCCAGCGCGAGGTGCAGCCGCTCGACGGGCTGGTCATCATGAATGTGCCGCACCCCTTTGTGTTCAAGCAAACGCTGAAGACCTGGGCGCAAAGGCGCAAAAGCTGGTATGTCGGCTTCTTCCAGATACCGCTGCTGCCCGAGGCGTTGCTCGGTGCCAATGGGGCGCGCGGCATCGGCAAGGCCTTTACCGATTCAGCCGTCGACAAGGCAGCCTTTCCGGCGTCGCTGATCGATCATTATCGCAGCAATGCGCGCCAACCCGGCGCGCTGAAGGCGATGATCGATTATTATCGCGCCAATTTCCCAAATATTCTCGATGAGCCAGTGGTGAAGATCGAGGTGCCGACCCTGATGATCTGGGGCGAACAGGATGTCGCCATCGATATAGCGAACACCGTCGGTTACGGCCCTCTGGTCGGGGATTTCACCCTCGTCCGGCTGCCACAGGCGTCGCATTGGGTGCAGCAGGATGCACCCGCGGCGGTCAACATGGCAATGTCAGCGTGGCTGACGGCAAAACTGCCGAGGCAGTGACCGCCGGGCGCAACGCCCGACGGTCGGACCGTTACAATTGTGGGGCCGGTTCACCAAAGCCGCCGCGACGCCCGGTCTTGGGGATGGCCGAAACCCCCGTTGATGGTCGTGATGCCGGGGTCCCGGTCGTTGAGGCGCGATCGATCGGTTCGCCCGCCAGCACTTTCTTGATCTCGTCGCCCGACAGGGTTTCAAGCTCCAGCAGGGCCGCGGCAAGACTGTGCAACTGGTCGATATTTTCGGACAGCACATGCTTGGCGCGATCATAGCCGACGGTGACGATCGTGCGGACTTCGGCATCGATCAACTGGGCCGTCTGCTCACTGACATTCTGCGTGCGCGTGACGCTATGGCCCAGAAACACTTCTTCCTGGTTGTCGGCATATTTCAGCGGGCCAAGTTTGTCCGACATGCCCCATTGGGTGACCATCGAGCGCGCCAGATCGGTGGCATAGCTGATGTCCGATGAGGCACCCGACGATACCTTGTCATAGCCAAAGATCAGTTCCTCGGCGACACGCCCGCCCATGGAGACCGACAGGTTGGCGTACATCTTGTCGCGGTGATAGCTGTATTGATCGCGTTCGGGCAGGCGCATGACCATGCCGAGCGCGCGGCCACGCGGGATGATCGTGGCTTTGTGGATGGGATCGGACGCCGCTTCGTGCATCGAAACCAGCGCATGGCCAGCCTCGTGATAGGCCGTCATCTTTTTCTCGTCTTCGGTCATGACCATCGACTTGCGCTCGACGCCCATCAACACCTTGTCCTTGGCGTCTTCAAAATCCTTCATCGAGACAAGCCGCTTGGCACGGCGCGCCGCAAGCAACGCTGCCTCATTGACCAGATTGGCGAGATCGGCGCCCGAAAACCCGGGTGTGCCGCGCGCAATGGTGCGGGCATTCACATCGGGTGCCAGCGGCACTTTCTTCATATGGACGGCGAGAATCTTTTCGCGACCCTCGATGTCAGGACGGCCAACGACGACCTGTCGGTCAAAACGACCGGGCCGCAACAGCGCCGGATCGAGCACATCGGGGCGGTTGGTCGCTGCAACGATGATGATGCCCTCATTGGCGTCAAAGCCGTCCATTTCAACGAGAAGCTGGTTGAGCGTCTGTTCGCGTTCGTCATTGCCGCCGCCAAGCCCGGCGCCACGCGAGCGGCCGACAGCATCGATTTCATCGATGAAAATGATACAGGGCGCAGCTTTCTTGCCCTGTTCGAACATGTCGCGGACCCGGCTGGCGCCGACGCCGACGAACATTTCGACGAAATCCGAACCAGAGATGTTGAAGAATGGCACATTGGCTTCACCGGCGATGGCACGCGCCAGCAAGGTCTTGCCGGTGCCCGGGGGGCCAACGAGCAAGGCACCCTTGGGGATTTTGCCGCCCAAACGATGGAAGCGCGCCGGATCCTTCAGAAAATCGACGATTTCCTGCAATTCTTCGCGGGCTTCATCGATGCCGGCGACATCGTCAAAGGTGACGCGGCCTTCCTTGGCTACAAGCAGTTTCGCGCGGCTTTTGCCAAAACCCATGGCGCCACGGCCAGCGCCGTTTTGCATCTGGCGCATGACAAAAATCCAGATGCCGATCATCAAAACAAAGGGCAGCATATTGAAAAACAGCTGGGCCAGCAGCGAGCGGCTTTCTTCGGGCTTGGCGTCAAACCGCACATTCTTGTCGCGCAGCCGCTGGATCAACTGGGTATCGCCGGGGTTGTAAGTCCGGAAATCCTCATCCGACGATGTCTTGCCGATGATTTCATTGCCGCGAATTTCAGCGGATTTGACCGCGCCTTCGTCAACCTTGGTTAGAAAATCCGAATAGGCCATGGCATTGCCACTGTCGCCCGAGCGCGATGGCCCCTGCATGACGTTGACGACAACGACAAGCCCGAGCAGAACGACGAACCACAGCCCCAGATTCTTGATCCAGGGGTTGGGCGGGCGCTTGTTGTTGTCGGCCATATGGGCGGCTTTCGGTTACTGATTCATCTGCCAAGATAGGCCAGTTCGCTGCGCTTGCAATCTGCCTGTGCCATTCTGCCTCGCCAAAGCGGCGTTCAGGCGCAAAAAATTGTTCATTCGCCTTGATCATGACGGCGCGGCGGCGCCAGACTGAAGCACCAGATGTCGCCGCCCCGCGCCTTGACGCCGGCCAGCGTTCCCGAACCACCCGCCGCCAGCCGCGCCACCAGCCGCGCGGTGGCGCCGCCGTCGGGTACGACCGCCGGCACCAGCGTGGCGATCGCCCGGCGCACCAGACGCTGCACCAGTTCCGCCGGCAGCCCCGCGACATCGATCGAAAGCTGCGCACCGGCACTAATCGCTCGCCCCGCCCAGGCGCGATCGCTGGCCCAGGCCAGTGCCGTTTCGGCCTCGGCATGGTGGGCGGCCGCCGCTGCCAACCTGCCGGCATCGAGCCATGGCGTTGCGGCCAGCAGCGCGCGCGCCTGGCTGCGGGCAAAGCGCGGGTCGCTGTTGGCTGGATCGCTGATGGCCTGCCAGCCCGCGCCAGCTACAACCGCCGCAAGGTCTGCCCGCCTGATGCCCAGCAAGGGCCGCAGCAGCGTGACACCCGGCGCCAGCACACGCTGGCGACGAATCCCCGACAGCCCCGCGGCACCGCTGCTGCGCCCCAGCCGCATCAACAGCGTTTCGGCCTGATCATCGGCATGGTGCGCCGTCAGCAACAGCGCCACGCCATTGGTGGCACACCAGCCTGCCATGAGCGCATAGCGCGCCTCACGCGCTGCGGCCTGCAAGGCGCTTTTCGGCTTCGGCCCCGCCCAGACCAGGGTCGCATGGGCAATGCCGGCGGCGGCGCATTGGCGGGCCACGCCAGCAGTTTCGGCACTGGCAGCGGGGCGCAGGCCATGATCGACTGTCAAGCCGATCACGCGCCCGGGCCAGGCAGCTGCCGCAAGAATCAGCAGCGCAAGGCTGTCGGGGCCGCCGGAAACCGCGATGGCGATCCGTTCGCTGGGCGCTACTGCCCGCCCCAACGCCGCCGTTGTGAGCGTGTCGAGATCGGGCATCGGCCGATCATGCCCCGCATTTGGCTTTGTCGCGCAGCGCACTCGCCTTGGCTTCCAGCGCCGGCGTCAGCTTTGGTCCATAAACCGATTGCAGCTCGCCCAGCACCCTGCACGCGTCCTTGGGTTTTTTGAGGCCCTGCATGGCATTGGCGAGGCCCAACAGGCTGTCGGGCGCGCGATCGCTTTTTGGCGCGGTCTGGTAAAGCTCCAGGAAATTGCGCGCGGCCTGGGCGTGCTGGTTGCGCTCGGCAAAGCTGCTGGCAAGCCAGTATCGTGCTTGTGGCAGGCGCGTCGAATTGGGCCAGGCAGCGAGAAAATCGGTCATCGCCGTCTCGGTCGCCGGCCAATCCTTGGCAATGACATTGGCATAGGCCGACTTCCAGGCGGCATCGGCGGTGACCGCTGGTTCGGGCTTGGGTTTGGCGGCCGGATCGAGTTTTACCGGCTTGGCCGGCGGCTTGACCACAACGGCGCCGGGGGCGGGCGCTGGTGTCGAATTGCCGCCCTCCAACGCCGTGAGCCGAAACTCGATATCGCCGCGCAATTTGGAAAGCTGTTCCTTCAACTGGCGATTTTCGAATTGCACGGCCTCGACCTGACCGATCAGGCCGCGCTGCTGGGTTTCCAATTGGCCGACTCGTTCGGCAAGATCGACCAGAGGCGCCGTTGCCGGCGTGCCGGAAACAGCGGGAGCGGCAGCGGCGGGCGCCGTGATTTCCGGTTCGAAATAGCGCGGATCGCCGCCTGGAAAGACCTTGCGTTGCACCGCGCGGACTTCGCTTTCCAGCTTTGTGACGCGCTTTTCGACCCGCACCGGATCAAGGTCTTGTGCTACCACCGGCGTTGCAAGGCCGAGCATGGCAATCAGAATTGCGACAGGCATGATCATCCGCATCAGATCAGACGCCCGGCGTTGTAAAGGTTTGCGGCCCAACGCCCGGCTTCACCCCGGCTGGTGGCGTGACAGCGCCCACCGCCGGCGCGCTTCTCGCCAGCAGCGATGCCGCATCAAGATTGACATCACGGACCGTTTCGACAGGTCCCCCCAAGGGTGGAATGGCGCGGCCGGCGACCGTGATGGCGATGGCGCCGGCCTTGCCCGTCCACAGCAGCAGCCCCGGCTGGTCGGCTGGCACCGCATAGCTTTCGCCCGCCTTCATGATGCCGATCCTGGCGCTGGTACGCGTCGCGCCATTGTAGATCTTGACCCAGACATCTTCCTTTGCCGTCAGGACAACCGCGCCTGCAACCGCCGGAGCGTCAGGCAAAGCGCTGGGCAGACCATTGGGCAAAGTGCTGGCGACACCACTGGGCAAAGCGCCGGCTGCACCGGTGCCAACGTCCGGCGCGACGGCATTTGCCAGCGGCGGCGCCTCCTGCCCGGCTGTTGCCGACTGCTGCGCCTGCTTCTGCGCCGGGGCTTCAACCGCAATATCAGTTTGTTGCGGGGCGGGATCAAAGGCGCCGGCACCCCAGGCCCATAGCCCGGCGATTACCATGACAATCGCGACGATGCTGATCGTTACCAGCCCGCGTGACGGCAGACGCCGCTCATCGAGTGGTTCCAGAGCGATTGCCGACGGCACATGCGCGACTTTTGATGTTTCGGACCGAAACTGGCTGGCGACAGTTTCGGGATCAAGCCCGACCGCCCGTGCAAAGGTTTTCACAAAGCCGATGGCATAGGGCAATGCCGGCAGGCTGTCATGTTGATCGCTTTCGATGGCCCGCAAATGACGCAGCGGCACGCGCGTTTCCTTGGCGATATCAATCAGGTCGATGCCGCTGGCCTGACGCGCCGCCGACAGGATCGCGCCGGTTGTCCGAAGGCCAGCCTCCGCCATGTCCATGTCGGAAATTCCCTTTCCTGCAACACCGCCGCAAAGGCCGTGTCGATCCCCGCCACCGATGCCGACGCGCGCCCAGCAAGTCAATGTATGACGGTCAGGTCCGGCTTGCGGTAACAACGCCCCGTCGTGACAGCCAGCAAAGCGCAAGCCCGGGACACCGCACCCGGCATTGTCCGCCAGGAGTTTGCGCCGGCCATCTTGTTGCATCGCATCAAAGTGGCTATGGGGTCGCGCTTGCCCGGTGGGCCATGGTCGTTCGGCCATTGTCGCCGCGTCCCCCTGCCGATCCCCACAGGAATGCTTCAATGGCCTTGCGTAACATCGCGATCATCGCGCACGTCGATCATGGCAAAACCACGCTGGTCGACCAGCTTTTCCGGCAATCGGGCACATTCCGTGAAAACCAGCGCGTCGCTGAACGCGCCATGGATTCAAACGATCTCGAAAAGGAACGCGGGATCACCATTCTGGCCAAATGCACGTCGATCGAATGGACCGACAAAAGCAACGACGAAACCACGCATATCAACATCGTCGATACGCCGGGCCACGCCGATTTCGGTGGCGAGGTCGAACGCATCCTGTCGATGGTCGATGGCGTTGTGCTGCTCGTCGATGCCGCCGAAGGGCCGATGCCGCAAACCAAGTTCGTGACGGGCAAGGCGCTGGCGCTGGGCCTGCGGCCGATCGTTGTCGTCAACAAGATCGACCGGGCCGATGCCCGCGCGCAAGAAGTGCTCGATGAAGTCTTCGATCTGTTCGTCACACTCGAGGCAAGCGATGAACAGCTGGATTTCCCCGTAGTATTCGCCTCCGGCCGCAATGGCTATGCAGGCGACAACCCGGATGTTCGTTCCGGCGATCTGACGGCGCTGTTCAAGACCATCGTCGCGCATGTGCCGCCGCCGGCCGCCGATATCGATGGTGAATTGAAGATGCTGGTCTCGCTGCTCGATCGCGACAGCTTTGTCGGCCGCATCCTGACCGGCCGTATCCTGTCGGGCACGCTGCGGTTGAACCAGCAGATCCGCGCACTCAACCCCGATGGCACGGTCGTCGAGGAAGGCCGGGCCTCCAAAATCTTTGCCTTTCAGGGTCTGGAACGCGTGCCGGTTGCCGAGGCACGGGCCGGTGACATCATCGCTCTGGCTGGATTTTCCAAGGCCACCGTTGCCGACACCATCGCCGACATCAGCGTCACCGAGCCATTGCACGCCCAGCCGATCGATCCGCCAACGCTCAGCATGACCTTTGCCGTCAATGATTCGCCCTATGCCGGCCGCGATGGATCGAAAGTCACCAGCCGGATGATCTTTGACCGGCTGATCCGCGAAGCCGAGGGCAATGTCGCCATCAAGATCACCGAAAGCGCCTCCAAGGATGCGTTCGAAGTCGCCGGACGCGGCGAATTGCAATTGGGCGTGCTCATCGAAACCATGCGCCGCGAAGGTTTTGAACTGTCGATCAGCCGCCCTCGGGTGATTTACGGCACCGACGACAATGGCAAGCGCACCGAGCCCTATGAAATCGTCGTCATCGATGTCGATGAACAATATTCGGGCACGGTCGTTGAAAAAATGGCGATGCGCAAAGCCGAAATGACCGATATGCGGCCATCTGGCGGCGGCAAGACGCGGCTGACCTTCAGCGCACCGGCCCGTGGCCTGATCGGCTATCATGGCGAATTCCTGTCGGATACGCGCGGCACCGGCATCATGAACCGGCTGTTCGAAAAATACGGACCGTATAAGGGTGCCGTCTCCAGCCGCGGCAATGGCGTGCTGATCTCGACCGAGACCGGCGAGGCTGTTGGTTATGCGCTTGGCTATTTGCAACCGCGCGGCACCTTGATGATCGACCCGGGCGAAGCGGTTTACCAGGGCATGGTCATCGGCGAAAATGCCCGCGATGAAGACCTTGAGGTCAACCCGCTGAAATCCAAGGCGCTGACCAATTTTCGGGCTAGCGGCAAGGATGACGCCATCCAGCTGAGCCCGCCCAAGCGCCTGACGCTGGAACAGGCAATTGCCTATATCGACGAGGATGAACTTGTCGAAGTAACGCCCAATTTCATCCGCTTGCGCAAAATCCACCTCGACCCGAACGAACGCAAGCGCGCCAGCCGGGCGAAAAACGCCGGCTAAACGCGCTGGCGTGTTGATGGCAGCAACAGGGTTTTGGCAAGCGGGTCTAGCGCGTCGTTGCGGAAAATCGGGGCCGGCACGCCCCTTCAATCAGGCAGCGATTGCCCGTTCGATCCAGGCGCGCGTTTCGGGAATTGCGGCTTCCAGTTGCGGCAGGTCATTGACGCAGAGGAATTTGATCGCGGGGTGGAGCGCGCGTTGCAGGTCACGCCGCACATCGGCCAGCGGCAGGTCGATGACCGCCCCGGTGCGCAGGTGCAAATGGTCGGTCGCGGTTTCCAGCACACATTCGCCGGCCAGGATGCAGGCGTGATTGTGCAGCGTTTGCGGCAGAAACTGGCTGATATCACGAAAACGATGCGCAATATTGGCGATGAATTCTGGCCGATACCGGTCAAACAGCGCCGCCAGCACCGACCTGCGCATCGGGTGGACGACGTGTGCGCCGGCAAACAACCGACCCGCGCCAAAGCCGAGCAGCGCGGCGGCGTTGATCTGGGCGAACTGATTGAGCGCCGCCGGGTCAAGCCGCCGGGCCGGATCGGCAGCGAGCGCCCCCAGATCGACCCATTTGCCGCGCAGCACCGGCTGTAGTCCTGCAAAAACGTCGGATGGCGCGATCGGCCCGACCAGAAAGACATCATCGTTGAAATAGACAAAGCGTTCGGCAAGCCCGGGAATCCGCCAGATCATGCTTTCGATCGTCATTGAATTGAAAGTCGGCAAGACCGCTTCATGGCCAGCAAACAGCAATTTATGATCGATGACGCTGATGCGGGCGCGGATCGGGGCGGGCACCCGTTCCAGCTGGGGCGATTGCCCGTCGGTAATGATCCAGATGCGGCCAATCCAGGGCGCGTTGGTCGCGATCGACCGCAGGCAATAGGCCAGTTCATCGCTGCAGGCCCAGCGGTGCGGGTTGGTGCCATTGGCATTGGCCGGCGCATCGCCGATATGGGCCCGGCGCCGGGCAGCATGATCAGGGTCGGCGCCATCGACCCAGGTGATAACCGCATCGATCCGGTTGGACGACGGAACAAACGATTGTGGCATGAAGGGGGTCAGGGCTTTGCAAACAGCCGGGGCGCGGACGCTCGGCAATAGAACTGGCAATGATGTGCCAATACGGACGGTGTCATCGAATTGCAACAAAACTGACGCGAACGCAAGCGGCAGGCCCGCGGTCGACAGGAAAACTGCGCGGGACCGACCCTGCGACATTCACAGGGTTGCGCTTTTGGCCTAAAGTTCCGACTTGGGGCAGGTGCTGGCAAGCAAGGCGCCGCAGGGAGTTGAACGCGATGGGTGATGATGATTTTGACGGCGAACGGACGGCGCCGCATGTCGAGCCCATCCCGCAGGCCGAGGCCGAAGCTGCGGTTCGCGCCTTGATTCGCTGGGCGGGGGACGACCCGGAGCGCGAAGGCCTGCTCGAAACGCCGGCGCGGGTGGCGCGCGCTTACCGCGAATATTTCCGGGGTTATCAGGAGGACCCTGGGCTGCATCTGTCGAAAACCTTTGGCGAAGTCGGTGGTTATGACGAAATCGTCATCCTGCGCGACATCCCGTTCCAGTCGCATTGCGAGCATCACATGGCGCCGATCATCGGCAAGGCGCATATTGCCTATCTGCCCAGAAAACGCGTTGTCGGCATTTCAAAACTGGCTCGGGTATTGCAGGGTTTTGCCAAACGCTTGCAGGTGCAGGAACGTTTGACGGCCGAAGTCGCCGATTGCATCCAGAAACATCTCGACCCGGTTGGCGTTGCTGTTGTCATCGAGGCGACCCACGCCTGCATGTCGGCGCGCGGCGTGATGACATCGGGCGTCACCATGACGACCAGCCGCATGATGGGGGTGTTTCGCGACGATGATCGCAGCCGCAAGGAAGTATTGAGCCTGATGGGCAAAGGCTGAACAACCAAACGGCCCTCAGCCGCCTGATCGGACCAAACCCAATCCAAACGCCGCCAGATAGGCATAATCTCCCCGACAGGCGGCCACCACCGCCGCTGCTTCGGCGTCAAGGGCTGGCATGGCGCCTTCTGGCGGGCCAAAGCCTGACGACGCCTCGACGGTGTCGTACCAATGCGCCGCCCAGATGCCATCGCCGGGGCGGCGGCCCGGCGGCCAGGCCAGCATCGCCGGGTCCCAGTCGATACCGAGTGCGGCGCACAGGGCAGCCAGCACGCGCGGCGGATCGCGCAAGATATCGGCGCTGTCGACCACCGGCGGGGCATGGCCGAGCCGATTGGCCTCAGAATCGAAATATTCGCGTTGGCGGGCGATCCCCAGATGTTCCGGCTGCACTGTCACACGCTTGGCGGCATAGCTTGCCACCACTCGCGCCGGATCGCGGATCAAGAACGCGTGGGCATGGCCGGGCAGGTCGGCGATGCCGATGGGGCCTTCCATATGATGCGCCATATGCTTTTGATACCAGATCGGGCGCAGCGCCGGTGGTGGGCCTGACATGGCCTTGGCAACGCGCTGCCAGTCGCAATCCATCGCTGCCATCACCGCCGCCCCCATCGGCTGCGGATCGCCGGTGTGCCTGAGATAGGCGCCATAAAAAGGCTCATCCGAAACGACTGTGTCGGCGCGGCTGCCGAACGCGCGCATCATCGCCGTCGACAGGTTGCGCGGCCCGCACCACATGGCGATACGCCGGGTCAAGCCGAGCCTTCCTTCAGGGCTTCGTACAGCGCCATCAACCGCGTCGTCAGCGGGCCCGGCAGGGGTTGCGGCAGTGCCCGGCCATCGATCGCTGCGACGGGGGTGATGCCGCCGAAGGTGCCGGTGACAAAGGCCTCGGTTGCCGTGTGCAGAGCATCGGGCCGGAAATCGTCTTCCAAAACCGCCATGCCAGCGGCCCGCGCCACCGCCAGCACATTGGCGCGGGTGATCCCGTTGAAACAATATGCGCCGGTGGAGGTCTGCAAGGTGCCGTGCGTCACCCAGAAAAAATTGGTGGCGTTGCAGCTCGAAATATTGCCGCCGGGGTCGAGCATCAGCGCTTCATCGGCGCCCGCCGCAATCGCCTCGTTAAGCGCCAAGATCAGCGGCAGCCGGCTGTGCGAATTGATCCGCATGTCGAACATGTCGGGTGGCGTGCAGCGAATGCTGGCGATGTGGAGGCGCAGGCCGGTGTGGCGCAGCGATGGCGCCGCTTGCCTATACTCGGCAAGGATCACCACCGTCGGGCGGCCGAGCGCGTTGCGCGGGTCCTGATTTGCGGCGGTTTTCTCGCCGCGCGTCACCATCAGCCGCAGATGCGCCCCATCGGTCATGGCGTTCGCCGCGCAAATTTGCCCGAGCGCCGCTGCAAAATCGGCGCGGGTCATGTGCAGATCAAGGCCGATGGCAGTGGCGCTGGCGAACAGCCGATCGAGATGGGCATCGAGAAACAACAGCCGGCCTCCATGCAGCCGCAGCCCCTCCCAAACGCCATCGCCGAGCAAAAAACCGGCATCGAATACCGAAACACGGGCGTCGGCGCGGGAAACCAGCGCGCCGTTGAGCCAGATCAGCAGGCCGTCATTGCGCCGATCGGCGACAAAATCCTGGCTGCCGGCCATCTATACCGTCACCGTTTGAACAGGCCGTCCGCTGCCGACCGGAACGCCGCCGCGCCGACGCGTTTGGCCCGCGCCCGCGCCGCCTCGGCCTCCAGCGCGGCAATACGATCGTCGAGTTCGGCAATCGACAATTTATCAAGGTCCTCGCGACCAAGCTCGGCAAGCACGTCGGATTTTTTGCGGGGGCCGTCTTCATCGAACATGTGGCCAAGCTGGCCCGGCCGGGGGGCCCAAGTCAACCACCGACAGCTGCCGTTGAAATCCGGCATTTCATATAATGGCCGGATGTGGCTGTCGCTCGGCCCCGGCGTTGAATCCGTCCGGCGCGGCAAATAGTACGGGAACGGGCATCAGCCCAGCTGTGATTTTTTGAAACCGCGCGACGCGCGTTGAACGGGCGCCACTATCCTGCCAAAGTCCGGGCATGACCATCCCCGCCAGCATGACTGCCATCGATCCCGCCGCGCCCGGTGGCCCCGAGGTTTTGCAGG
The DNA here is from genome assembly GCA_038221665.1 of Sphingomonadales bacterium. Lineage (GTDB taxonomy): Bacteria > Pseudomonadota > Alphaproteobacteria > Sphingomonadales > Sphingomonadaceae > Sandarakinorhabdus. The sequence goes on from JBBRIC010000045.1 coordinate 13,959, forward strand.
CCGTCAGCCGGCCAGTGCCGCAGCCGGGGCCGGGGGAGGTGCTGGTCAAGGTCGCAGCAGCAGGCGTCAACCGGCCGGATGTTTTGCAGCGCCTGGGGCTATATCCGATGCCGCCCGGCACGCCGACGATTCCGGGGCTGGAGATTGCCGGCACGATCGTGGCGCTGGGGCCGGACGTGGCGCGCTGGCGGGTGGGTGACGCGGTTTGCGCGCTTGTCGCCGGCGGCGGCTATGCGCAATATTGCACGGCGCCGGCGGGGCAATGCCTGCCGGTTCCACTTGGCATGGCGCCCGTCGATGCCGCTGGCCTGCCCGAAACCTGGTTCACCGTCTGGTCGAATGTGATGGACCGCGGCCATGCCCGGCCGGGTGAAACCCTGCTGGTCCATGGCGGCACCAGCGGCATCGGCGTAACGGCCATTCAACTTGCCACCGCGCTGGGGATGACGGTGATCGTCACAGCCGGAAACCCGGGCAAATGTGCCGCCGCCCTGCGGCTGGGGGCTGCGCATGCGATCGATTACAACGCGCAGGATTTCGTTGCCGAGGTAGCCGCTATTACCGACCGGCGTGGCGTCGATCTGGTGCTCGACATGGTCGGCGGGGATTATTTGCCGCGCAATCTCCAATGCCTTGCCGATGATGGCCGCCATGTCAGCATCGCCTTTCAAAGGGGCCCGCGCGCCGATCTCGATCTGGTTGCGATCATGCGCAAGCGCTTGACGCTAACCGGATCGATGTTGCGACCGCGATCGGTGGCGTTCAAATCCGCCATTGCCGAAACGCTGGAAGGCGTGATCTGGCCGGAATTCGAAGCCGGGCGGTTGCAGCCCGTCACCGACATGGTGTTCCCGCTCGCCGATGCCGCCGAGGCGCATCGCCGGATGGAGGCCGGCACGCATGTCGGCAAAATCGTGCTGCAAATGCCTGACTGACCACCCTCTGGCCGCTCAGCAGACCTTTCCCGACGCGTCGAAGCGGGCGTCCTGCCATGTCGCCGCCGCCATAATCCGTGCCAGCGTGGCGACGGCATCGAACACATCGACATAGCGCGTGAACAGCGCCGGAAAACCAAAGCGCATCCGATCCGGCGGGCGAAAATCGCCGATCACGCCGGCAGCGATCAGCGCGGCCATGACCCGCCGCCCCTCTGGATGCCGCACGATGATCTGGCAGCCATGGCGTCCAGCGCCGGCCCGCTCCACGGCGACGCCCGGGCAATGCGCTGCCGCCAGATCGGCGAACAGATGCACCAGCGCGGCAGATTTTGCCTCGGCCTGCGCGAGATCGATGCCGTCAAAACTTGCGACGCCTGCCAGCAATGCCGGCATGGCCAAAATCGACGGCGTCCCCGTCAACAGCCGCCTGATGCCGGCAGCCGGTGCATAGTTCGGCACAAAATCAAAGGGTGCCGCATGGCCCATCCAGCCGGGCAGCACGGGCCGGAAATCGGCCTGATGACGCGCCGCGACATAGGCAAAGGCCGGTGCGCCCGGCCCGCCGTTCAGATATTTATAGCCGCAGCCGGTCGCAAAATCGGCGCCGTCGCTATCAAGTGCCAAGGCCAGCGCGCCCGCCGAATGCGACACATCCCAAAGCGTCAAGGCGCCCGCTGCATGGGCGGCCGCGGTCAAGCCAGCCAGATCATGGACAGCGCCTGTCGCATAATGGACATGGCAGAGCGCCAGCAAGGCGATATCAGGGCCAAGCGATGCGGCGATATCGCCGCGCGGCACCAGCCGCAATTCAGCACCAGCCAGATCGGCCAGCGCTTGCAGCATATAGCCGTCGGTGGGAAATTCGCCGGCTTCGGCAAGGATGACATGGCGTTGGGGTCTGAGCGCCAGTGCAGCACCGGCGAGTTTATATAGGTTCAGCGAAACGCTGTCGCACGCAATGACAGTGGCGGGATCGGCGCCGAGCAGCGGCGCAATCCGCGCCCCGATGGTCATCGGCAAATCGATCCAGGCTTCGTCATTCCAGCTTCTGATCAGGCCGACACCCCATTGCCTTGCCACCATATCGGTGATCAGCGCCGGCGCAGCCGTCGGCAAGGGGCCCAGCGAATTGCCATCCAAATAGATGATGCCAGGCGGCAGCAAAAACCGGGCCCGGGCAAAACCCAGGGGATCGGCCGCATCCCGGGCGATACATTCTGATCGTGTCATGCTTTAGCGACTGGTGCGCGCGATGATGACGGCGGCAATGGCGAGCAGCAGGATGGCGCTGGCTTCAAAGACGATGGTTTCGGGCGCCATCGCCTTCCCCTGCAGCACGATCAGCCGCGCCAACGCAGTGATGGCGATGAAGATCGGATAGACAAAGGGTGATTCGCGGCCGCCATAAAATACCATGATCATGCCGATGACCTCCAGATAGAGGAACATCAGCAAGATGTCGGCAAGGTTGACGGTGCTGACCAGGATGACCCGGTTCACTTCAATGGCGGCCGCCGCCAGTGTCATCAGTGTGATGGTGATCAGGAACAATCGCTCGACATAGCGAAAGCCGACCAGCGCCACAGCGCGTTCGCCGGGGCCAAGGCCATGGTCGGGAAGCGGTGCCGGGCCTGTTGCCGTCGGCGCGTCATGGGGCGGGGGGCTATCGACCATCAACCCACAATAACAGCCGTCGGCGCCATGGCCATAGCAATGCTTGATTAGACTGCGATAGCGGCCTACATGTGAGAGGCTCAGCCGCTCCGCAAAGGGGCGGCTGTTTGTCATTTTATTGCAAGGTTCCTGTCATGGCCGCCCCTCTTTATCCGCTGATGCAACATGCAACCGCCGCCTGGCTGGTCGATAATTCGGCGCTGACCTTTGAACAGATCGCGACATTTTGCGGCCTCCATATCCTCGAAGTCCAGGCCATCGCCGATGACACTGCCGCAACCAAGCTGGCCGGCCGCGACCCCATCCGCAACGGCGAATTGACGCAGGAAGAACTCGACCTTGGCCAGGCCAACCCCGATCATCTGCTGAAATTGTCGCGCCAGCCCGAACAATCACGCCGCACGACGGGGCCGCGGTATACGCCGGTTTCAAAACGCTCGGACAAGCCCAAGGGCATATTGTGGGTGATCAAGAACCATCCTGAAATCAGCGATAACCAGATTTCAAAGCTGATCGGTACCACCAAGACCACGATCGCATCGATCCGTGACAAATCGCATTGGGATTATGCCAATCTGGTCGGCGTCGATCCCGTCACGCTCGGCCTGACCAGCCAGCGCGAACTCGACGCTCTCGTCGCCGCCGCCGCGAAAAAGGCCGGCATCGATACCAGCGTCGATCTTGGCAAACTGGGTGAGGAACGGGCCGCGTTGATCGAACAATTGCAGGCCGAACGCTCGGCCGCAGCGCATATCGCCGAACATGGCGCCCCCGTCGCCAGCGGCGGCACCGCGCTGGAACAGGGCGAGGCGCTGTTCCGCCGCTGAATCCTGCACATGCTGGCCGGCTTTGCCAGCAACGGTTGCAATGTTACACGCGTCGCCGATGACATCCCTGCCGATCCGCATTGTCGCGCTGTATCGCTTTACGCGGTTCGATGACTGCGCCGGCATCCGGGATCGACTGTACGGGCTTTGCGCTGCGTCCGACGTGCGCGGCACCTTGTTGATCGCCAGCGAAGGCATAAACGGCACGATCGCCGGATCGGCGGCGGCCATTGCGCTCGTCATGGCCGAAATAGCGGCATTGCCCGGCTGTTCCGGGCTGACCGTCAAGGATAGCTGGGTCGCCGTGACGCCGTTTCACCGGCTGAAAGTCAAGGTCAAGCGCGAGATCGTGACCATGGGCCAGCCCGCCATCGACGCGATCAGCGACGCCGGCCGCTATGTGGCGCCGGCCGACTGGAATGCGCTGATTTCGGCGCCCGATACGATCATCATCGACACGCGGAACGACTATGAAGTGCGGGTCGGCAGCTTTGCCGGCGCCATCAACCCTGAAACGAGCGCCTTCAGCGATTTTCCGGCCTGGTTCCGTGGCCGCCGCGACGCATTGCTCGCTGGCCCGACACCGCCGCGCGTTGCCATGTTCTGTACCGGCGGCATCCGCTGCGAAAAGGCGACGGCGTTCCTTAAATCCGAAGGCGTTGAAAATGTTTTCCATCTGGAGGGCGGCATCCTCAAATATCTGGAAACCGTGCCGGCCGCGCAAAGCCTTTGGCAGGGGGAATGTTTCGTTTTCGACCAGCGCGTCGCCGTGACGCAAGGCCTCTCCCCTGGCACCCACAGCCTTTGCCACGGCTGCCGAATGCCGGTCAGCGCCGCCGATCGCCAGTCAGCGCTATATGTTGAAGGCATCAGCTGTCCGGCTTGCCAGGCGACACGCAGTGACAGCCAGCGCGCCGGCTATGCCGAGCGGCATCGCCAGGAAGTGCTGGCGGCGGCGCGCGGCATTGTCCATGTCGGCGCTCGGCTTGTGCAACCGGTTTGAGCGCTGATCGGCTACCGCTGCTGTTCACGTTCCGGCGGTGCCCCTATGCTATCCGTGCCCGGCTGGCGCTGGCCGTCAGCCAGATTGCAGTCGATCAGCACGAGGTCAGATTGTCGGCCAAACCAGCGGCACTGCTGGCCGTCAGCGCCAAGGCCACCGTGCCGGTGCTGCTGTTGCCCAATGGTCGGGTCATCGACGAAAGCCTTGATATCATGCGCTGGGCCCTGGCGGCGCACGATCCTGAACATTGGCTGGCGGGCGATGATCGGGCCTTGATCGCTGCTTTCGATGGCCCGTTCAAACAGCATCTCGATGCCTATAAATACAGCGCCGGCCAGCTTGAAGATCGCGCCGCCTGCCTCGCGCTATTGGCCGATCTCGATCAACGGCTGTCGCAATCGCCACAGCTTTCGGGCGCGTCGCGCTCGCTGACCGATATGGCTATCCTGCCGTTCGTGCGCCAATTCGCCGCCGTCGACAAAGCCTGGTTCACTGCCCAGCCACTGCCGGACCTGCAACACTGGCTGAACGGCCATCTTGCCTCACCGCTGTTCCAGTCAGTCATCGCAAGGGCCTGATCGCCGGAACATCGTACCCGGCGACGCAACCATTTGCCTGGTTGCGGGTTTGTTGCATTGCGGCATGGCTGGCGCTGTGCTACCGCGCCGCGCGCTTCCCTTTGGGATATTTGGATTACATGTCGAGCGATACCGCCGCGACGCCTGCGACCAGCGACAACGACAGCCATGCCCCCCAGGGCACGATTCGGCTTGGGATCGGTGCCATTGGCGTGGCCTTTGGCGACATCGGTACCAGCCCGCTTTATGCGTTGAAGGAAACCTTTACCGGCCATCACAAGCTGGCGGTCGACCAATTGCATATCTTTGGTGTGATGAGCCTGGTTTTCTGGACCATGACATTGATCGTCACCATCAAATATGTGCTGGTCATCTTGCGCGCCGATAACCGCGGCGAAGGCGGCAGCCTGTCGTTGCTGGCAATGATTTCGAGACTATCGCCTTCCAGCACGCGCGGCCGCTGGCTGACGTTGCTTGGCGTCCTTGCAACGGGGCTGTTCTTTGGCGACGCCATCATCACCCCGGCGATTTCGGTGCTGTCTGCCGTGGAGGGCCTGACTGTTGTCAATGCCGGCATGGCGCCTTTGGTATTGCCGATTTCGATCGGCATCCTGATTGGCCTGTTCCTGATCCAGTCTCGTGGGACGGGAACGGTTAGCCGCTTCTTCGGTCCGATCGTATTGTTCTATTTCGCGGTGCTCGCGGTGCTGGGCATCATCCATATCGCGCCCGACCCGAGCATCCTGGCGGCGCTGTCCCCGCATCATGCGGTGAACTTCTTCATCCGTGACCCCGGGCTCGCCTTCCTGTCGCTCGGCGCGGTCGTACTCGCTATCACGGGGGCCGAGGCGCTTTATGCCGACATGGGCCATTTCGGGCGCAAGCCGATCGCGCTGGCCTGGGTGTGCGTAGTCTTTCCCTCGCT